>JAHRHA010000174.1 GCA_020027875.1 Micromonosporaceae bacterium | reverse complement strand
GGCAAGCTCGTCGAACGCACCACCCGCAACGCTCAAGCCAAGGCGACGGCCGAGGCAGCATAGTCAGACTCCTTCATCCACAAGTCTTGACAATTGCTCCTTGACAGGGCGGGTTCAAGGGGTCAGCCAGATCTGTCCCACCTGATGCTTTACAGATGGCCTAGACATTTGACTCGACCTTGCGGGGTCGGTGGGCTTTGATCCACCGGACGGGGTGGTCGGTGGTCCGGGGAACTGTGCGGACGTCGCCGTCGACGTGGATGGTCAGCGTCGTCTCGGCTACGTCGATGGCGACGGTCTGGTGTTTGTGGACACGGCCGAGGGCGATCTTCTGGCCCACGACCATGACGATGCCGGTGTTGGAGGCGCGTCGTTGCACCCGGACGGGTTCTGTGGACCGCTGGGGCGCCGGTCCGGCCGGCCGGGCCCCACGCAGCTTGGTGATCTCGGCGCGGGACAAGGGGTTGGGGCGCACCCGGAGCAGATCGCGGGTGTCGGGGTCGAAGAACATCAACGTGTTCTGATCCACCCGGATGGCCACGCGCCGGCCGGCGAGGATCTCTGCGGCGAGCACGATGTGTTGGCCCAGCGAGACCGTGCCGGTGCGGCTGACCGTGCGGTCGACCTCGACCGCCTCGCCGGGTTGCGGTGGCGGGATCGGGGACGGGCCGGCGTTACGGCCGCCGTGAGCGAACAGCGTGGCCAGGTCGTTGACCGACAAGTGCGAGCGCAGGCTCTTGATCCGAGTGCCGGCGATCAGCAGGTGGATCACGTCGAGGTCGGCCCAGAACGTGACCACCACGCCGGCCCGGGCCGGACCGAGCCAGAACTGTTTGCCGGCCACGCCCAGATTGCCGCTGGGCGGCACCACCCGGTCGAACTCGACCCCTCCACCAGACCACGGCCTGGTCAGCAGCGTGGACACCGCGTCGCGGCCGTCAGGATCGACCTGGTCGACAGGCCCGACCGTGGCGATGACCTTCGCCGCTGGCGGGTTCTGCTCCGCTGTGAGGGAGCCCGAGCTGGAGGTTCAGATCTCCGTGTTTGTGCAGCTCATGGGCTGATGGTTGAATCCTAGTGAATACGACAGGTGTGGTGCAAGTAGGACACGCCGGTCTATCGTGTCGGCTTGGTGTTGAGCTGGTTGATGAGTTCTCGGGTTGGCTGCGCGTGCGGCGCTGAGGTCTTCGTCGCGTTCCTCAAGTTGGGTGCGCAGGTCCACTGTTCCTTGTTCTAAGTGGACGATGCGTTGTTTGAGTTCGTCGATGTCATCTGGGGCGCCGAGGCCGGATTCGCGCCAGGCTTGTTCGCCGCCACCCAAAGACCTGGGCTATAGCCAGGTCCAGCTCGCGCTGGCTGATATCGCGTCGGTGGCTCGGGAAGGGCTGCTGGCGATGAGCGTGGCCGCCGGGATGGCGGTGATGCGAACGATGTTCGACGCCGAGATCACCGCGGCGTGCGGGCCGAGGGGCAAGCACGACCCGGATCGGGTCGCGACCCGTCACGGCGGCGAGAACGGATCGGTGGTGCTGGGCGGGCGTCGGGTGCCGGTGAACCGGCCCCTTGCTCGCACCGTTGACGGGCACGAGGTGGGACTGCCCACCTACCAGATGGTCGCCTCAGTGGACCAGCCCACGACGGTGGTGAGGAGCGGATGTTGGCCGGGCTTGCCACCCGCCGGTACACGGCCGCGGCCGAGTCGGTTGGTGAGGCGGTGGAGCAGGCGGCGAGCGCGACGAGCCGATCGGCGGTCTTGCGCCGGTTCCTTCGGGAGACCAAGACCGCACTCGCGGAGCTGCTGGCCTGGGAGCTATCCCCGCTCGACATCAAGGTGCTGATGATCGACGTGGAACTCGTCACCGAGCATTGCTGCGTGGTCGCGTTGGCGATCACCGCCGACGGGACGAAGGCGCCGGTCGGGTTGTGGGAGGGCTCCACCGAGAACAAGACCGTCGTCACCCACCTTCTCGCCGATCTGGTCGCACGCGGCCCGGACGCCACCGACGAGCTGCTGGTTGTCATCGACGGCGCCAAGGCACTGTCGGCGGCGGTGAAGGCCGTCTTCGGCGCCAACGCGGCCATCCAGCGTTGTACTGTCCACAAACGACGGAACGTCACCGAGCATCTGCCCGAGTCCGAACGGGGCTGGGTCGACCTCAACCTCGCGCGCGCGCTGAACAACCCAGACGCGGCCGCCGGCCTCCGTGACGCCAAAGCCCTCGCCACGGTGTTGGAGCGCAAGCACCCCGGCGCGGCCGCCTCGCTACGCGAGGGGACGGAGGAGCTGTTCACCGTCGTACGCCTCGGCATTACGGCACCCTGGCCAAATCCTTGATCACCTCGAACCCGATCAAGTCAATGATCTCAATCGCCAGAGCCACCAACCGCAACGTCACCCGCTGGCGTGACGGGCAAATGGTGCTGCGGTGGGACCGCAGCCGGCATGATCAACGCCCAGCGCTCGTTTCGCCGGGTCAAGGGCTACAAGCAGATGCCCCAACTCATCACCGACCTGCGCCGACACGCCCACCCCACCGCCCCGCGTCAGCCTGAATCTGCCGGTGCCGCCGCCTAACATTCAAATGGGATCGTCACCGAAATTCCACGAGACCCGTGACACCCTCGAGCCCGGGTGCTCACGGGTTGGGTGTCCGCCACGGACCTAGCCTCATCGCACAGACCAGGGTTATCAAGTCCATGGCCGAGGGCATAGTCTCACTCGCGCGGATTCACCACCTTATCCACCCGAGAAACCGCGCGTGCAGTGCGCCTTCGGGCACGTCGGACAGCTCCACTCTCGCGACAGCCATGCACCGGCTCATATAAGTCACGAGTGATGCCGGCGCACGCGGGTAGGTAGCGGTAAGCTCCCTTTGCCTGGTTCGACACGGCCACGGGCCACCACAGCCGGAGCATTCCCATACCTGAGCCACCGGGTTGTGCGCTGTCATGCGCACTCCAAACACCCGCGTCTGAACGAGAGGGCGGAGTCAGCTCACGGAGTACCCGACACCTCGCGACCCTCGGCCCTGGATCGGCGACCATCGCGGCACCCACCGCGCCAGCATCCCAGACGTGTCAATCCCTCACTACGTCCGTCACGATGCATAGGAGCGGTACGGCGGCGCGGGGCCCACAATCGCGGGCGACCGCCGCTATGTGATGGCCGGCTGAGCGCCGGCCCCGCGACCCGCGAGCCGGCTGCCACGGTACCCCAGAGACCCTGTAGTGCCCGTAAACCGTGTCAGGGTGTCTGAACGTGCGGATCTGTGCGAGCCTCGGCCGACTGGTTCTGAGATGCTGTCGGCCGTGATCTTGTCGTTTGGGTACATGATCGTGCGTATCCTTCTGCAACTGGTCGCCCTCACTGTGCGAGGCGAGCGCCCAACCAGGTGGAGATTCTCGTGCTACGGCACCAGGTCGCGGTCCTACGTGGCCAGGACGCACGCCCCGATCTGGAACCAGCAGACCGTGCCGTGCTGGCGGCGTTGTCGAGGCTGCTGGCCCGGCCACGATGGTCAGCGTTCTTCGTCACGCCGGCCACGCTGCTGCGCTGGCACCGCGACCTGGTGACCCGGCGCTGGACCTATCCCCGCCGTCCCGGCAGACCGAGCGTCGCCACCGAGATCCGGGGCGCTGGTGCTGCGCCTCGCGGCCGAGAACGCGACCTGGGGTTACCGCCGGATCCATGGTGAGCTGGTCGGGTTGGGCTACCAGGTCTGCGCCAGCACCATGTGGAAGATCCTCCACAACGCCGGCATCGACCCCGCACCCCGACGCAATGGCCCGACGTGGACCCAGTTCCTCACCAGCCAGGCCAAAGGCATTCTCGCCTGCGACTTCCTGCACGTGGACACGACCGGGCTCAAACGCATCTACGTTCTGTTCGTCATGGAGATCGCCACCCGCAAGGTGCACCTCCTGGGCGCCACACCCAACCCGACCGGGACGTGGGTGACCCAGCAGGCCCGTAACCTCGTCATAGACCTTGACCACCAACCCTGTGGGTGCCCAGAACGTCGGTCGGGCTACGCGACCAGGCGATATTCGTTGATGAGTCCGCCGAGGACCTGGTGTCGCTCGACCGTGCCGCAGTCGGCGGGCACCACCCTCAATCGGGGTTCGGGCGCTTGTTGTCGCAGGGCCCGGTGGGGACGGTGTCCATTGTAGTGATCAACGAATTCGGCCAGGACTCGCTGAAGGTGCTGGGCGTTGATGATCAAGATCTGGTCCAGGCATTCCCGCCGCACGGTCCCCACCCAACGTTCCGCGTGTGCGCTCGCCCTGGGCGCCCGGACCGGTGTCTTGAGTACCTCGATGGCGTCGGCGGCGAAGACCGCGTCGAACCCGGCGGTGAACTTGGTGTCACGGTCGCGGACGAGGAACTTGAGCGTGTCGATGCGGTTGCCGAGGCCCATCATGAGATTGCGGGCCTGCTGGGTGACCCACTGCCCGGTCGGATGGGCGGTTGCGCCCAGAACGTGCACCCGCCGTGTGGCGAGCTCGATCACGAATAGCATTCTGTGGAATGCTCCTACGTCGCAGTCCACAGAATCCTTGTTACGTAAGGAATAGTTCGCTTCGCTCGTATTCCACGTAACACATAACGTACAGCCTCTTGAGCAGCACGGTGTCGACGGTGAAGAAGTCCGTAGCGATGATCGTCTTAGCCTGCACGGTGAGGAACTGCCGCCAGGTCTGACCGCCACGCCGGGGTGCCGGGTCGACGCCAGCGCGTTTGAGGATCCGCCACACCGTGCTGGCAGCCACCCGGTGGTCCAGGCCGACCAGCTCCCCCTGGATCCGCCGATACCCCCAGGTCGGATTCTCGGCTGCCAGGCGCAGGACCAGCTCGCGGACCTCCGTCCCGGTCGACGGGCGGCCGCCGTTGGTCGATCGGTAGGTCCAGCGCCGCGCGACTAGGTCACGATGCCAGCGCAGCAGGGTTGCTGGTGAGACGAAAACGCCGGCCACCGCGGCCGCGGTAGGACGCGGGACAGCGCGGCGAGCAGCATCCGGTCGCCGAGCTGTAGTCGTGGCCGCGACGCCTGTCGGCGCAGCACCGCAACCTCGTGCCTCAGCACCAAGATCTCAACATCTTTGCTGACGTCCGAACCGCGCGCGATCAGCACGAGCAGGTCAAGCACACGCCGCAACCAGATAGACCAACCGGACAGCCACCCCGCGCATCCTGCCGCATCAACCGGCCAACGCGCAGCTCAAAGCCCGCACCCAAGTTCTGGGCACCCACAGGCTGTTGGATACTCAACGCGTCGGCCAGGGCTGTCTCCTTGCCAGCCCAGCCTTTGCGCGGGTGGCGCACCCCACCATCGAGGAGGGGCGGAGGGCCTCGGCCCTGCGGTTCGGCGACCCTCGGGTCATGGCCCTGGCCGGCGCCTTGTGCGCCAGCCTGCTCGCCGTCACCGGCATCACCAACCGGAGCCTTCGCGCCCGCGTTGCCGGACTGCTCGGCATCGACTACACCTCAGCCCAGATGAGCTATGACCTCAGACGACTTCGCCTCAAGGGCGTCATCGCCCGGCTGCCAGGCACCAACACGTACGCCGTCACATCCGACGGCATGCGCATCGCCGTGTTCTACACCAAGCTCCACGACCGGCTCCTCTTCCCGCTCACCGCCGCGAACCGCCCACCCGCGCCGTTGCGGCTACGCCAAGCCCTGCACACCATCGACACCTACATCGACGACTACATAGGACAGTCACGCATCGCAGCCTGAAATCTTGGCTCAAAATTCAAGAACCCTACGGCAGAGGACCGCTAGCCATTGGAGGTGGCGCGGTCGAGGACCAGATCGCGGGCGGCGGTGAGACCGAGGGCCAGCGCACCGTGCAGTACTGCGTCCGCGCCGAGTACGGAGACCTCGATCCTGGGTGGGAGCAGGGCCACCAGGCTCGTGAGCCGGTCTACGACCGGGCCGACCAGCAGATCCCCGCCTTGCGTGCCGATCCCGCCGCCGAGCACGACCAGCTCCGGATCCAGCACGGCGGTTACCGCGGCTAGGGCATGGGCGAGATGGTCGGCTTCGAGGAGCACCGCCTGCCAGGCGGCGCCATTGCCGGACCGGGCGGCGGCGAACACGTCCTTCGCGGTGAGCGCGTCGAGCATCCCCATACGGCGGGCGATGGCGACGACGCCGTCGGCCGAGGCCACTGACTCGAACATGCCGCGGCCTCGGGAGGCCGGCTTGTCCAGCAATGGATCGCCCTCCGCCACCGGTACGTAGGCAATCTCACCGGCCGCTCCACGGAAGCCCCGGTAGAGCCTGCCGTCGATCATGATGCCCATGCCGGTGCCGGTGCCGATCGAGACGTATACAAAGTGCGCGACGCCTTGGCCGAGCCCATAGGTGGCCTCCGCCACCACGGCGAGGTCGACGTCGTTCTCCACCACATAGGTTGAGCCGGCGATCCCGGCCAGTCGCTCTAAAGCACCGGGCCGGTCCCAGCCCGGAAGGTTGGGTGCGAGATGCAGCGCACCGGTCTGCTTGTCGTGAATACCCGGCGTGCCGAACACGGCGAGGGTGATGTCCGCCCGGGTGATGCCGGCCTCGGTGGCTAGGTCGTCGGCGAGGCGGGTGAGCTGTGCGACCAGATTGGCGGCGCGCGAGCCGCGCGAAGGTTCGTCCTTACGGGCGACGATGGTGCCGACCAGGTCGGCGAGCGCGACCCGTACGTATGCCCGGCCGATGTCCACGGCGAGGACCCATCCGGCCTGCGGTCGGACTTCGTAGAGCAGGGCGGAGCGTCCGGCGGGTCCTGCGCGCTGGCCCACTTGGCGCAGGAGCCCGGCGCGTTCGAGGTTGGAAAGGGCCACCGACACCGTCGGCTTGGACAGGCCGGTGGCCTGCGCGAGCTCGGGCCTAGAGACCTTGCCGAGACTGAAGATCTCGGCGAAGACCGCCCTCTCGTTCATCACCCGCAACACGCTGGTCGTGCTGGCGGTTCCCGTGGTCTGCACGGATCCAGATTGCCACAGCCTTTCGGAAAGGTCACTTATCAATTTTGTAAAGGACCTTGCCAAGAGTCACCAAAGTGGCTAAACATAGTGACTATCCCCCGAGGAAAGGTGCCCCCCATGAGAACCAGATGGCTCGTTGTCGCGGTGGCTGTGGCCACCCTCGTCAGCGGCTGCGGTGGCGCCGCCACCGACCAGTCAGGCACGAAGGAGGCGCCGACCATCGCGCTCTTCCTCCCCGAGTCCAAGACGACCCGCTATGAGGCATTCGACCGGCCGCTCTTCGAAGCCAAGGTCAAGGCCCTGTGCGCGGAATGCAAGCTCCTCTACTCCAACGCAGACCAGGACGCAGCCAAGCAACAGCAGCAGGTCGAAGCCGCAATGGCCCAGGGCGCCGACGTCCTGGTGCTCGACGCGGTCGACGCCAGCGCCGTCGCCTCCCTCGTCAACCAGGCCAAACAAAAGAGGATCCCGGTCATCGCCTACGACCGGCTCATCTCCGGCATCTCGTACGAGTACTACGTCTCGTTCAACAACGTCCGCGTCGGCGAGATGCAGGGTCAGGCGCTGCTCGACGCGCTCAATAAGGCCGGGACCGTGGACAAGGGCAAGATCGTGATGATCAACGGCGCGCCGACCGATCCGAGCTCCGCTGACTACAAGACCGGCGCCCACAAGGTCCTCGACGGCAAGGTGCAGATCGGGCGGGAGTTCGACACCCCGGACTGGAGCCCGGACAAGGCTCAGCAGGAGATGGAGCAGTCCATCACGGCCCTGGGGCGTGACAACATCGTCGGCGTCCTGTCGGCCAACGACGGTATGGCCGGCGGCGCGATCGCGGCGATGAAGCGGGCCGGATACCAGACCCTCCCCCCGATCACCGGACAGGACGCCGAGCTTGCCGCGGTGCAGCGGATCCTCACCGGTGAGCAGTACATGACCATCTATCTGAACATCCGGGCCGAGGCCGAGAAGGCCGCGGAACTGGCCGTCGCAGCGGCCCGGGGCGAGAAGCCCGCGGCGGCGACCACCGTCAACAACGGCACCGCCGACATCCCGTCCTTCCTCCTCGACCCGATCGCGGTGACCGCCGACAAAATCAAGGACACGATCGTCAAGGACGGGTTCTACAAGGCATCTGAAATCTGCACCGACGCCGTGGCAGCCGCGTGCACCAAGGCGGGAATTCTGTAGTGCTCTCCGCAAAGAACGTGTCCAAGCGCTACGGTGCGGTCCAGGCTCTCGACGGGGTGAGCCTGGACCTGAGCCCCGGCGAGGTCGTTGCATTGGTCGGCGACAACGGCGCCGGCAAGTCCACCCTGGTCAAAGTCATCTCGGGCGTGGTTCCCCCGGACCAGGGCGCGATCGAACAGGACGGTCGCCCAGTTCGGATCAACAATCCGCTGGACGCCCAGCGGCTCGGCGTCTCGACCGTGCACCAGGACCTGGCGTTGTGCGAGAACCTCGACGTGGTCGCGAACCTGTTCCTGGGCACCGAACGGCGGCGGCGGTCGTTGCTGCGACATATCCACATGGAGCGAACCGCGCGAGATCTGCTGTCCTCACTGGACGTTCGCATCCCCGACATCCGCGTCCCGGTCGCCATGCTCTCCGGCGGGCAGCGGCAGTCGGTGGCCATCGCGCGGGCGCTCATCGGCGAGCCGCGCGTGGTCATCCTCGACGAGCCCACCGCTGCCCTCGGCGTCGAGCAGACCGCGCAGGTGCTGGGTCTGATTCGGCGCCTGCGCGACCGCGGCCTCGCGGTCCTGCTCATCTCGCACAACCTGGCCGACGTCCAAACGGTCGGCGACCGGACCGTGGTGCTGCGGCTCGGCCGCAACGCCGGCGAGTTCCGCACCGCCGAGGCCACACCCGAGTCCGTCGTAGCCGCGATCACCGGAGGAACCACGTGACCACGATCGCCCGGCCCCTACGCAAACCGTTTCGTCCGCTGGAGAGCGTGCGGCGGACCGACCTCGGATCGTGGCCGGTAGTCGGCGCGCTCATTGTGATCGCGGTGGTCTTCGGCACCCTCAACGAGCACTTCCTGTCCGCCGAGAACCTGACCAACCTGGCCCTGCAGATGGCCGCGACCGGCACCATCTCCCTCGGCATCATCATGGTGGTGCTACTCGGCGAGATCGACCTATCCGCCGGCTCGGTCAGCGGCCTATGCGCGGTGGTGATGACAATCCTTTCCGTCCGGCATGGCTGGAACCCGATCCTCGCCGTCGCGGTCGCACTCGTCGCGGCGGCGCTTGTCGGGCTGTTGCACGGCTGGATGTTCACCCGGCTGGGCATGCCGTCGTTCGTGGTTACGCTCGCCGGATTGATCGGCTGGCAGGGGCTCATGCTCTACCTGTTGGGCCGGGGCGGCACGATCAATTTGTCGTTCGACGGCCTCCTCGCCTCCTTGAGCGACACGTGGCTTCCGCCGTGGGCTGGCTGGCTGTTGGCCGCGTCGATCGTGGCGGTATGGACGGGCGGCAACCTACTCGAACGCCGGCTACGGCGGGCTGCCGACCTTCCGCTGTCGTCCGCGCTCTGGCTGGTGTTCCGCTTCGTCGGCCTGGCCGGCGTGCTTACCGGTGCCGTGGTCGTCCTGTCCGCCGACCGTGGTGTACCGCTGCTGCTGGTCATCTTCGGTTCCCTGGTGGTGGCGCTGGATCTGGTGCTGCGCCATACCGTGTTCGGGCGGCGAATCTACGCGGTAGGCGGCAATGCGGAAGCGGCGCGGCGCGCGGGTATCAACGTCAACCGGGTCCGGGTCCAAGCCTTCATCGCGGCGTCCACGCTGGCGGCCTTCGGCGGCATCCTCGCGGCCAGCCGGCTCGCGGCGGTCAACCAGAGTTCGGGCAGCAGCGACACGCTGCTCATGGCGATCGCCGCCGCGGTCATTGGCGGCGCCTCGCTGTTCGGCGGTCGCGGTCGCGCCTACGCCGCCCTGCTCGGCATCCTGGTCATCCAGTCCATCACTAACGGGATGCTGCTGCTCAATGTGGACTCCTCGGTGCGCTACATGGTCACCGCCGCGGTGCTCGCCATAGCGGTGGCCATCGACTCGCTCGCCCGCCGTGGCAACCCCCGGTGAACCATAGACACGTGCTGGGGATCGACTTCGGCGGCACCAAGGTGGCGCTGGGCACGCTGGCTACCGGCGCCACCCCAAGCTGTCCACATAGCACTGTCCGGCTGCAGACGCTGGCTTCGGCGGGCGCGGAACAGGTTGTCGAGCGGTCCCTCGCCGCGGCCAGGGCGTTGACCAACGGGCCGGCGGCGGTCGGCGTGTCCACGTTCGGCGTCGTCCATGCAGACCGGATTCGGCTCGCGCCAAACGTCCCCGGTTGGGAGGGCCTCGAGCTGCCTCGGTTGCTGAGCCAAGAGTTCGGCGATACACCGGTCGTCATCCACAATGACGTCAACGCGGCCGCTACCGCCGAGCTGCGTTGGGGTGCGCTGCGTGGCGTGGACGTCGGTGTCTACCTCAATCTCGGAACTGGTCTCGCCGCCGCGCTGATCGTCAACGGGCGGGTGCTGCGCGGAGCCCACGGCGCTGCGGGCGAGATCGGCTACCTGCTGGGCGCCGACCCGGACACCTGCTTCGCCGACGGGCACGCTCCGCTGGAGGAGGCGGTATCCGGCGGCGCCCTCACCGACCGCGGCACCGCCCTGCTGGGTCGGCCGGTCAGCGCATCGGAACTCTTCGACCTCGGCGCCGACCGGGATGTGGCGTCATTACTTGCCGAGGCGATAGGCGCGCTTGCGGTGGCTGTGGCCAACCTGTGCATCACGATCGATCCCCAACGGGTCGTGATCGGCGGCGGCATGATGGGCGCTGCGGCGCACATCCTTCCCCAGGTCTCGGCCCTGGTGCAACGGGCGGTCCCCTTCCCTCCGGAGATCACGGCCGCCCAGTTCATTCACGACGCACCGCTGCTCGGCGCGCTCGCCCTCGCGCTCGAGGCAGCCGGGTAGCCTCGATTTCGGTAGCGCCTGCGGACGCTTCCGTTGATCTCTTCTAAATGCTGCTGGGCAATCGGGACTAACCCCACTCTGGGTGAAGCACGACGCTGCCGACATCCCGAACGCCTTCGTTCTGGTGGACGTCGCCAACCGGCTGCGATCAGGCGGGTAGCTAACGCTCCTTGTGGACCGTGAGTCGGCCGAGAAAGTGGAGCCCACCAGCACAGTGATCCTCGGGCGATCGTGCAGCAACGGGCGGGGTTGTCGACGAGTGCGAACTAATGGATACTTTGCCGGCAAGCACAGACACTCTATCGCGCATGAAGGGATGGCCGGCGCTACGCAGAAAGCTGGCACACGTCATGGGGGCCTCCATCATCGGAGTCGTGGGCACGTTCGCTGCCGTGGAACCGGCGGCGGCCGCGGGGGCCACCTGTCCCTACCCGTACGTGTGCTTCTTCAGCGGCTACCCAGGGGAGCCGGGCTCGGTGATTACCGGCAAGTTCAAGGTGGTGACATCTGGCTACCAGCCGATCACGGGCACCTCCACACACAGTGATTGCGTACAGAACACACGCCACGACGTCGCATATATCCGCTTCAGCGACGGTAAGGTCGTGTGCATATGGCCCGAGTCGGGGTATGGCACCGACAACGACCTCATCCAGCGCTATATAAACGGGGTGCGGATCTCTTGGTCGCCGACCTGTTAGCTGATGGATTCGTCGGTCTCCGGCCGCGCAGGCCGCCGGAGATCATGCGCGCAAGACCTGCAGGTGTGGAACCTCCACTGTGGAGGATCTGGGTCGAACCGTAACTCAGAGTCCAAGTTTCAAATCTAGCCCGCGACGAAGGAAGTTCTGGTCAGAGACCCGGCTCACATCGTGGGGCCGGGTCTCTGGATCTCAATGCGCGCCAACTGACAGCAGGCATGA
>JAHRHA010000173.1 GCA_020027875.1 Micromonosporaceae bacterium | reverse complement strand
CGTTGGCGGGTGAACCGACCGTGGCCTCCCGCGTCCTGACCATCATCGGACCTACCGTGATCACGCTCTGGTTGGCCGTCATGGGGATCCTGCTGGCTCGCCTGGCGCGCGGCGTGCCTGTTCCGGCGCCGCGACGGTAACCGCAACCGCTTTGAGGTGCGATCGATGAGCGAGGGTCATCGCGCCGTTGCACGAGCTGGACGCGTCCGTAGCCCGGGGCCAGGTTCCACGCTCAGCTGCGCTGGTGGTACCGCCTCGCCGCACTTGGCGCACGTCAGCCGGGTGTGAATCTTGCCGCCGCAGTCCTTGTGGCGGGTCAATCGTGGTGCGCCCGCAGGGCCGGCGAGATGTCGGTCACCCCAGTGCATTAGGCCGATCACCGGGACCGCAAGTTCGCGGCCGATCGCGGTGAGCTGGTACTCGTACCGGTCCGGCCGTTGCTGGTAGGGCACCCGCTCCATCACACCGGCCTCGACCAGCCGCCTGAGCCGGTCAGTGAGCACGTTACGCGCCACCCCGAGGCTCTCCTGGAAGTCGTCGAAGCGCCGCAGCCCTAGCAGCGCGTCGCGCACGATGAGCAGCGTCCATCGTTCGCCCAGCACCTCGAGGGTACGGGCGATCGAGCACACCTGGTCGTCATAGGTCCGGCCGAGCATGCCTTGAGTGTAGCCAGGCTTAGTTGCTTGATGCTACTCGGCGGTGAGCAGGTTAGCCACCCGTTCGGGCTCGTCGACCTGGACGTAGTGTCCGGCGTTCTCCAACAGGTGCAGCTCACTGTTGGGGAAGAGTGCGGCGAACCGCCGGGCCACCCGAGCGTTGAGGTAGCGGTCGCGCGCCCCGAAGATCACCCGCACCGGCGGGGAGAAAAGGCGCAGATCTGGGATGCGCCGACGCCGGCTGAGCACCGTGCCGAGCAGATCCTCGTTGAGTCGCCAGAACGCAGGCCGTGCCGCCAGGAACTGCTTGGAGAGCTGCGCCACAAGTGGTTCGCGTACCTCCGGGTCGCGGATGAAACCGCCGACCTGCCACGCGAAAAGGCGCAGATCCCAGTCGGGCCTTCGCCGGCTCAGGGCCTTGGCTGCTGCGCGTACCACCGGTGTTGAGTACAACGCGATGGCCGGTGGCCGGCGCACGCTGGGTGTCCAGTGGTAGTACGTGTTGAGCAGCACCAGACGCGCGACGCGGGTCGGGTTGGCCAGCGCCCAATCAATCGCCGGCGGACCCGACGCGTCGTGCGCAACGAGCACCACCTGGTCGGCGCCGACGTGCCTGGCTACGGCGTCGACTACCGCGTCCACGTCGCCGACCTGGTTTGTGGCCGTGTACGGGTAGCCGTGGGGCTTGTCCGAGCGGCCCCAGCCGAGGAAGTCGAAGCGCACCACCGGTTGGCCTCCGGTGAGGTGCGGAAGTATTCGGTCGTACAGGTGGGTGTTGTCGGGGAAGCCGTGCATGAGCACGATCGGTGCCCCGGAGCCACGTGTTACCTCGGCGTACATCTGGTAAGGCCCTCGCGAGACGGCCACCGCTTGCCCGGTGAGGTCCATAACAGTCCTCCTCTGAGTGGGTTGCGTCAAGCAACTAGTCTACGATAGCGTGGGTTTCATCAAGCAACCAACCGCAGTGGGAGGAATCATGGCGGCTCGGCCGTGGCGCACGTTCTTCATGATCTCTGTGGGTGTGTTCGCCTCAGTGCTGGACCTGTTCATCGTGAACATCGCATTTCCGGACATGCAGCGTGACTTCGGCGGGACCAGCCTTGCTCAGCTGTCCTGGGTGCTCAACGGATATGCGATCGTCTTCGCGGCCTTTCTGGTGCCGGCTGGTCGCCTGGTCGACCTCTACGGCCGCAAGCGGGGCTTCGTCGTCGGTCTGTCGCTTTTCACCCTCGCTTCGGTCGCTTGCGCCGTGGCGCCGTCGGCCGCTTTCCTTATCGGCGCGCGCGTCCTGCAGGGAGTCGGGGCCGCGATTCTGACGCCCAGTTCCCTAGCCGTGGTGCTACCCGTCTTCGCCCCGCGCGCCCGGCCGGGGGTCATCGCCGCGTGGGCGGCGGTTGGTGCCGTCGGCGCCGCCGCCGGACCCCCGCTGGGTGGTCTGCTGGTTCAGGCGAGCTGGCGTTGGGTGTTTCTCGTCAACGTCCCGCTGGGGTTGATCTCGATTGCGTACGCGGTCCGACGGCTGACCGAAACCCGGGACCCGAACGCGCGCGGCCTACCCGACGTCGCCGGCACCCTCGCGCTGATGCTCGGCATCGGCTCGCTGACGCTGGCGCTGGTCAAGGGGCGCGAGTGGGGCTGGGATGCGGGCGCGACGTTGGCCGCCTTCGCGGCCGCGACCCTGCTGGTGTCAGTGGCCGTGCTGCGGTCGGTCCGGCATCCGGTGCCGGTGCTGGACCTGCCGATCCTGCGGGTGCCATCGTTCGCCCTGGCCGTCGCGTCGGCCCTGGCGTTCTTCGCCGCGTTCGCCGCCCTGCTGCTGTCCGGCGTGCTGTTTCTGACCCAGGTGTGGGACCACTCCATCCTGCGGGCCGGTCTCGAGCTAGCAGCCGGGCCGCTCGCCGCGCTCGCATTCGCCGCAGTCGCCAGCCGACTCGGCCCGCGGATCGGTATGAGTTCCGTCGGCGCGATCGGCGGGGCACTAGTGGCCGCGGGCCTTGCCTGGAACGCCGTCCGCTTGGGTCAGACGCCGAACTATCTCGGCGCCTTCCTGCCCGGCCAGGTGGTCACCGGTGCCGGCGTGGGCCTGTCCATACCCGCGTTCACCGCGGTCGCAGTCAGTGCCGTCGGGCCGAACCGCCTCGCTACCGCGATCGGCATCTCGGCAATGTTCCGCCAGGTCGGTGCGGCGCTAGGCGTGGCGGCGTTCGTCGCCATCGTCGGAACGCCGGCTCGCGACACGGCGATTGACGCCTTCCGACGCGGCTGGGCATTCATGGTCGGCGTCGCGAGCGTCGCCGGGCTGCTGATGCTGATGGCCCGGTTTTTTCCCGTTACAGCACCTCTGGAGCCGGCACCCAGTCAGGGCCGAGTACTGGTGCCGCCCACGAGGACAGGCCAGGAACGGGCGTCGTCCGAACTCGACCAACCTGAGCGGGTCCCGTGAGAACAACATCATCGGCCAACTGTTTCGTGGTCTGACGGGTCGTCCCTTCGAGACTCGGCCACCGCCTTAACGACACTCATCGCGCGCTCCTGCAGCTCACGCACTTGGGGTGCGATGTCGTTTGGCAGCATGTCCGCTATCCACACGAAGCGTGTGCGCTCCTCGGCGTCGCTAAAGACCTGCACGGAGGCGTTGTGGTGTCTGTAGTTGAGGGGCGACTCGACGACCGACCAAACAAGACGGCGGGCGTCGTCGTCCACGTCGATGAGCAGCTCGCGCGCCACGGCGCCGTTGAAGAAGGTCACAACGCGGGCGTCGTCGTCCAGATAGGCGTCGACAACGAAGCCCGGAACCAGGCGCTCATGCACCGCGCCGAAGTCGCGAACCGCGGCCCACACGTCGCCGGGTCGGGCGTTAATCAGGATCTCTGTGCGGATGGAGGCCATGCCGCAATCGTGCCCCGACGGGCGGTCGGTGTCGTGAACATTCTGGCCAACGGTCGTACCTCAGGTCGTTGAGGCGATGTACTTGGGCATGCTGTTGATCGGGTTGGCGTAGTCATCGGTGCGGGGTGGCCAAGCCGCCGCGTACCCTTCATAGGTCACGCGCCAAGCAGCAGAGCATCCGCCGCAAAGAGCAGCCCATGGGCGTATGCGTTGTGCTCGTCGTCCCAGTACGGCGGCCCCCACTTTCCGGTGAGCTGATGACCCCGTCCAACGTTGCGAACGTCGACCCGACTAGCGTCCTCATCGTGGCCGTCCTTCCTGCCTCTCGTATGATCCGGCTGGGCGGCACCGCTTGTTAGGGCCCACCATGCCGAGCCGGGCCTACGGTCTGCTTCCCGTTGTTTGTCTTGCCACGGCCGCGAGCTAACGGACGGGACCACCACTGACGGCCGTCGGCCCAGGAGTGAGGGCCGCGGCAGCGAGGGCGTCGGCGAGCGCTTCGACGAAGCTGCGCAGGGTAGAGCCGTCCTCGGCGCCGTGCAGGGGATTGATCTCGGCGAGGGTGATGCCAGCAAAACGCGGGTCGCCGCATAGCACGGTGAGCAGCCGGCTGGTTTGGTCGAGGGTCAGTCCGAGGTTGCGGGATGTGTTCTCCGACAGGGGCAGGTCGATGAAGTCGATGACGTCGGCGTCGAGGTGGATCAGCAGGCGGTCGTGTGTGTTGAGCCAGGCCAGCGCTTGCCGGGCCGAGGCTTCGGGGTCGGCCGCCACTGTCTGCCAGTCGAGGTGGCGCAGTTGCAGGGCTTCGAGCTGGTCGCGCTCCCACTCGGTGCCGCTGTTTACGTCCGTGCCGAGGAAGACGAGGTCCTCGGGGCGGAGCAGGGGGATTGGGCCGACGCTGGAGGCGAGCGATGGGAGGCTTCCCTCCAGGCCGAGGAGATGGGCGACGCCCATCCAGTCCAGCGCGCCGTCGGACGTCGATGAGGGCGTGTTCAGGTCGGTGTGCAGGTCGACATAGAGCAGTCCGACGCTCTGTTGGCTGACTTGATGCCCGGCGACAGATCCGAGAGCGAGCGTGCAGTTGCCGCCGATGACCATCGTGCGGTGGCCGGCGGTCACGGCGGCGGCGACCCGTGCGGCGGTCTCGGTGATCGCGTCAATGACCGCTGGTAGGTTCTGCGCGGACCGATGCGCGCGGTCGGGCTGCCAACGGACGAGCGGTAGGTCCCCGGCGTCGTGCACGGTAAAGCCGCGACGCCGAAGCGCCGGGAGCAGCTGGGCACTGCGAAGCGCGGCGGGAGCGAGTTCCTGGCCTGGGGCGAACGAGGCCGCGCTCGTCGGAGCTCCGACGATGGAAAGCGGCGTCACGTCTACCTCCGTACAGAGTCTAGAACCGCTACGCCATCATGAGCTGCCGCACGGCGGAGGCCGCGAGTCTCGCCGCTGAGGGCAGGTCCCGCTACGCTGTCGCGGTGGCAGCGCGTCCCGAGCAGGCTACGACCCGCCGTTCGCGGCGCCGTCACGTTCTCTCCGGGGCAACCCCGGGGGCGTTCCAGGTATCACCCCACGGCACCACATGCACACCACAGCGCTTCGCGCTACGAAGTGCACGCACGACAGGGACTCGTCGGGACGCGCTGCCCTCCACCGACGACCTAGGAGCTACCCATGCGCGCCGGGGACACTGACCCCGGCGTCGAGGCCGCCGCTGCGGCAGCGGCCCGGCTGGCCCGTCGAAGCTACGCGCTGGAGTTGCGGGCGGCCGAGCGCGACGAGCAGCGCGCGGCCCGCTGCGGCGCCGGTCGCTTAGGTAACCGCGTTGCCGTCGCACTCGCCGACTGCTACCTCGCGGCGCCGCAGTGGCGTCGGCCGGCGCTCGCGGCGGCAACCCGTGACGTTCTCGGCAAGGCGCCCCGCTGGATCTATCCCGTGCTCGACCAGATTCTCGATGCGTACGACCGTCCGCCTAGTGACCGACCGGCCGAGTTGGCACGGTTCATTGCCCGCCTCGCCTCATTCCGAGCACACATTCCGGGGGCGCCCGGCGCCCTGCCCGACGCCCACCCCGTACGTGTGGTCGCCCGAACCGTGACGCCAACGCGCATGGTTCGACGACCGTTCCACACCCCGGGCATCGATGACGTGGGCGCGCTCGCCACGTTCCTCGGGCTCACGGTCGAGGCGCTCGATTGGTACGCCGATGCGCGGGGCATGAACCGGCGGGCGAACGACCGGCGGCTGCAGCACTACCGCTATCTCTGGCTTAACGGACGACTCATCGAGGCGCCTAAGCCGCGCCTGCGCGCCCTCCAGCGGCGGGTGCTGGCCGAGCTGATCGGGCCGATTCCGACGCACACTGCCGCGCATGGCTTTGTGTCGGCCCGGTCGCCGCACACCTTCGCCGCGCCGCATGCCGGCCGCCCGGTCGTCATCCGGCTGGACGTGACGTCATTCTTCGCCTCCGTCACGGCGTCGCGGGTGTACGGGTTGCTCCGCTCTGCCGGCTATCCGGAGCCGGTCTCGCACGTGCTGACGGCGCTGTGTACGACGCGTACGCCGACGGCGATCTACCGGGCGGCGCCGGCCAACGTCCCCAACCGAGACTACCGGCTGGCCTTGCTCAGGACGTCGCACCTGCCGCAGGGCGCGCCGACCTCGCCGGCGCTGGCGAACCTGTGTGGATTCCGGCTCGACCGTCGATTGTCCGGCCTGGCGAACGTCTATCGGGCGCGCTACACCCGCTACGCCGACGATCTGGCCTTCTCGGGCGCGTTCACGCCCCGAGCCGCGTCCGAGTTGGTGGATCGGGTCACCGCGATCGCGGCAGACGAAGGGTTCCAGATCAACGTCCGCAAGACCCGCGTTCGCGGCCAAGGTGACCGGCAGGCGCTCGCCGGTCTCGTAGTGAACGCGGCACCAGCTGTACCCCGGGACGAGTACGACGCGTTGCGTGCGTTGCTGCACAACGCCACTCTCACTGGGATCGACGCGCAGAACCGTGAGGGGCACGCCGATTTCCTTGGCTACCTCGCCGGCCGCATCGCCTGGGTCGGCCATCGCCACCCGGCCCGTGCCGCAAAGCTCGCCTCGCTCTTCACCCGCGCCTGCGCCGCGCCGTAGGCAACGCCACCGCAGCACGCAGCCGGACCGCGTCAGGGGTTCTCGCGGCGCCGCCTCACAGCACGCGGCTTTGTTCCGTAGATGCCCTCCGTGCTGGCATGAATTGCCCGAGGGCGCGGCCGCTGTGTCGGGCGGGCACCGCGGACGACGATGTCTTCACGCTGCTGGCCGCCTACCATGAGCGGGTTGACGGGCGGATCTCAGGCCTCCTGCGAAGTCCGGTTGTTGGTGCCGAGTTCAGTTACTGGCACAGCTGACGGGGCTGCTTATCAATGCAGATGCGTCGCGGCGAGGCTGCGACGCCGGTTCTTTGCTAGGCGTGGCCGAGGATGGGATGCGGTCGGTACGGCGTTTGTAGCCTGGCCGCCTCCTCGTCGCTCAGGATCAGCTCCGCCGCCGCGACCGCGTCGTCGACGTGGCGTAGCTGGGTGGCGCCCACGATTGGTGCGCTCACCGCGGGCCTGCCGAGCAGCCACGCTAGCGCGATCTGCGCTGGCGGAAGGCCCCGCTCGGCAGCGATGGCGCGGACGACGTCGACGACGTCGAAGTCGGCGTCGTCATACATGTCGTCGGCCAATGGGTCGCTGCCGGACCGGACCGTGTGCCGTTCGCCATTCCTCTCGCGGGTACCGGCGAGCAGTCCGCGCGCTAGCGGGCTCCACGGAATGACTCCCACCCCCTGGTCCAGGCAGAGGGGGATCATCTCCCGCTCCTCCTCCCGGTACACCAGGTTGTAGTGGTTCTGCATCGAGACGAACCTCGTCCAGCCGGCCGCCTGCGCGGTGTACTGGGCCTTCGCGAACTGCCAGGCGTACATGCTGGACGCCCCGATGTAACGGGCCTTGCCGGCCCGTACGACGTCGTGCATAGCAGCCATGGTCTCCTCGATCGGCGTCTCGAAGTCCCAGCGGTGAATCTGGTAGAGGTCGACATAGTCGGTACCCAACCGCTTGAGCGAGGCATCGATGCTGGCCAGGACATGCTTGCGGGACAGGCCACTGTCGTTTGGGCCCGAGCCGGTCGGAAAGTAGAGCTTGGTTGCCAGCACGAAGTCGTCGCGGTGCGCGAAGAGCTTGGCGAGCAGCCTTCCGGTGATCTGCTCGCTCACGCCGTCCGAGTACATGTCCGCGGTGTCGAAGAACGTCACGCCGGCCTCGACCGCGCGCCGCACGATCGGCTCGGCCGCGTCCTGGGCTAGATGCCACTCCCGGTCCATCGCTCCGTAACTCATCATGCCCAGGCAGACCCGTGACACCTTCAGCCCGGACGAGCCCAACCGTGCGTACTCCATATTCACCGTCCTTTGTGTATGGCGACCCCGGCGATGACCAGGACCACGCCGATGGTCTCGACCGCAGTGGGCACCTGGGCGAGGACGACAACGCCGATGACGGCGGCAGTGGCCGGGAACAGCGACACCATCAGGGCGTAGGTGGCGCGCGGGAGCCGGGCCATGGCGAATTGGTCACACACGTACGGGACTACCGAGGAGCAGACACCGACGCCGATCGCGGCCGCCAGAGCAACCGGATCGAGGAAGGCGGGCCCGGCGTCCCAGATTCCGATCGGGAACGCGACGACGGTCGCGATGAGCATGGCCAACGCAAGTCCGTCGATGCCTCGGATCAGGTCACTGTGGGCGACCCGGTGGCCGAGAACGATGTAGAGGGCGAACAGGACCGCGTTCATTGCGGCGAAGGCCAACCCAACCGGTTCGGCGGCCAGGCGTATATCGGTGAGCAGGTAGACCCCGGGCACGGCGAGCAGCAGCGCCACACCGTTGCGCACGGTACGGGCGGAGAGCGCGGCCAAGGCGATGACGGGCACGAACTCGATCGCCGCAACGGTGCCCAGCGGCAACCGGTCGATCGCGATGTAGAAGCAACTGTTCATCACCGCCAGCACCGTGCCCCACCCCAACAACACCCGTCGCGTTCCGCGGCCCAACTCCCGCCAGACCCGCCACGGGTGTCGCCACACGGCGAAGAGGACCGCGGCCGTGACGATGCGCAGCCACGCCACCCCGAGCACGTCGATCCGGGCGAACAGCAACACCGCGAGCGCCGGGCCAAGGTAGTGAAAGACCGCGCTGATCACGAAGTACGCATGCGGCGGCAACCGATCGATCGGCGGGTCGGTCGAACGTTCTAGCCGGGGTGTCGCCGCCGCTGGTGCCGTC
>JAHRHA010000078.1 GCA_020027875.1 Micromonosporaceae bacterium | reverse complement strand
ATCGAGCACAATGGACGACACGCCCTGCAGTGCACTCCTCGACGATGCGCCGGATGAGCACGGTCTTGCCGGAGCCAGGTCTGCGATGGCGCGGTCGATCGGTGCGCGGCCGCGAGAAGTCGCCGGCCCGGCGCATCGTCAGGGGCCCCGTGCCGCCACGGGGGCCCGGATTAGCGCCCGGGCCCCTCGCTGGCGGCACGCCGCTCAGCTCGCGTCGACCTCGATGGTGATGGGCACCTGGTTGGTGATGACGTCGAAGACGGCCGAGCGGGCCCGCGACTGCTCTACGATCGCCTTCAGCACCTCCGCCGGTGCGTCGCCCTTGACCGTGAAGCGGACACTGATTTTCTCGTATCCGTTGCGGACGTCCGGATTTAGGCCGAGTATCCCGTTGAGGTCGATGTCACCGACCACTGTGGAGCGCACCTCGGTGAGCCGCACACCTCGCGCGGCTGCGATGTTGGCCAGGCCGGCGGTGAGGCACGCCGCGAGGGCGTGCAGCACATACTCGACCGGAGTGGGGCCATTGTCGTGACCGACGAGGACCGCCGGGTGGTCGGCGTCGAAGTGGAAGGTGCGCTCGTGCGAGCGCTCCTCGCCGACGCCGAAGTAGCCGTCGATCGTGCTGCGGTTGTGCGTCCCGCTGAGCCACTCGTTGGTGGCGCGGAACTGGAACTGGGCCGCCGCCGGCGCCGCTTTCACGGCGTCGAGGGTGGCGAAGAGGGTGGCGGTGTCGACGCCGTTGCGGATGTGGTCGTTGACCATGGTGGTCATCTCTGGTTCTCCTTCGTGGACGCCCGCGCCGTGCGCGGGCATTGGTGGGTGTGGTGGCCGCGAGTGCGATCTGGCGCACTCACGCTGGGGCGAGGTCCCGCTCGCCCGGCACCGGTTGCGCGGCCAGGGTGGCCGCCTCGGTGTCTATGGCCCTGCCGAGTTGTCGCATCAGCTCGACGAACTCGGGCACGGGTGGATAGGTCACCAGCGCGCAGGTGAGGTCGAAGATCTCCTGCAGCGTCAGGTCTCGCCGGCTCTGGTAGCCGGCGAGAGCGGTGACTTCGTCGGTGTCACCGCGCAGCGCATGGTCGAGCGCGACGGCTAAGAGCTCGGCGTCGCGAAAGGCATCGCTGATGCCGTGCGCGCTCACCGGGTCACGGTGGAAGCCCGCGTCACCGACGAGCGCCCAACCGGCTCCAAAAGCGCGGCGGAGATAGTTCGGCGTACGGAGCATGCCGCTCACCGGTGATGTCCGGCGAGCCGCCTGCAGCCGCTGTGCCAACGCCGGCGCCGCGCGGTGCAGTTGCGCCGCGAAGGCCGCTCCGGCCGAGCCGGCAGATCGCCGTGCGGCCCGAGCGTCCGCCTCTGGCGTGCAAACCCAGATGCAGGCCTCGGCGTCGTTGGTCGGGAGGACCCCGGCGAAGCCGCGGTCCTCGGTGAACAACTCGAGCCCAGGCCACGGCAGACCGGCGAAGTAGGCGTACTGCGTAGCACCGCCCGCACCGCGGTCGTCAATAACCTCGGCGCCGACCGACCGCGCCACGCGCGAGTAGACCCCGTCGGCTCCGATGACGAACCTGGAATCGATCTCGACTAGGCCACCATTGCGGTCGTGCCCGTGCAATCCGGTGGCGCGGCCGGTGTCGTCGAGGCGTACTCCATCGAGCGTGACGCCCATCCGCAATGTGGCACCCGCGCGAACCGCAGCCTCGGCCAGAATCGAGTCAAGGACGTAGCGGCGCGGAGCGACGAGATGGTCGACGCCGAACCTGTCCTTGACGCTTCGTGTGGTGGACCTGCCCTCAGCGTGAAACGTGACCTGGCGGAGAGCGGGCGCACCGCTGGCCAGCACTTCGTCCAGAACACCCCAGCGGCGGAGCGCGACGACTCCGGTGCGGGCGATCTGGTGCGTCGAAATGGTGTCGCTTCGCAGGTCCGCCCGGTCAACCATGACCACGTCGTGGCCTTGCCGAGCCAGCAACATCGCGGTGGCGGCGCCGGCGACCCGGGCACCCACGACGACGACGTCGTGACGCGCGCGTCTGGTGGTGGACATGGTTGCTCCTTGTTGAGAGTGGACGGTCAGGCTGACTGATTGGTGCCGGTCCGCGTTACCGCGAGTACCGCCTCCACAGCCGCCTGCCCGCGGACGGTCGCTCGGTTCGGTGGACGGCGATGAGTTCTGCTCGGCGGCGGGCGGCCGGGTCGCGGTGTTCGTTATGCGTCTCTAGCATGATCATGAGCGCAAGTCCCAGGCTGTTCATGGTTTCTCCTTCGTCGTGTTTTGTGTGGCGGTCAGGCTGATGTGTGCAGGGTGAGGATCCAGAGGGTCGGCATGCCGGCGAGCACAGCGGCGTAGCTCGATCCGGTTCGCATCACCGCGAGCACCGCCACCACGGCTGCGGCGAGCGGGGCCAACGCCTGCGGCATGCTGGAACCGAGCACCGAACCGGCGATGCTGGTCACCGCGAGAGCGGCGAAGGCGGCGGGCGCGACTAGTGCGGCGGAGTCGTCCAGCCGCGGCGGCAGCCGGATCCGGTCCGCGGCGCCGATCATGCTCATGCGAAACAGGTAGCTGCCGAAACCGGCGGCGAGGACGACAGTCCAGGCATTCATCGGTGACCCTCCTCCGTGGACACTGCGTCTGGCGAGGCTGCTGGCCGTCCAATGCCGGTCGCGGCGGCCACACCGGCGGCGATCCCGGCCACGATCCCGATGGCGATGCCGAGGTGCATGGGCACGCTTAGGCATGCCACGGCCACCGCGGCGGCGACCAGCACGGCCCGGCGGGTCGCGACCTGGCGCAGCTTCGGCACGATCTCGCCGATGAGAAACAGCGGGATCAGGAACTCCAGCCGCAGCCATTGAGGCAGTTGCGCGCCCGCGGTCGCCCCGACCGCGATGACCGCAATCCAGGTCACCCAGAGCACGACCGCAGCGCCCAGGTAGTGGGCATGCCCCCGCCGCCGGTCCGACTCCTGGCCGTACCGCTCGACGCCAACGGCGAACGACGGGTCGATCAGCAGATACCCTCCCAGCAGCCGCCACCACATCGGTGTGCCCCGCCAGTACGTCGCCATCGCCCCCGAGTAGAGGACCAAACGCAGGTTGATGACCAGGGCCGTGACGATCACCGCATACGGCGCGGCACCGGCGTCCAGCATCTGGATCGTCGCGACCTGGGCGCTGCCGGCATAGATCAACGGGCCGGTCAGCCACCCTGCGAGGGTCGGAATGTCGGCCTGAGCCGCGCTGACCCCGATCACCAGGCCGAACGGAGCCACGCCGATCAGCCATGGCGCCATGGCCCGCATACCAGCTACGAAGTCTCGCCGGTGGGTCATAAAGCTGATGATGGTGGGCTCCTTCATTGGTACCTTCACGTTGACCAACTCTCCGGGAGCGACCGCCGGCAGACTTGGAGGGAACATGGAGAACCTCTGGAGATCGCATGACGGCGCGGGGAGAGATCCTTGATCTTTGAGTTCGACGGCTGCGAGCTCGACCTCGACCGCTACCAGCTGCGCCGCGACGGCCACGTCGAGCCGGTCGAACCACAGGTGTTCGACCTCCTGGCCGTGCTGCTACGGGAACGGCACCGGGTAGTGTCCAAAGAGGAGCTATTTGACACGGTGTGGGGGAACCGCTTCGTCACCGAGTCGGCGCTCACCAGCAGGTCAAGGCGGCGCGGCGGGCCATCGGGGACGACGGGCGCGGCCAACGCCTCATCCGAACTGCGCATGGGCGCGGCTACCAGTTCGTCGGGGCCGTGGAAGAGCGTTCCAGCTCAGCACCCACCGGCGCACCAAGCAGTGCGAGCGTGGCGGCGCTGCCGAGCCAACAGATCCGGTTCTGTACGGCACGTGATGGCACGCGGCTCGCGTACGCGTCAATCGGCAGCGGTCCGCCGCTGGTGAAGGCGGCGAACTGGCTCAGCCACCTCGACTACGACTGGGAGAGCACGGTCTGGCGACATTGGCTCAAGGAGCTGTCTAGCCGCTTCCATTTGCTGCGCTATGACGAACGGGGCTGCGGCCTCTCCGATTGGGACGTCGAACGGTTCGCATTCGAGGACTGGGTCGAGGATCTCGAGACCGTGGTCGATGCTGCCGGACTGGACCGCTTTCCACTACTCGGAATCTCGCAGGGCGGCCCCGTCGCGATCGCGTATGCGGTGCGCCACCCTGAGCGCGTGAGCCACCTCCTGCTGCTCGGCTCGTACGCCCAGGGGCGCCGCAAACGCGCCAAGGCGCAGGAGGAGGTTGAGCTTATCGACGCTCTCATCGACTTGGTCCGGCTTGGGTGGGGTCGGGCCGATCCGACGTACCGGCAGATGTTCGTGGCCCGCTTCCTTCCGGAAGGAACCCAGGAGCAGTGGCGCGCCTTCGACGAGCTTCAACGCCGCACCACCTCCGCCGCCAATGCATGGCGTTTCATCGACGAGTTCGCAAACATTGACGTCTTGGATCTCGCCCCGCGGGTCACGGCCCCGACTCTCATTCTCTGTGCGCGTCGCGAGCCCGACAACAATTTCCAGGCCTCGCGCATGCTCGCCGGGCTCATCCCGGGCAGCCGGCTCGTGCCGCTGGACAGCGCCAACCACCTACTGCCCGAGCAGGATCCAGCCTGGCCTCGCTTCCTCGCCGAACTCGACGCCTTCCTCGGCAGCACTCCTCGGCCTCAGCCGGCACCGCCCGGCTCCTGACGAAGAGCTGTTTCCCGGCAGCCCGTTAGCCGCTGGCGAGGATATCGGCGAGGTAGAACCGGACCGGCCGTTCGAGCTGTTCATAAATGCATGAGGACGGGTCGCGGTCTGGGCGCCAGCGGACGAACTGGGTGGTGTGCCGGAACCTGTCGCCCTCCATGTAGTCGTAGCGGACCTCGACGACACGCTCGGGCCGCAGCGGTACGAAGGACAGGTCCTTCTTGGCGTTCCAGCGGCTGCCCTCGTTCTTGCGCGGCGTACGCTCGCCCTCCATGTGCGCTGCCCAGTCCCACGGGTGGCCGTCGAACGAGGTGACCCACGGTTGCAGCTCGCTGAATAGCGCCTTGCGGGTCGCCATCGGGAAGGCTCCGACCACGCCAACGGAGGCGAGCACCCCGCGGTCGTCGTAGAGGCCCAGTAGCAGGGACCCGATGGCATCCGGACCCGACTTGTAGAGCCGGTAGCCGGCCACGACGCAGTCCGCGGTCCGCTCGTGCTTGATCTTGCTCATCACCCGCTTGTCGGGCTGGTAGGTCAACTCCAGACCCTTGGCGATCAACCCGTCCAGTCCAGCTCCCTCAAACTGCTCAAACCACCGCTTCGCCGTGTCCAGGTCGCGGGTGGCAGGGGTGACGTGGACCGGCGGTGCGGCGTCGGCCAGCGCCCGCTCGAGCGCCTCCCGACGCCGGATCAACGGCTGCTGGGTGAGGTCGGCGTCATCGAGAGCGAGCAGGTCGAACGCGATGAAGCTGGCCGGGGTCTGCTCGGACAGCAGCTTCACCCGGCTCGCGGCCGGATGGATGCGCTGCTGCAGGGCCTCGAAGTCCAGCGTGTTGCGGGCGGTGTCGGCGACGACGATCTCACCGTCGATCACGGCGCGCGGCGGGAAGTTGGCCAGCACCGCTGCCACGACCTCCGGAAAGTAGCGTGTCATCGGGCGCTCGTTTCGGCTGCCGATCTCGACCTCGTCGCCGTCGCGGAAGATGATCGACCGGAACCCGTCCCACTTAGGTTCGTAGAGCTGGCCTACAGGAATGTCGCTAACTGGCTTGGCCAGCATCGGCGAGACCGGCGGCATGATTGGCAAACGCACCCTACTCATTATCCTCGCTGGCAGGCGGCTTGTGGGCCGGGACGGAGTCGAGAACTGCGGGAGGCGCTCCGTCAGCTCGCCGGGTCTGTTATTGCCGGAAGGGAGGGCAGCGCGGTCCTGCATCTCGATCCGCGGGCGGCTTGGTCCATGCCCGCGTAGGTACGGGACGATGACACGATGGCCCGCCTCCACCAGGCGGGGGATCACGTCCACGTAGCTATGGATGTCGTACGGGAATCCGTGCAGGAGAAGCGCGACCTCGCCGTCGCTTGGACCAGATTCGAAGTACGCGGCCTCGATCGCATCAGTACGGACGTATCGAAGGGGTTCGAGCCGTGGCAAAGCTCCGATCACCACGGCACCTGGGTCCTCGATTCTCATAGACCCTCCCCAGCCTCCTTCGTCTTCATTGTGATCCGCGCTTCCACCGCGGTGCCGGACTTGGCCCGAACTTCCTTGTCCTTGACAGTTGTCCTGTCGGGTGCCCAGCGTCGCCACCTTCCACCGGCCTGCCCGCCCCGCGACCGCTAGCGCCGTTGACAGATGTCATGCTACGGTATGATGCGTAAAAGCTTTCTTACACATGGAAGGGCATCGTGATGACCGGGCGGCCGACCGGCGACGATCTGGTCGTGATGCTGGCGGCGCTGGCCAGCCCACTGCGGCTGCGTATCGTCGCGAAGCTGGCCGGCGGCCGCGACTACGTGAGCCACCTGGCCCGCGAGATCGGTGTAAGCCGCCCCCTCCTGCACATGCACCTGCAGCGACTCGAAGCCGCCGGCCTCATCACTGGCAGTTTTGAGCTGTCCGAGGACGGCAAAGCCATGAAGTACTACGAAGTCACGGATTTCGACCTGCGCCTGACCGCAGCGGCGCTCGTCGAGGCGGCCAAGACCCTGACCAGATCGGACCCGGAGAAGGGTCCCGCAGGCAAGGAGCACTCCTGATGTACCCCAGCGGAGAATCATTCACCTGGCCCGACGCGATTGCCCTCCTCGGCGTGCTGTTCGCGGCCCTGTTCCTGATCGGCATCGTCGTGGCGAGCATCAACGAGTTTCGGAAGTTGAAGATCTCGACCGCCCAGCAGGACGAACTGCGCCAGCTCGTGCGCCGCTACGAACAGCTCGCCGAGACCACCCTGGACGCCCAGCAGCGGGTGGCCGCCGACATGTCAGAGTTGCGGTCGCGGACGGCGTCGATCGAACAGATCCTGCGGACCGTTGAATGAACGGGACCGAGGTGACATCGCGGGCGTGCCGGCCCGCAGCGGGGATCCGGCGTCTGGCGGTGGCCAGGATCGTGATCGAGCCGTGGGACCGATCGTCCGGCAGGGGAAGACCGCACACGACATCGACCTTTACCCCTCACCATCATCCGTAGCAGTGTTGGCAACAGGTGCGGCCGGGAAGCTCCGACCTCTCAGCTGCGCCGGGCTAACGTCGCCATCGGCTGTGTGAGAGGAGGTTGACTCGCCCGTGCTCTTCTTCTTAGTCGTCGTCGGGATCACTCTGGCCCTGCATGTCTACCTGTGGCATCGGCTGGTCTATGTCACCACACGGCCGCGCAGCCGCCTGCGCCTGGTAGCCGCGCTGGCCATTTCCGTGCTGGCGCTGGGCTTGGTCGCTTCACTCGCCATTGACGGCGAGTACGTGGTGTTCGCCTGGACTGAGTATCTCTGGCTGGCCCTGATGTTCTACCTGGTTGTGGCGCTCCTGGTCCTGGAGCTACCGCGACTTGGCGTGGGCTGGTGGTTGCGCCACCACCGGCGGCCCATCGCCGCCGACGCTGCTCCCGAGGATGCTGCTCCCGAGGACGCGACGCCGGCTGCCGATCTGGACCGCAGGCGCTTCCTGGCACGGTCGGCCGCGATCGTTGCCGGCCTCGCCGCCGCCGGGGCGACCGGATACGGCATGACCAGCGCCCTTGGCGCGCCCATTGTGGAGCGTGTACCCATCGCGTTGCGCCGCCTGGGTCGGCCGCTGGACGGCTACCGGATCGCGTTGATCTCCGACGTCCACCTCGGCCCTATCTTGGGTCGCGCCCACACCGAGCGGCTGGTGCGTACCATCAACGACCTGCGTCCCGACGCGGTCACCATCGTCGGTGACCTAGCCGACGGCAGTGTTGCCGATCTGGGTGCGGCCTGCGAGCCGCTCCGCGATCTGCGCTCCACGCACGGCACCTACTTCGTCACGGGTAACCACGAGTACTACACCGGCGATCTCTCGAACTGGCTTGATGCGCTGCGCGGGTGGGGAGTCAACCTTCTCCTCAACGGCCGGGTCGAGATCACCCGAGGGACCAGCGCGTTCGACCTCGCCGGCGTCAACGATCCAACCGGCGATTGGTACGACGACGGGCCCGACTTCACCCGAGCCGTCGGCGACCGCGACACAAGCCGGCCCGTCGTTCTCCTGTCCCATCAACCGATCCAGGTCGAGCAGGCTCGCCACCACGGTGTGGACCTCCAGCTGTCCGGGCACACCCACGGTGGCCAAATGTGCCCATTCAACCTGGTCGTCGCGCTCGACCAGCCAGTCGTGACCGGACGGGCTCGCTTCGGCGAGACCGAGTTGTACGTCACGCGCGGTGCGGGATTCTGGGGACCGCCCGTGCGAGTTGGCGCCGAGCCCGAGGTCACTCTCGTCGAACTGCGCGCCCGCTGATCCGCCAAATGGTGGGCGTGACGGCTTCGGGCCACTGCACCACGGTGAACGCAGGGATCGGTGACCACGCGGCCGAAGCGGTCGTCCACGATCCTGGCGATGGCGTCTCGCCCAGGCACCGACGAACCTTCGCATCAGGTCAAGTTCGTCGTTAGCGCGATACTTCAGCGCAGCGACAAGGCGTAAACGCTGCGGCCACCAGGAGGTCGTCGTCGAGCACGATCGACAGCGCCGCCATAGAGTCGATCTTGGTGTGCCATAGAACCCGTCCGAACGTGTCGGCACCGGAGGGATGGAGCCTCCGCACTGGCTCCACCAGGATCCGCGATCTTGGGATTCGTTGCCGACGATAGCAACTGCCAGGCGACGACGACCCCCACACCAGCCGCAGTAAGGCCGAGCGAGGCCACAGCCCGCCGCCGTGACATCCGTAAACGCAGCGGAGCGCCGCGGCCGATCGGCCAGGCCGCGCCGAACCAGCCCGGAGCCGGTGCGGACACACCTGAACCAACGAGGATGCGAACGATCTCACCGGCGGTGGGCCGATCCTTCGGATTGCGGGCTAGGCACCGTACGACCAATGGGTGGAGCGGGTCGGGTACGCCGACCAGGTAGAACTTGCCGCGGTGCAGCTGCGCGAGATGCCCGCCAGATTGTCGCCCTTGACCACTCCGTGCCCAGTCGACGCGAAGACGAGACATGCGCCGTGCGAGAACACGTCGCTGGCGGGCGTCCCATCGTCGCCCTCGATCCGTTCTGGCGCGAGATAGCCGGGCGTGCCCAGGATGTCGCCTGCAGTCAGGCGAGTCGAATCCGGTGGAAGGGCTATACCGAAGTCAAAGATGTGCGGGCCGACGTCGGTCAGCAGGATGTTGGCCGGCTTGAGATCGCGGTGTACGAGGCCGCCGCGATGCATCGCCGCGAGCGCCTCGGCGAGACCCGTTGCCAGCGTTAACACGGCCTGCAATGCCAACGGGCCTTGCTCGCGCACCAGAGTTGCGAGACTGGGTCCGTCGATGAACGATGTCGCGAACCAGGGCGGATCGGTATCGGGATCGGCGTCCACCACCGGCGCTGTGAAGAGGGCACTAATGCCACGCGCCACCCTTATCTCGCGAGTGAACCGCCGCCGAAACTCCGGGTCGTCCGCGAACTCTGAGCGGATGACCTTGATCGCGACCCGCTTGCCGGCGTGGGACTGACCCAGGTAGACGTGTCCCATGCCGTCACTACCCCAGGCGACCCAACAGCCGATACGGGCCGACCGAGATCGGATCGGAGGGGCTTAACTGACGCAGGCGCTGAGGGTTTTCCTGCCCAGAGTCCGAAGCCACGTCGGCCACAGGGCCTCCTCGCGAGCCAGGTCGGCCCGGTGGTATCGGCTCGCGGCCACGCCTGCTAGCCACCGATCTGCCGATAATCCTGGTCGTCCCGGACAGAGTGCGGATGAGGATGCTCGAGAAACGTGCGAAACATGCCAGGTGATCGTGCTGAGCAGGTCCTGGCGGCTCATCGTCGTCAGCCGGCTCGGCACCATCACGCCCGAGTCAGCGTCGACTAGATCGCCGTGCGTGAAGATCAGGCCGTACGGCTGTCGACTTCCGGCCAGGTCAGTGGCGGCAACGAGCAATGCAGGAGGGCACAGACCGTACGCAGCAGCTCGGTCTCGGCCAGGCTCATCACGCCGTCGTAGCCGATCACCGCGACCACTCCGGCCACCAACCGCTCCTTGTCCGCCGGCCGGAGCTCGTCGAGGAGGGGCCAGCCAGCCTCTAGGTCCAGGACCCCTTGTGTCGGCGGGATGTACTCCTGGGAGGTCCCGGGCAGAACCCGGGCGAGCCCGTCGGCGAAAGCCTGCGCCGCCACAGCATCGTTGGGGTTGCCGGCCGAGGCCAGCGTCGCCAGCAATGTGACGACCTCCGCCTGGCGTTCCTCGATCGTTTGCCGGCCGTTCTGCTGGCGCGGCTTGTGATGAATCGCCTCATAGAGCTCGCTGTATATCAGCCGCGCGAGGCAGTACTCGTACACGCTGATCTTGGTATCCGAATGGATGAGCAGCGAGACCGCGACCAGGACCTCTTCTCGCTCCGACTCGGAGCGCTGACGCAACGCGGGAAAGGAGAGCTGGGCCAGGGGCAGGCGAAGCAGCGGATGGAGCCCGGATAGGGCGTTTGCCTCCTCCCAGGTCGCGTCGGCGAGCTCCCGCCCGTAGTGCTGGGCCATCTCGGCATGCTGCTGGGCCCGCGCCTGTGGCTCCTCGGACAACAGCAGGCCGAGGACGAGCGGTACGACACTGTGGACGCTCCGCGCTCGCGCCAGGATTGTGTAGGGGATCTGGTCGATGATCGCGCCGGCGCGCGACTGCGCCGCCTCGGACAGGGTGGCCACCTGGCCGACCACCGCGCTCACGTCGACCGGAACCCGGGCGGAGGCCTCCGGCAGCTGGTTCAGCCGTTCTGAGTCTCCGGCGGGCGCCAGGCCCAAGGCGAGATCCTCATGCATTCCAGAGGGTGGGCGGGCTGCCCACTGCTGGCTGAGCCGCTGCAGCTCGGTCGGGTCAAAGTCGGGCTCGAGCGCCCTGATGCGGTCGACAAGCGGCGGGTGTGTGGCGAACAGGGCGGTGAGCTTCCCGCCCGCCCCGAAGAGCATGTGGCCGACCTCGTCCCGCTTCGGGCTTCGCAGCCTCGAGCCCTCCCCTAGGCCGCCGATCTTCTTCAGCGCGCCCGCGATGCCCGTGGTCTGGCGGGTGAACTGGACCGCCGAGGTGTCGGCCAGATACTCGCGCTGCCGCGAGACCGAAGCCTGGATGATCCGACCGGCGAGCACCCCGATCCCGCCCGCGATGAGCAGCGCGATGCCGATCAGCGGTAGAGGGTTGTTGGACTCGGATCTCCCGCCCCGGCCGCGACCGCCCGCCAGGAAGCTGCCCTGCAGCAGCGTCCGGCCGATGACGGCCAGGAACAAGATGCCGAACAACAGCCCGATGAGTCGGATATTGAGCCGCATGTCTCCGTTGACGACGTGGCTGAACTCGTGGGCGAGCACGCCTTGCAGCTCGTCGCGGTTGAGCCGTTCCAGTGCCCCGCGGGTCACCGCCACCGCCGCGTCCGATGTCGACCAGCCGGCCGCGAACGCATTGATCGCCGTCTCGTCCGCCAAGACATAGATCTCCGGTACGGTTACGCCCGCCGCGATGGCCATCTCCTCGACCACGTTGCGCAGGCGGCGCAGCTGCGGATCGGTGGTATCGGCTGGCACGAACTCGCCGCCCAGCTCGCGGGCGACCCGGGCACCGCCGCCGCGGAGGGCGGAGGTTCGCACCAGCGAGGCCAACGCGACCGCGGCCGCTACGACGAGGCTCGTCGCCACGAGCAGGAACACGAGATCGGACGGCTGGCCGTTGAACGCGTTGAACGCCAACGCCACGGCTAGGTCGATTGCGATCACGATTCCGATCACGGCCAGCACGAAGAGCAATACCAGCCGTAAGGACATCCGGCGTACCTGGCGTTGGCGTTCGAAAAAGTTCATCGGCACGACCTCGGGGTTGGAGCAGCCGGCGTTCGGCGGTGCACCGGCCGGGCAGGGATCAGAAGGAGACCTGCGGCGCCTGGCGCTGCTGTGGGTCGTCGATCTCAAAAAGCGCCGCGGGCGTGAAGTTAAACATGCCGGCGAGGACGCTGGCCGGAAACACCTCGCGCCTGTTGTTGTATGCCATGACGGCGTCGTTGTACGCCTGGCGAGCGAACGCGACCCGGTTCTCGGTTGAGGTCAGCTCCTCCGAGAGCTGCATCATGTTCTGGTTCGCCTTGAGGTCCGGGTACGCCTCCGCGAGCGCGAACAGCCGGCCGAGCGTCTGGGTCAGCGTATTCTCCGCCCCGGCCAACTGTTGCATCGCGCCCGGCTCACCCGGCGCGCCCGAAGCGGCGGCCTGCGCGGATACGGCCGCGGTCCGCGCCCGGACCACCGCCTCCAGCGTCTCCCGCTCGTGCTTGATGTACCCCTTGGCCGTTTCCACCAGGTTCGGGATCAGATCGTGCCGTCGGACCAGCTGCACATCGATCTGGGAATACGCGTTCCGGTACGCGTTGCGGGCGCGGACCAGGCCGTTGTACATCAAGGCGACGACGCCGGCCACAACCGCGATAACCACCACAAGGCAGATGACGCCGATCACGAACTCCATCGCATTTCCTCACCTCTGAGACGCGGCCGGCCCACCTACTGGCCGAGCCTGAAGATCAGTTCTAACCTCACCGAGACCGCCTTCCCGCCGCGACCGGCCGCTGCTATCGTCCTCGATCATCTTGAGAGTAGCGTGATCTGGCAAATTAGGCCCCAGTGGCTGCGTGCTGAGGGTGGCGACCCGGGAGCCTCCCGGGCGTGTGCGGTGCACATCAATGCGGACCAAACCATTGAGCAGCCCGTACCCCGACAGGCCGAGGACTGCCAGGTTGGCGAGGAAGACGTCGTTGTACGCCGCCAGAGCTTCGCCGGCCCTGGTGTGACGCGTTTGGGGTCGCTAGGCCCGAGCGCTGTGACGTTTGGCCCTGGTTGGGAGGCCGGCCACCGGCGGAGGGTGGGTTAGAGCGGGTTGCGCAGCCGATCGCGCATCCGACCAGCCCTGAGGAGGCGACGATGGTGGAGATGAAAGCGGCCGCGTCGGAGTTTCTTGGCAAGAAGCGGATCGCGGTGACCGGGGTGTCCCGGACGCCGCAAGGTCACGGGAGCAACATCGTCTATCAGCGGCTGCGCGATCGTGGCTACCAGGTGTTCGCGATCAACCCGAACGCCGACGAAGTCGAAGGCGACAGGTGCTACCACGATCTAAAGTCGGTGCCCGGTGGTGTCGAGGCGGTTGTCATCGGCACCAGACCGGAGATCGCCGAGGCCGCCATGCGCGAAAGCGCCGACCTCGGCATCGAATACGTGTGGATGCATCGCTCTTTCGGCGCTAGCAGTGTCTCCCAAGCGGCGACCGAGTACGGACGACGACACGGGATCACAGTCATCGACGGAGGCTGCCCGCTGATGTTCGATCCCGCCGCCGATGGCGGCCACAAGGCGATGCGCTTCGTGTTCACCTGTCTGGGCAAGGTCCCAAAGCGGGTGTGAGACCGGCGCAACCGTATGCAGCCACGTTCCGCATCGCGATCGACTGGCATTGGTCCCGCCACGTACCGCGGGGTGACGGTGGCCAGAAGATTTGGGGGTCACATGGAGCGGTTGACGGCTCAAGACCTGAGCATGCTGTGGCCAGACGACGTCGGCTGGCCGCAGGACATCGGTGCCCTGGTCATCCTCGATGGCAGGTCGCTGCTCGGCCCGGACGGGCAAGTCCGCATTCACGCCGTCCGAAGCGCGATCGAGGCACGACTGCACCTGATTCCTCACTTCCGTCAGCGTCTCTATGTGCCGCATGTGGGACTTGGCTGGCCGCTGTGGGTCGATGCGCCGGCGTTCGACATCGCCGCACACGTCAACGTCCTGCCCGTACCAGCCCCCGGTGATGACGCGCAACTGCTGCACATCATCGAGCAACTGCGCAGCCGACGGCTGGACCGGTCCCGACCCTTGTGGCAGATGTGGTTCCTCCCCGGGATCTCGGACGGACGAGTCGGCCTCTACGTGAGGGTTCACCACGCCATCGCGGACGGCGTCGCCGGCGTGGCCGCACTCGGCGCCTTCCTCGACGCCGACCCGAGGCCGCCGGTCACCCCGGCGCCGCATTGGACGCCCGCGCCGCCACCATCGACCCGAGCGCTGCTCCAGGACAACCTGCAGCGTCGCCGGACGGAACTAGCTCGCGCGTTGTCGACCCTCGCTCACCCGGCCACCGCCACGCGCCGCCTACGAGCTGCGTGGCCGGCTGTGCACGAGACGTTGGCGGCTGGACGGGCACCGCGAACCAGCCTCAACCGTCCGATCGGTCCGGGCCGCACATTCGTCGTAGTGCGAAGCCAGCTGGATCTGGTCAGGCAGGTCGCCCGAGCGCACGACGCCAAGATCAACGACGTGCTGTTGGCGGCCATCGCCGGCGGTCTGCGTGACCTGCTCCACGGCCGCGGAGATCGCGTCGACGTGGTGCTGCGCGCCTACGTCCCGGTCTCTCTTCATCGGGAGCAACCCGGGCAGGCACGGGGGAACCTGGACGGGATGATGGCCGTCCCGCTCCCGATCGGGGTTCCCGACCCGCTTCTGAGGCTCTGGCTGATCGCTGCGGAGACCGCCGAGCGAAGGAAGCGCTCACGGCCGGCCGGTGGGACATTGCTTCGCAGCGGGCTGGTTCAGCGGGCGTTCCTGCGCCTGATGGCACACCAACGCTGGGCGAACGCGTACGTCGCAAACGTGCCCGGCCCTGCCGTGCCGCTCTACTTCGCCGGGGCGCCAGTCGTTGAGGTGTTCCCAGTGGTCCCGCTTATCGGAAACATCACTCTCGGCGTCGGCGCTCTGTCCTATGCGGACCAGTTCAACATCACCACAGTCGCCGATCTAGATGAATGCCCCGACGTCGAAGTGTTCGTCCAGGGCATCCGAGATGCGCTCGGTTCACTCGCCGGATCCCAGCTCCGATCGACATCGGGAGCGTGACAACTATGATGAGCGCCTAAACCAGCGACCGACGCTTGATCGTAACGGCGGGACCCTCGCGGGACGGGGTTGCTGGACAGGATGGGCTAGCCTCTTGGCCACGCGCTCGAGGGTCCTGACCCCGACCGACTAGAGGTCAGCGGCGGTGTTCATGCTGTCACGGTCGCAGGCCGGCCCGGCCTCGGGCAATCAGGCCTGGCACCGACGGGACCTTTGGCCCTTCGCGTTGCTCTGACGCGCCGACACTATGTGCTGGTGCCCTCCGGTTTTGGCTGCGACGCGGGTGGTGTGCTGTGAGCCTGATCGGTAGGCGGCCGTGTAGGAGGACGGATGTCGGTGGACAGCAGGATGGGCGACGTTGCCGGGTCCGCGGGTGATGCTCTGCTCTCACTCGGCGGGCTGCTGCGCCGGGCCCAGGTGTCGGCCGACAAGCGGGCACTGTTCCAGATCGGTGGCCGCGACGCGGACACCTTCTATCGGGATCGCTGGTCCTACGACAAGGTGGTGCGCTCGACGCACGGGGTGAACTGCACAGGCTCCTGCTCGTGGAAGGTGTATGTCAAGGACGGGATCATCACCTGGGAGTCGCAGCAGACCGACTATCCCTCGGTAGGTCCGGACCGCCCGGAGTACGAGCCGCGCGGCTGCCCCCGGGGTGCGGCCTTCTCCTGGTACACCTACTCGCCGACCCGCGTCCGCTACCCGTACGCCCGCGGTGTGCTGGTGGAGATGTACCGGGAGGCGAAGGCCCGCCTCGTCGACCCGGTCGCGGCGTGGGCGGAGATTCAGGCCGACCCGGAACGCCGCCGGCGCTACCAGCGAGGACGTGGCAAGGGCGGGCTGGTGCGCGTCTCGTGGGACGAAGCCCTCGAGATAGTCGCCGCGGCGCACGTGCATGCCATCAAGGAGTACGGGCCGGACCGGGTCGCCGGCTTCTCCCCGATCCCGGCGATGTCGATGGTCTCGCACGCCGTCGGCGCGCGGTTCATCAGCCTGATCGGCGGATCGATGCTGTCGTTCTACGACTGGTACGCCGACCTGCCGGTCGCCTCGCCGCAGGTGTTCGGGGACCAGACCGACGTGCCGGAGTCCGCCGACTGGTGGGACGCCGCGTACCTGATCATGTGGGGCTCCAACGTCCCGGTGACCCGTACCCCGGACGCGCACTGGATGGCCGAGGCTCGCTACCGCGGGCAGAAGGTCATCGTCGTAGCCCCGGATTACGCCGACAATGTGAAGTTCGCCGACGAGTGGCTGCCGGCCCAGCCGGGCACCGACGGGGCCCTGGCGATGGCGATGGGCCACGTCGTTCTCAAAGAGTTCTTCGTCGACCACACGACGCCGCACTTCGTCGAATACGTGCGCCGATACACCGACCTGCCGTTCCTGGTCACGGTTGAGCCGGTCGGCGACGGTACGTACCGGCCGGGCAAGTTCCTCACCGCCGCCGACCTTGGCTCCGCGGAGGAGAACGCCACCGCAAAACCGGTGGTGTGGGACGACGCGGCCGGCGCTCCCGCCGTGCCGAACGGGTCGGTGGGCTTCCGATGGGGCGAGGCCGGCGCGGGCCGGTGGAATCTCGACCTGGCGGGCATCGAGCCGGCCCTGGGTTACCCGACCGACGAGGAGAGCGCGGAGGTGGCGCTGCCCCGTTTCGACACCGCGACAGCGGGTGTGCTGCGCCGGGGCGTTCCGGTACGGCGGGTGCACGGGCATCTGACCACGACCGTGTACGACCTGATGCTCGCCCAGTACGGCGTGGCCAGACCGGGACTACCGGGGCAGTGGCCGGCGGACTACGACGACCACGACGTGCCGTACACCCCGGCCTGGCAGGAGCCGATCACCGGAGTGCCGGCTCAGGCGTGTGCGCGGATCGCGCGGGAGTTCGCCGACAGCGCGAACCGCTCCGGCGGTCGGTCAATGATTCTCATGGGGGCAGGCACGAACCACTGGTTTCACTCCGACACCACGTATCGGGCGATGCTCGCCCTCACGACCCTGACCGGCTGCCAGGGCGTCAACGGCGGCGGGTGGGCGCACTACGTCGGGCAGGAGAAGTGCCGCCCGGTCACCGGCTGGGCGCAGCTGGCCTCCGGGCTGGACTGGTCGCGACCGCCGCGGCAGATGATCGGCACGGCGTACTGGTACCTGCACACCGACCAGTGGCGCTACGACACCTACGACGCGGGGGTCCTAGCGAGCCCCACCGGCACCGGGCGGTTCGACGGCCGGCACACCGCCGACCTGCTGGCCCAGTCCGCCCGGCTGGGCTGGATGCCGAGCATGCCGACCTTCAACCGCAACCCACTCGACGTGGCCGACGAGGCGCTCGCGGCCTCACCCGACGAGCCGGCGGCGCACGTGGCCGCGGTGATCAGGTCCGGCGAACTCGGCTTCGCCGGCGAGGATCCCGACGCCCCGCAGAACTGGCCCCGGGTGCTCACCGTGTGGCGGGCCAACCTGCTCGGGTCCAGCGCGAAAGGCAACGAGTACTTTCTGCGCCACCTACTTGGCACGGATGCTTCGCTGCGCGCGACCGAGGCCGGCCCCGAGCACCGGCCCCGGGACGTACGTTGGCGCGACGACGCGCCGGAGGGCAAGCTGGATCTGCTGCTGTCGCTGGACTTCCGGATGACGTCGACGACCCTGTTCTCGGACATCGTGCTGCCGGCTGCCACCTGGTACGAGAAGCACGACCTGTCCAGCACCGACATGCACCCGTTCGTGCACGCCTTCAACCCGGCGATCGCCCCGCCATGGCAGACCCGCACCGACTTCGACGCCTTCCACGGCATCGCGAAGGCGTTCTCGGCGTTGGCCGCGACACATCTGGGGACCAGACACGACGTCGTCGCCGTGCCGCTGCAGCACGACACGCCCGACGAACTGGCCACCCCCGGCGGCGTGGTCCGGGACTGGCGGACCGGCGACGACGCCGCCACAACGCCGAAGTTCGTCGTCGTCGAGCGGGACTACGGCGCGATCGCGGCGAAGATGGCCGCGCTCGGCCCGCTGCTCGACCGGCTCGGGACCACGACAAAGGGCGTCACCGTCGAGGTCGGGCCCGAAGTGGAGTATCTGAAGCGTAACAATGGGACCGTCCACGGTGGACCCGCTGACGGCCACCCGCGCCTCGACCGCGACGTGCATGCCTGCGAGGCCATCCTCTCGCTGTCCGGCACCACAAACGGTCGGCTCGCCGTAGTGGGCTTCGAGGCGCTGGAAAGGCGCACTGGCACCGGGCTGAGAGACCTGGCCGCCGAGGCGGAGGGCAAGCGGATCACGTTCGCCGACACGCAGGCGCGTCCGGTACCCGTGCTCACGAGCCCGGAGTGGTCCGGCAGCGAAACCGGCGGGCGGCGCTACTCCCCGTTCACCATCAACGTCGAACGGCTCAAGCCGTGGCACACGCTGACTGGCCGGCAACATTTCTTCCTCGACCACGACTGGCTACACGAGCTCGGCGAGGCGCTGCCGATCTTCCGGCCGCCGCTGGACATGCATCAACTCTTCGGCGAGCCGCGGCTCGGGTCCAACGGTGAGCTGGAGATCACCGTACGGTACCTGACCCCACACTCGAAGTGGTCCATCCACTCCGAATACCAGGACAACCTGCTGATGCTCACGCTGTCACGGGGCGGCCCGACGATCTGGATGAGCGAGACCGACGCCGCCCGCATCGGCGTGCGGGACAACGACTGGATTGAGGCGGTCAACCGTAACGGGGTCGTCGTCGCCCGGGCCGTGGTCACCCACAAGATGCCCGAGGGAACGGTGTACATGTACCACGCTCAGGAGCGGGTCGTGGACGTGCCGAAGGCGGAGGCGTCGGGTCGGCGCGGCGGCATCCACAACTCGCTCACCCGGCTGCTCGTCAAACCGACCCACCTCGTCGGTGGGTACGCCCAGCTGTCGTTCGCGTTCAACTACCTGGGTCCTACCGGAAACCAGCGCGACGAGGTGACCGTGATCCGCCGCCGCAGCCAAGACGTCGAGTACTGAGAGGTCGAGTTCCCATGCGCGTGATGGCTCAGATGTCGATGGTGATGAACCTTGACAAGTGCATCGGGTGTCACACCTGCTCGGTCACCTGCAAGCAGGCCTGGACGAACCGCTCGGGCGTGGAGTACGTGTGGTTCAACAACGTCGAGTCCCGCCCGGGCCAGGGTTACCCGCGCACCTACCAGGACCAGAACCGTTGGGAAGGTGGCTGGGTGCGCACCAGGCGTGGCCGGCTCAAGCTGCGTGCGGGCGGGCGGATGAAGAAACTGCTGACCATTTTCGCCAACCCGAAGCTGCCGTCCATTCAGGACTATTACGAACCCTGGACCTATGAGTACGAGCACCTGCTGTCCGCGCCCGCCGGTGAGCACACCCCGGTGGCCCGGCCGAAGTCACTCATCACCGGTCACGACACGAAGATCTCGTGGAGCGCCAACTGGGACGACTCCCTCGCGGGTGGCAACGAGATCGCCGCGGGCGACCCTATCCTGGCCCAGGTCTCCGACCGGGTGCGCGAGGAGTACGAGAAGTCGTTCCTGTTCTTCCTGCCCCGCATCTGCGAGCACTGCCTCAACCCGTCCTGCGCCGCCTCCTGCCCATCCGGCGCCATCTACAAGCGCGCCGAGGACGGCATCGTGCTGGTCGACCAGGATCGCTGCCGCGGCTGGCGGATGTGCATCACCGGCTGCCCCTACAAGAAGGTGTACTTCAACCACCGCACCGGCAAGGCGGAGAAATGCACGTTCTGCTTCCCCCGGGTCGAGATCGGCATCCCGACGGTGTGTTCGGAGACCTGCGTCGGGCGGCTGCGCTACATCGGATTGATGCTCTACGACGCCGACGCGGTCGGCAAGGCCGCGGCCGTCGAGTCCAAGACGGACCTCTACACGTCGCAGCTATCGGTCTTCCTCGACCCGAACGACCCGGCAGTCGCCGCGGCCGCCCGCGCCAGCGGCATCCCGGAGGACTGGATCGACGCGGCCCGGCGATCGCCGATCTGGGATCTCATCATGCGTCACCGGGTAGCGCTGCCGCTGCACCCGGAGTACCGCACGATGCCGATGGTCTGGTACATCCCGCCGCTGTCCCCGGTCGTGGACGTGCTGCGCGACACCGGCCACGACGGCGAGGACCCGGGCAACCTGTTCGGCGCGGTCGACGCGCTGCGGATCCCGGTGGAGTACCTGGCCGGCCTGTTCACCGCCGGCGACCCGGCCCCGGTCACCGAGGTACTGCGCAAGCTCGCCGCGATGCGCTCCTATCAGCGCCGGATCAACCTGGGCGAGGAGCGCGACGAGTCGATCGCCGAAGCGGTGGGCATGACCGGGCGGCAGATCGAGGACATGTACCGCCTACTGGCCATCGCCAAGTACGACGAGCGCTACGTGATTCCGGCCGCGCACGCCGAGACCGCCGCCGGGCTGGAGGAGCTGGCCACCGGATGCAGCCTGGACTACGAGGGCGGGCCGGGCATGGGCGGGTCCGGCCCGTTCGGCGAGACCTCCGGCCGCTACGCCCCGATCGCGGTGGAGAACTTCCAGGCCCTCTCCACCCGGCAGCGCGCCGACGACATCAACCAGCCCGGCCCGGAGGCCAAGCGGGTCAACCTGCTCAACTGGGACGGCAAGGGCAGGCCCGCCGGACTGTTCCCGCCCAGGGAATCTCCGAACGGCCCCGATCCGAACGGCCCTGAGGAGAAGCCGTGAACACCACCCAGCGGTCGGTCGCCGCCCGTGCCGCCTCGCTGCTGCTGCGCTACCCCGACACCGAGGTGCTCGCGACGCTGCCTACCCTGCGTGCCGCGCTCGACGAACTGCCCGCCACCGTCGCGGCGCCGCTGCGGCCGGTGGCCGAGCACCGAGGCGGCACCGACCCGACAACGCTGGCGAGCGAGTACGTGCAGCTGTTCGACTTCCGTCGCCGGTGCTGCCTGCACCTCACCTACTACACCTGCGGCGACACCCGCAAGCGGGGCGAGGCGCTGGTGAGGTTCGCGGCCGTGTACCGGGCCGCCGGGCTTGAGGTCACGGGCGGTGAGCTGCCCGACTACCTGCCCGCCGTTCTGGACTTAGCCACAGTGGACGCCGCCGGGTGGCGGCTGCTGCGCGACCACCGCGTCGGCCTCGACCTGCTCGCACAGGCATTGGCGGCAGAGCGGTCGGTCTACCAGCACGCCGTCGAGGCCATCCGCGTGCTCCTGCCACCACCGGGCCCGTCGGAGTTGGCTGCCGCCGCAGGACTGGCCCGCAACGGCCCACCCCAGGAAGAGGTCGGCCTAGAGCCATACCCCAGCCCGAGCCTTGGAGGTCGCCGGTGAACACACTGCTCTGGGTGATCATCCCATATCTGTCCATTATGGTCTTCGTAGGCGGCCTGATCTGGCGGCGCCGCTACGACAAGTTCGGCTGGACCACCCGCTCTTCGCAGCTCTACGAGAGCACGATCTTGCGCTGGGGCAGCCCGTTGTTCCACTTCGGCGTTCTGCTCGTGCTCATCGGGCACGTCGGCGGCCTGCTGGTTCCGAAGTCGTGGACCGAGGCGGTCGGCATTACGGAACACGCCTATCATCTGACCGCTGTGTTCCTCGGCACGATCGCCGGGCTGTGCACCCTGATCGGCATGGCTATCCTGATCGCCCGCCGCCGGCTGGTCGGTCCGGTCTTCACGTCTACCACCCGAAACGACAAGGCGATGTACGCGGTCCTCGGCGCCGTCATCGTGCTCGGCCTGTGGGCCACGGTGCGCGCCAACGTGGTCGGCGACGGGTACGACTACCGCGAAACGGTCTCACCCTGGTTCCGGTCGCTGTTCATCCTCCAGCCCGATCCGTCCATCATGGCCGGTGTGCCGAGCAGCTTCCAGATTCACGTGTTGGCCGCGTTCGTACTGTTAGCATTCTGGCCGTTCACCCGGCTTGTGCACGCCTTCAGCGCACCGGTCGGCTATCTGACCCGTCCATACGTCGTCTACCGCAGCCGTGACGCGAGGTCGCAGCGCGGCCTTCGGGCGGCTCGCCGTGGCTGGGAGAGGTAAGCGCCATGACGGTGAACGGCAGCAAGACAGGCGCGCAGGCCGCCAAGATGCCGCTTTGGGTGGAAGCCGGCCGGGCAGGTGCCGGGGGCAACCTGGCGCTGGCGACCATCGGCTTCATGGTCAACTTCTGGGCGTGGGCACTGCTAGGACCGCTTGGGCCGGGCCTAAAGGAGAGCCTCGGACTCAGCTTCGGCGCCCAATCACTCCTCGTCGCGGTGCCGATCGTGGTCGGGTCCCTGGGACGCATCCCCGTTGGAGCCCTCACCGACCGGCTCGGTGCTAGGGTCATGTTCCCCATCGTCACGCTCGCCACGGTCGTACCCGTTCTCGTCCTGGCCTACGCCCAGTCCTCTTACGCCGCCCTGATAGTGGCCGGCTTCTTCCTCGGCATCGGCGGCACCACGTTCGCCATCGGCGTACCGCTGGTCTCGGGGTGGTATCCACCGGCCCGGCGTGGCTTCGCGCTCGGCGTCTTCGGCATCGGCATGGGCGGTACGGCGATCGCGAACTTCACCACCGTTCGGCTGGCCGACGCGTACGGTGACCGTGCCCCGTTCTTCCTGGTCGCCGCGATCCTCCTCGCGTACGCCGCCGTCGCGTACGCTCTGATCCGCGACGCGCCGGGACGCCGCTCCGGCGGTTCCCCCTGGCAGCGCACCGCGGCCGCGGCCCGGCTGACCATCACCTGGCAGCTGTGCTTCCTCTACGCGGTCGGCTTCGGCGGCTTCGTCGCGTTCAGCGTGTACCTGCCCGCCTACCTTCGCACCGCGTACGCCCTACCCATCGGCGACGCCGCGCTGCGCACCGCCGGCTTCGTCGTCCTCGCCGTCGCGGCCCGCCCCCTCGGCGGATGGCTCTCCGACCGGTTCCACCCGGTGCCCGTACTCGTCGCCTGCTTCGGCGGCGTCGCGGTGCTCGCCGTCATCCAGGCGTTCCAGCCACCCCTGATCCCCCTGGGCACCATCGCGTTCCTCGGCATGGCCGGGTTTCTCGGCGCCGCCGCTGGTGCCGTCTTCGCCCTCGTCGGCAAGCTCGCCCCACCGGACAAGGTCGGCGCCGTCACTGGACTCGTCGGCGCCGCCGGTGGCCTCGGCGGATTCGTGCCCCCACTCATCATGGGCTGGGTGTACGGCCTCGAAGGCTCCTACGCGATCGGCCTCATGTTGCTCTCCGATGTAGCGCTCGCGGCCGCCGTCTACACCACAGTCAAGATGGCCGGCCTCGCCCGCACCACCTGACCTGATTGGAGGACGACGTACGGCCCCTGCGCTGACGCCGGACGATGCCGAAGCCGATCCGGCCCGGACCCGAGATGACGGCCGCGGTCTCACCTTCGAGACACTGGGCGTCCGGACGGTGGGTCTGCGTCTGGTGGGATCTGACGGATCCGACCGACATTGACGTGGCGGAACGAGAGTTCGGTGGGCGGCGCTACGTGGTCGCTCGTGGAGGAGTATCACCTTGCGTCGGAGTTGGTTGCCGGTAACTAGAACGGCACCTTCGCGCCGGGCCCGGCGTCGCCGTGCCGCAGCGGGTGGTGGCAGGCTTGCAGAGTGGTGTTCGTCTTCGATGACATGGAGCTGGATCCAGCCCGGTACGAGCTGCGGCGGGCTGGCGTACCCGCGCATGTGGAGCCACAGGTATTTGACCTCCTTGCATATCTGGCAACCCACCACGACCGAGTGGTCTCCAAAGAGGAGCTGATGGACCACGTCTGGGGCAACAGATTCGTCAGCGAAACCGCGGTCACCAGCAGGATCAAGCAGGCCAGACGGGCGATCGGGGACGACGGCACGACCCAGCGGATCATTCGAACCGTTCATGGCCGGGGATATCGGTTCATGTTGACTCCGACGACCTATGATCGCGAGGAGCTCGGCGTAGCGGGTGGTTCCGGATCGGACTCGCCGATCCGGTACGCGATCGCGGACGGGCTGAATGTCGCTTACCAGGTCACCGGCGCCGGCGGGACCGACATCGTCCTTGTATCCGGCTTCGTGTCCCACCTCGAGCTGGACTGGCAACACCCCGCACACGCTCAATTCCTCAACGGACTCGGCTCTTTCGGCCGGCTTATCCGATTCGACAAGCGCGGCACGGGAATGTCGGACCGCCCGGCCGACCTACCCGATCTGGAGACTCGCATGCACGATGTGCTGGCCGTGATGGCAGCGGCGGAGTCCACGCGAGCTGTCCTGTTCGGATACTCCGAGGGCGGGCCGATGGCGACTCTGTTCGCGGCGGCGCACCCGGACCGAGTCGAAGCGTTGATCCTGTACGGCACGTATGCCAGGCGGTTACGCAGTCCAGGCTATCCGTGGGGCCACACGGCGGCCGAGCGTGAGCGGTACGCGGAGCGGCTCGCGAGCGAATGGAGTTGGGAGGCCGACCTCCGGTCGATGTGCCCGTCCGCCGACGACGAGATGGCGAAATGGTGGGGACGGCGCGCTCGTGCCTCGGCGACGCCGTCGACGGTTCGGTCGCTGATAGCAATGAACTCGTTGATCGACGTCCAGGATGTCCTGTCGTCAGTTCGGGTGCCGACGCTGGTGTTGCACCGCAGCGACGATCACGACAGCCAGGTGGAAGAAGGTCGATACCTGGCCGAGCACATTCCGGGCGCTCGCTTCGTCGAACTCTCAGGGGTTGACCACTTTGTTGCGCTGAATCCACGACAGATACTTGATCAGGTTGGCGCATTCCTCGGTGACCACGAACCGGCGCAGCCTCCGGCGACGGCCCTGGCGGCGGTCCTCGTCGTGGCTCGCCGCGACGCGGAGCGTGCCGTACGCGAGCTTGTCCGCGGCGGCGCCCGGCCCGGGCACACCCGTGACGGCCAGCGGGCCGTCGCGTTCGACGGACCCGCGACGGCGATCCGTGCCGCACTCCGGTGCCTCGACAGGTCTCCGACCATCGAGGTCAGCATGGGCCTGCACATCGCCGAGATCGATCGCACCGGCGTACGCATTGACGGCATCGGCGTCTCCAATGCGGTGGACCTCGCGACGCGCGCGCCGGCCGGCGAGATCTGGTTGTCGGCGGCGGTAAGGGACCTGGTCGCTGGCTCCGGGTTCGCGCTCGTACCGTGCAAGGAACCGGAAACACGTGGTGCCCGGCGGCCGCAGGCTTTTCGAGTACTCCGCGAACCTCCCCGATGAGGGTCGACAATAGTCGGATCAAGCGCGCCGCGAAGACGGCAAGCGACGGTGCGACCTGGCAGCGTCAACAGATCGGCATGTTCGCCGCAGGGCGGTCGGGCCACTAGCGGGCGCCGACGTGGACGAAGCCGCCCGAGTAGGGGCAATGGAAGGTGCGCGTGGAGGCCGTGGCGTCGTCGGTACCGAGCTGGGCGGTCCTGCGTTGACCGCGGATGGACGTGCGGGCAGGGCGCCCTCATACGTATCCCTGCTGCCCGCCGAGCCGGGCGTCTACCGGTTCCGTGACGTCCGCGACCGGGCCCTCTACATCGGACGCACAGCGGATCTCCGCCGGCGGGTTCCTTCCTACTGGGGTAGTCTCCGCGACCGACGGCATCTGCGCCGGATGGTTCCGAACATCGCCCGAGTGGAGGCGCTGGTCTGCGCTTCGGAGCACGAGGCGGCCTGGCTCGAGCGCAACCTCATGGAGCACCGCAAGCCCAGGTGGAACCGATCGCGCGGCGGGCAGGAACTACCCGTCTACTTACGGCTGACCGAGCGGTCAGCGTCGGCTGCGCTGTCGATTGTGCACGAAGGAATGGCTGATGCCGACGGCCGGATTTTCGGCCCCTACCTGGGCGGCCGCAAGGTCCGCTTGGCCGTCTCCGCCCTACACCGGGTGCTGCCCCTCGCCCACGCCGGCGACCGACTTACCGGCTCCGAACGGGACATGGCCCGGGCGTTAGGAGTCTCGCAATCCGGCCGGGCTGAACTCGTTGGTGCCGTGACCGCCGTGCTTGACCGCGATCCGAATGCGGTGGCCGCAGTCCGCGACCGGCTCGTCTCTCGCCGCGACGACGCGGCCGCCGCCCTGCTGTTCGAACTCGCGGCACGGATCCAGGCTGAGATTGATGCCGTGGAGTGGGTGGTCGCGGCCCAGCGGGCCACCTTGCCGGAACCGGCTCGCGCCGATGTTTATGGCTGGGCGGATGGCATTCTGGTCGGCATCCAGGTGCGGGAGGGTCGGCTACGCGAGTGGACTCAGCGATACTGCGACGAATCGACTGCGACGGCACTCGTCGCCGCGACGCCAGCGCCGTGGCAGGACTTCGCTCAGTGCAACGCAGAGCTCGCGGCCCGACTGACGCGAGCGCAGGCGGCGCAGGCGGCCGCCAATGCTGGCTCGACCGTCGAAGGCCCCGTCCTGGTACCGACAACCAGCGAAACCCTGCCGTCCGTGTAAGCCCCCGCGGGCCACAACTCTGGGCGCGGATACTCCCGACGCCCTCATCTGGCTCCCCTCTTTTCGCCGATGTCGCCTAGCGGCCGGGCCGCCACGGATGGGCCGATCCCGTTGAGCTGTTGCAGTTTGCTGCCGGTGGCCGCGATCAGGTCGGTCAGGACCGCGTTGGCCTGTTTGATCTTCTTGTCGATCACCGCGAGTTCGGTGATCAGCTCCGAGGCGAGCTGACGGCGGGTCCGGCCGACCACATCACGCGGACGCACGGCGGCGAGCAATTGTCAAGACCTGTGGATGAGAGATCTTGATTAGGCCGCCTCGGTGAGGTGGCGGGTGTTGCGCTCGACGAGCTTGCCGTGCTTGAACTTGGCGCCGGCGCGCACGAGAGCGACCAGGTGCGGCGCGTTGACCGCGCGCCAGCGGGCCTGCGCCGCCTCGATGAGCTTGAACGCCATGGCAATCCCGGCGGCTTTGGAGCCAGGTCCCTTGGTGACCTTGGTCCGGTGGCGCACGGTGGCGAAGGTCGACTCGATCGGATTCGTGGTGCGAAGGTGCACCCAGTGCTCGGCCGGGAAGTCGTAGAACGCGAGCAGCTCGTCCAGGTCGTCGGTGATCTTAGCGACGGCCTTTGGGAACTTGGCGCCGTAGGCCAGCTTGAACGCGGCGACGGCACGTCGGGCGTGCTCGCGGTCCTCGGCGTTCCAGATCTCGGCCAGAGCCTTCTTGCCCGCCGGGTGGGTCGACTTGGGTAGCGCCGACAGAACGTTCGCGATCTTGTGGAACCAACACCTCTGCTCCCGGGTTTCGGGAAACACCTCCCGCAACGCGCCCCAGAACCCGAGCGCGCCATCACCCACGGCCAGCACCGGGGCGCGCATCCCGCGCCGTTTGCAGTCGCGCAGCAGGTCGGCCCACGAGCCGGTCGACTCGCGGTAGCCGTCGGCCAGGGCGACGAGTTCCTTGGTGCCGTCGACCCGCACGCCGATCATCACCAGTAGGCACAACTTCTCCTCGTCGAGGCGGATGTTGAGGTGGATCCCGTCGGCCCACAGATACACATAGTCCACACTGGACAAACTGCGGTCGTTGAACTGGCGGGCCTCGTCCTGCCACTGCGTCGTCAGCCTGGTGATCGTGGCCGCGGACAGGCCCGCGTCGGTGCCGAGGAATCCCTCCAGCGCGGGGACGAAGTCCTTGCTGGACAGGCCGTGCAGGTACAGCAGCGGCAGCACTTCGGTTATCTTCGGCGACTTGCGGCACCACGCCGGCAGGATCGCCGAAGAGAACCGCTTGCGTTCGCCCGTGGCCTCGTCGACGCGCTTGTCGTTGACCCGCGGCGCGCGCACCGTCACCGCACCCGCCGAGGTGAGCAGCTGGCGCTCCTCGGCGTGGCCGTTGCGCACCACCAGCCGCCGACCCCGCTCGTCGAGCTGCTCGGCGTGCGTCGCGATGTAGGCGGCTACCTCGGCCTGCAACGCGGCGGCGAGCATCCGCCGCGCTCCTTCCCGCACGATCTCGTCGATCAGCGACCCGCCGTCAACCGGTCCCGCTGGCGCATTCTCGATGTTGGTGACTACCGTGAGCACGGGCGTACCTTCCCGACCCGCGTTGGCGCGCGGGCCTCTGCTTGATCCCTAGTCGGACAACTCGGGAGGGTACGCCTCCCAAGACCCATCCACAGGTTTCAAGCATTGCTCG
>JAHRHA010000323.1 GCA_020027875.1 Micromonosporaceae bacterium | reverse complement strand
ATGGCATATTGGCTCCTGAAGTCCGAGCCCGACGAGTGGTCGTGGACCGAGCAGGTCGCGAAAGGGCGTGACGGGGCGGAGTGGACAGGCATCCGCAACTTCTCGGCCCGGAACCACCTGCGCGCGATGAAGAAGGGCGAGCAGGCGTTCTTCTACCACACCGGCAAGGAGCGCGCGATCGTCGGCATCGTCAGGGTGATCGTGGAGGCGCATCCGGATTCGACCGACTTCGCCTGGATCGCCGTCGACGTCGCCGCGGTGCGGCCGCTCCCGACACCGGTCGGCCTCGACCGGATCAAGGCGAACCAACGCCTCACCGGCATGGCGCTGGTCAGGCTGGCGCGCCTGTCGGTCCAGCCAGTTACGGAGGCCGAGTGGCGGATCGTCTGGCAGATGGGGGGACTCGGCTGAACCCCCACGGGGAGCGGGCGTCTGTCGCTAGCGCAGCCGCGGGCCCGGGTCCATCTTCAGGAAGACCCGGCCCGCCATCGGGTACCACTCCGGCGCGAGCGTGACCGCCTGGCCGACGACGTGGAGATCACGCCAGCACTCGGCCAGGCGGCTCTCGCGCCGGTACGACGTGCTGCCACCGTGCCGGTACATCAGATCCATGGCCTCGCGAGCGCTGTCGGCGGCGTAGACCGCCGCCAGCCGGCAACGGGCCCGTTGGTCGAGGGTGGTGTCCTCGCCCGCCGCGATGGTGTTCCAGAGGTCGGTGATCATCGCGCTGCGGTACACGCGAGCCGCGTTCAAGATCGCGTCGGCTCGACCGACCGCGTCCTGAACTTGAGGGTTCTCGCAGAGCCGACCGGTCCGGCCGCGCGGTGTCTTCTCGCCGGCCAGCTCGATCAGCGCGTCGATGCCGGCCCGGGCGATTCCGGTGATCACGGCGCTGTGATGGGGCCCGACCCAGGCCTGGGCCGGCAGGGCATACGAAATCCCCGGCCAACGCTTCCACTGGTTGTCGAGCGGGACGCCGACGTGGACCATCGTTCGCCGCTCCGGCAGAAAAACATCGTCGACCGTCCAGTCGAAGCTGCCAGTCGCACGCAGGCCGGACACATCCCAGCTCCCCTCGACGATCTGCGCTTCCGAACGCTGGAAGACGCCCCGCCAGTAGACCGAGGCTCCATCCGGGCTGCGGCGCGGCTGCTCGCCGTCGAGAATCTGGAAGCTGCCCAGCATCCAGGAGCTCTCCTGACAGCCGGTACCGAAGGGCCAGCGACCCGTGACCCGGTAGCCGCCATCGACAGCCACGGCCCGCCCACCCCCCATCACGGCGGTGCCGGCGATGACGGTGTCGGCCCCGTTCGCGTAGACCTCGTGGACGCCTTCGTCCGGCAACCCCAGCGTGACGAGCTGGCCGATGCTGTTGTTGGCCAGATTCCAGCCGACCGAGCCGGCGGCCTCGGCCAGCAGCTCCACGACGCGCAGGTAGGTCAGCGGATCAGCCTGCAGACCACCCAGATCACGCGGGATGACCAGGCTGTAGAAGCCAGCGGCATGAAACTGCTCGACCAACGCTTTTGGCAAGCGCTGCTCGCGCTCGATCTCGTCGCGATAGCCGCGGATGACGGAGCGCAGAGCCGCCGCGGCCCGCACCGGGGGCTGAGCATCGATGTCGACCGGCAACAGCTTGTCTTCCGCAGTCTGCCGCATTGGGCTGGGATGTTCCGCTGGCGAAGCGGAGGTGTCAAGAGGTACTGTCGCTGATCATCATTGCGAGGAAGAACCCAATGTCCGAACTGTCGCCCCTGCCGAGTGAAGTCCTCCCGGCGGGCATCCGTGCGCGCTTCGTCTCCGGCATCAACGGGCGGCAGGCTGTACGGCGCACCCGGAGACGACATTGACGTCGGCTGGTGGCGCATCACGCCGGACGGCTCCTATTGCCGCGCGTGGAACGTGTTCGACGGCCGGCGGGAACGCTGCTTCGTCGTGAACCGGGACGGCGAGACCTTCGACCTCCAAGTGCGCGACCGATGGGGCACGGTGTCGCTCCACCGCACGGCCGGTAACCCGGAGCACTATTGAAGCGCTCCGGTCCTGGTCGACCCGTCGATCCGAGCCCTACACGTAGCGAACAAGGAGGAGCCATGCGCACCAATACGACAAAGGCGAAGCTGGCCGACGGCAAGGTCGTGTTCGGCGCCATCATCAGCCGCCATGCGCCGGACCTGGTCGAATTGTTCGGAGCGATCGGCTACGACTTCGTCATGATCGACTGCGAGCACGGCCCGATGAGCCTGGACGAGGTAGAACACATGGTGCGGGCCGCCGAGGTGTTCGGCATCACCCCGATCACCCGCATCCCCAATCACGAGGACTCCACGATCCTGCGCTTTCTGGACCGCGGCGTGCAGGGCGTCATCGTGCCGCACGTCAACACCCGTCAGGCCGCCGAAGGGGTAGCCAAGGCGGCCCGATACTGGCCGGACGGCCACCGGGGTATGGCCGGTGGGCGCGCCCACGATTATGGCGTCGGAGTGTCACGGGACGAGTCGACCCGCTGGATCAACTCTCAGCTCCTGGTGATTCCCATGATCGAAGAGACCGAGGCCGTGGACAATCTGGACGCGATCCTCACGGTGCCGGGGATCGACGTGCTGCACGTCGCCTCCGGCGACCTCGGCCAGAGCATGGGCAACCCCGGCGCGGGGGCGGTTCGGCAGCTCATGCGCCAGGTCGTTCCCAGGATCAGGGCGGGCGGCAAGCTGGTCGGAGTCGGTGGCAATACCCCCGCCGATACCGCGGGGATCGCCGAGTTCATCAAGCTCGGAGCCAACTTCGTGACCATCTCATCCCTGAGCCTCCTCCGCCTCGGCGCCGAAGACTTTCGCCAGCGCGTGCAGGCAGCCATGTAGTTACGCCCATTGAGAGCCCTTCCGCTCGACGCGGGCGGTTTCACCAGCGGCGCGCAAGCACCCTTCGACGATGCCGCGATCAAGGAGCTCCGCTACTAACGAGGCTTCGTCTGAGCCTTGTCGTGGAACAGGTTGAGCGCGGAGCCGCGCCTGAACCACGCGACCTGCGACGCGCTCTAGGAATGCTGGAGGGCGAGGGTCTCCGTGTTGCCAGTCCCCGCGAGAGCAGAGGCGGGGCAAAGGCCTGGTGAACGGAACGGGCGTTA
>JAHRHA010000172.1 GCA_020027875.1 Micromonosporaceae bacterium | reverse complement strand
GCCCGCATCGCCGACGGCACAGCCACCCGGCTGCTCGTCATTCCGATCGGTCGCGCCCGCGGCGTGCCGTGGACAGCGCTGCCGCTACCCGATGACCGTGTCCTCGGTGAGGTCATGCCGGTGGCGGTATGCCCCTCGCTCACCGTCCAGCGGGCATTGCGGAACCGGCTGGCCGAGCGGCCGCCCTGGCCGGCTCGGCCACGAGTCGGTCTCTGGCGCAACCCGTCCCTCCTCCACCACCGGCTGCGTATGTTCGACGGCGCCGAGATCGTCGACCCGGAATGGCTGGATACCGCCACACATGCCCACTCCGCATTCCGCGAACCCGGTCACGACCTGCTCGTCGTGGTAGCCCACGGCCGGCCGGTGCCCGGCGGGGGCCACTACCAGCAGCTCGACGACCATGTTGTGCTCACCCAGGCTGATGTCCTCGGCGCCGTACCACCACGGCGGATCGCGCTGATCGCCTGCTGGGGCGCCCACGTCCCCGGCATGGGCGAGGACGCAGACCCCCTTACGATCGCTGCGCTGCTGCTCGCACAAGGCTGCGAGCAGATCGTTGCGACAACCGGCGAGCTGGGCGACTCCGCACAGGCCACCCGACTGGTCGAACAGGTCATCGCCGGCTTGGTCGGTGCCGATGCCGCCACCGCCGTGCACCACGCGCTGGTCCGCGTCCTGCGCGACGCACGCATGCGGCGCGGGTCACTGCGTCACTGGGCGCCGCTTCAGGCGTACGGCACGTTCACCACACGGCCTTTGCCACACTGAGTCCATGACTGTCAATCCCGCTGACCTTCCGTACGAACAGGACCGACCCAACGACTACCAGTGGACGGACAAGGCGTTCGACCTGCTGATCGCAGGCTCCCTGGAAGCCCACGTTTACCGGCGGGGCCTGATCACCGTCGCGGTCGTGGCTGGCAAATGCCCACGTTGCCCCCACACATTCACCTACACCACCAGCGACTTCGCGGTCGGCAGTGGCGGGCAGGTACTCGGTGGCACCCGCTCCGTGGACGCCTCCGATGATTACGTCCCCATTGACGCCGCCTGCGTTGGCAACCACCCCGGCCGACCCGAGAACCAGGAGCAAGGCTGCGGCGTGGCTTTCCGCGTCGAGGCGCTGCCGGAGAACGTCGATGGCTGAACCCATTCCAGCGCGACCGCGCTACCGCAAGCCCGACCCGCACCAGGTCCCGCGCCCCGCCACGATGGCGCAACGGGCCGCGTTCGACGATATGTCGCGCAAGTCGGCCACCGACGTTGCCGCCAGCGCCGAGCGATGGCGCAACGGGCTGGCTGCACTCACCACCGTCATAACCGCCGGCCTGCTAATCAAGGGTCCGGCCAACGCCGCCGACCTCACCTTCTGGTGGCGAGTCGGCCTAACCACACTCTTCGGCGCCGGGATCCTCGCCAGCATCGCGGGCACATGGCTCGCACTACGCGCCGCCGCCGGTGTTCCGACCTCGATGACTTTCTCCGACCTCGTAAGACGCTACGGAGCGGTGGACCTGTACCGGCTTCTCCTGGCCGACAAGGCAGCGCAGTCCCTTCGCCGCGCCCGAATCTGCGCCGTGATCGCCCTCGTCCTGCTCGGCGTCGGCGTTCTCGCCTGGTGGTGGGCACCCGCTGCTACGTCCGCGCTCGTCCAGGTCGACCACGCCGGCGGCCAAGCCTGCGGCACCATCGTCTCCAGCGACAACACCGGCCTCCGACTCGCTACACGCGACAACACCGCGCGGACGACGATCGCCTGGTCCACGATCACCTCGATCAAGCCTGTCAAGAACTGCATGGAATAGCGGTCCGGGATGGCTCATGACCCTTGCCGCCACGCAATGCATCATCGCGGATGCTCACATTCCGGCCACGCACCACTGCCGATGCGGGGCCCGGACGGCGTGCGTCATTGGGATGGACCCGGCGGGGCAGTGTCGACATATCCGTCTGGCAGGTCGACTGATAGCTCCTCGGCCCTGCGGCGAAGCGCTCCGGTGGTGGCGGCATAGCGCACGTGGCGAAGCTTCCGCGCAGTGCAGCCAAAGTGCTCGCGGGCGGGCTCGTCGTTTTTGAGGGCCCGCGCGGCCAGGTCGGGGTGCTGGCTCATCTGGATCCAGATCTTGGCCCACTGGGCGAGCGTGGAGGCCGTGGTGGGCACCCATGCCTCGTCATCGGTACTGCGCCGGCCGCGACCCCGGATCGCCCGCGAGTCGGGGCGGGTCACGTCGGCGGAGACCGCTGCGCTGCGAGCCGGCGGGCTCCCACGTAGCTCGCCTGAATGATCCCTAAGCGGGGCGACCGGATGACCGCTGCTCGGCGCACCGGAACCCAGGTGAACACCGCGGCTCGTCCGCGTGGTCCGGCGGGAGGCGCGCTTGGCTGCCCGAACGCGTTCGAGGTTGGCGATGGCGTTGAGCACGGTGCCTGGTGTTCCGTCGGGAGGTGGGTGGTTTCGCCAGGCGATCGCGGTGCAGAACGTGTTGCTCGGCCAGGTGAGCCACCGGATACCGAACTTGGGGTTCTCCCGACGAAGCGTGGCAGCGCCTTCCTCGAACTGGTTGAGGAACTCGTCGAACATCACCATGCCGAACAAGGACAGCAACCCGACATAGCCGCCGGCGAGCGCGTTGCCGCTGGTGCCGTACTCGTTTCCGAAGTTGATCGTCGCGCTGGCGGCGGCGGCCCCCCACACCACGCGGTAGCAGCGGTCCGGCGTCTTTCCTCGCTTGACGGCACGGAAGGCGAGCATGGCGAACGTGACCGACACCCCGTCCAGGGTCCCGGGCACCAGGTACTCCCAGCCGTCAGTCCAGCCCAGCGTCGTGCGGCCGAACGCGACCAGGCCGTGGAACGAGCCGCCGAGCACCATGAGCCAGAACAGACCGGCCGGGACGAGGCTGGCCACGGTCAGCGCAGTGTCCCTAACCCGCCGACTGCGAGGGGCTGCGACCAATTCGCCGGCTCGGCGCACCCGCCTTCGGGCCGACGACCAGGTCGCCATGGCGAGTGACAGGCACGCCACTGTCGCGACCGCCCATACGCCGGCCGGTACCGCCTCTAGGAGCGCGGTGAACTCGGCGATCACCGGGCACTGCCCGCGAGCCACGACCGGATGGCGACATGCCCAACCGTCGATGAGTTACGCACGCCGCCGAGTGTCGCCGAGTCACGTTGACCAAACCGTCGACCAAGCGTTGACCAAACCCGCGTTAGCGAACGTCAGGCCGCGATCCTCGGTTGGCTCACTGATCGGGAAAGACGAGGTCCACAAGGCCCTTGCCGAAGAAGAACAGCACGGTGGCACCGGCGATGAATGCGAGCCCGAGGATCGCGATCGCCGAGGATGTCAGCACCTTCGACATCTCGCCCTTGCCCGCCCGGCTGATGAAGATGACGCCGAGCGCCGCGAGCAGAATGGGTGTGATCTTGGTGGCGATGAACGAGATCACACCGCTGGTGTTGATCTCCGGTGCGTCGGGCTCCGGCGACGGTTCGACCGCCAGCAACGCACCCGCGGCGGCACGTGTTGCACGCGCCGCGTACTCACCGGCCAGATTAGCGAGAAGGGCGAGGTTGCCGATATTCATAGGTTTACCTCCGTGGTGGATGTGCGCATAGCCTCCCATGTCAGTGAGCCTGGCCGCACGGCTGCACCTGCAGGCATGTCGAACAAGGATGCCTACCTACGGGTCGCTTGGCCGGCGGGTTCCTCGACCGGTTCGTACCTCGCGGCGATGCGAGGACGGGGTGGTCGGCTACGCCGGCGCCGGCCTTATCCGCGCTATCCACCACGCGATGATCGCCGCGAGCAGGATGGCGATGACCACGCTCATGTTGGTGAAGCTGTAGGTGAACGTGACCGCGCCGATAACCACAGGTGACGCGATGACCCAGCGGGTGAATCGCCGGATCAGCACCGCGGACGCAGCCAGGCCGACCGCGATCGCGCCGAGCATGGCGACTCGCTCGTGCAGGCCCGGAAAGGCGCGGTGGATCGAGGTCGTTTGGTACTGCCAGACCTCGATGGTGAGCAGACCGATCATCGTGAGCGCGGTCGCGGTAACAGGGAACTCCAGCCAGATCCGCCACTGGGCGGCCGACGAGTACCCGTGCTGGATGAGCAGCGCGATCAGCGCGATCACCGCCGCAATCATCACGATGGGGCCCGTTGTCGCGAGCATGAAGAACCACGCGGGTACGACGACGTAGGCGGACATGCCGAGCATGGCGGTGACCAGCCCGGCGATCACGCCGGTGCCGGCGGCTGTGAGCAGCCCGCGGGCCACGAAGCGTCGACGCTCCGCCTCGGAGTCCTCCCACCGACGCCGGGCGCGCATGTCGGCGACGAATACCGCGATGCCGACCGATCCGAGCAGGACCAGCACGGCGACCAGGCCCCAGCTGGGCCACATCGTGTACATGTACGGCGGCGGCCGGAAGCCGACAAGCAGGCCACTCACCCGGGGTGGCTGTACGCCGGTGTGCACCAGGAACCAGAGCAGAGCGGGCGCGCAGAGCGTGGGCAGCGCGATCGCGGCGAGCTGTTGTGCCGGCCGCCCGCGGTCACGTACCCGCCGGGCAGGAGTGAGGCTGAGCGCCCCGTGAGCGGCATCGACGTCGGCCACCGTGCGCGCCGGGGCGAGGATGCCCTGCTCGCGGAGACCGGCGGTGATGGCCGGGGCGTGCGTCGGCGGCGCATGGCCGATCACCGCGCTGATGGCATCACCGGTGAGGTCGGCCCCGCCGACCGCCCTTGCGACGAGCTCGGCGGCGTGACGGGCCCCTCCGTCGCGGTCCAGGCCGTTCAGGTCTTCGTCGAACGTGGACAACAGGTCCCAGCCGGAGCCGGTACGACGTAGCACGCTCGCCTCGCACCACGAGCCGAGCAGCCGGAACACGACGACAACCGCTCCCTCGTCCATTGTGGCGCACGCGCGGTTGGCCAGCGCGGTCGCCGCGTCGACCAGCTCGACCGAGGACATGCCGGCCCGTTCGGCGGCGAGCCGCATTTGGGTGCGCCGTTGGGGCCCCCACCCTGTCGGCACCACTACCACCGCGTCCTGCACCGGATGGCTGACCGCCCGGCTGGCGTGCTCGCACACGTGGCGGAGGACGGCGGCGACTAGGTCCACCGGATCGGGTTCCCCATCGGGCCGGTCCGGTGCGGCGGTCAAAAGGCGGATCGGTGCTGCCACATAGCGCTGCGGTTCGGACGCTTGGGCGTCCAAGGCGTCGTGGCCGGTGAGCACTGAACCGTCGTTCGTCACGAATACGCCAGAGGGCAGGATCGGCGATTCGTGGAACAGCAGGGGCTCGGAACGCCCGTCGAGCCGATGGAGTATCGCGACAGTGACGGGTCCGGTGCAGTCCACGCTCACCCGTGATGCGGCGGCCACCAGCACCACCTCCCCATGACCAGGCGCGGCCTGACTCGCACGATAGCCGCTCGGCACGGCTTCATAGCCTGCATTACCGGCATGTGGAGGCCCCGAGGCGGGACATTGTTCTTAAATGTGTACATCTATGGCTTGAGTTGAAAACCGGTCACGACGCTGCCACGGATTCGGCTTGCCTGTGCGGCGTCGGATCGATGATGATTCCAATCGGGGCGACTAGGACCACTGATCGGCGACGAGGACCACTGATCGGGCGTGTGGCTCGGCTTACGTGTGGCAACGGAGTGATCCAAGGTGGACGACAGTGGCTTGCCAGCTCGTACCGGCACGAGCCCTGACTCTATTGAGAGGGCCGAAACGGCTGAGGCCGCCAGCACCCCCGGATTGGCCCGCGCGTTCCTGGCCTGGGCGACCAGGCGCGACCCGCGGGCAGGTAACCGGCCAACCGGTCGCATCGAGCGTCTCGTCGCCGTCGTCGTCGGCCTCGTCAGCGTGGCCTCACTCGGCGCGCTCGCCGGCACCATTCCGCCGGTGGAAGGGCCGTCCCGGCCGGCGCCAACGCAGCCGCCGCCCGGTCGCGGTGACCCAGTCCTGGCCCAGCAACTCACGGAACAGGCCAGGCAGGCGTCCACCCAGGACCCGCTACACGAGCTGCGGCTGCTGCTGTCCGCGCACACCGTCGACCCAGACAATGTGAACCACCGGACCGCCCTCGCCGAGCGGGTCCTCACTTGGCCCGACGGCGTGACAGCCAAGGCCGACTTCCAGACGACGCTCGACGCCGGTGAGTCGATCACCTTCGCCGCCTTGAGCGCCGATGCGTCCTACCTGGTCACGAGCGGCAGCACCAGGGCGCAGATTTGGCAGACCGCTTGGATCGCCGACCCACCCAGGATCCAACTCGCGGCCGAACTCACCGCTCCGGTTTCCGCAGCGGCCGGTGTCGGGGAACTCTCCCGCACCAACCTCGTCATCGTCGATGCAGCCGGCGTGTCCCAATGGACGACGGCCAATCGGGCGGCACGCCACGTCGGCCCGCTCGCGGCGCGCGCCGATACCGTCGCGGTCACCACGGCTCGCGATCGGGTAGCCGCTGTCACCGTTGATGGTTCCACCGCCACGCTGTGGGACGTCACGCCGGCCGGGCCTGAGGCCCCAGGCCACCCTGACCTACCACCAACCCACGACGGCACTCGCGTTCGCGCCTGGTTCGACCACACTGGCCGCCGGACACGCCGATGGCGCCGTCACCGTGTACACGATCGGTTTCCCCGACACCTCCACAACCAAGAAGATCCTGACCAGCAGTAACGGGCCAGTTGACACGGTGGCAATCAGCGCCGACGCCTCCACGGCGCTCGGCGTCCACAGCAACGGCGACCTGAACGTGTGGGAACTCGACATCGAGCAGACCAGGCCGGCCGGCACCGCTGCCGGTGCCTCCGGTCCCGGACCGCACCAAGCCTGGCTGAGCCCAACCGGCGACTTCGCCCTGGTCGCCGACACCGCCGGCCCAGCGGCGCTGTGGTCAGTGGCGGAGCCGACACGACCACACCGCCTCCTCGGGCTTCCAGGTGTCGCCAACCCAGCCGTGCCAACGATGTTGAGCGTCGACGGCCACATCGCCGTGACCATCGACCAGGCCAACGTGCTCACCATTTGGAATCTCGACCCGATCTCAACGGTCATCGACGCACCCACCGACCGAGCCTGCAAGCTTGTCGACCTGGATCACCAGGCCTGGCGACAGCTTGTGCCGAACGAGGCGTTCGCCAACCCTTGTCAACCGCTGGCCCCGCCCAACCTCGACCCGACGCCGACCGAGTGACCAATCCTGGTTCCGTCGAATCGGTCTGAGAAGGATTGCGCCGCCGGGCACGCTGTCGGGTCGTTTTTGGTCGAGCAGCGGGCTCGAGCCGGCCGAACACGACTGGGTAGTACCGCGAACTCAACGACTCGAGCCGCGATTATCGGCGCGGCCCCTCGCCATCGTCCAAATCGGGCCGAGGTTCGACCGGGACCGGCACGCGGCCGGCTAGGTCGCCGTTGCCGGTGCCTTCGACATTGCATCGGATGGCGAGTACCGGCACGTCGTAGGGGCCGGCGTTGAAGTCATCGGCGACGATGATCCGGGCGTTGCCGCCTCCGGGAACGTCGAGGCCGCTTCAGTGAGTTGACTCGCCGAGGGAAGCCAATGCGCCAGGCGGCACAGGTTGAGTTGGAGCACCAGCGGGCCGCGCCCCACTGAGCGACCCTGGCGGTTGTGCGGGTGCCGTTGCGAAGCCGCATACCAGCTGTTCAGTGTCCGCGTCGTACGCCAAGCCCAGCCAGCCACGCGGCACTCTGAGCCCGTCGGCGATGCGCAGCAGCAAGTCGTAGCTAACGACCTGGCGCCGGCCAGCGATGATCTCGGAGACCTCGCTCTGCGACTGCCCGGTCTTAGCGGCGATGGTCCGCTGCGAAATGCCGTAGCGCTGAAGCAGCCGGTAGGCAGCCGCAATATCGCGGCGGGCTAGGGCCTGCCGCATGTCCGGGCGAGACCAGGCTTTCGGGTCGACGTAGTCGCGGGGCGGTCTGAGCCCCGACCACAGGCTGTCTGGACCGACAACGCCGGCCGCGGTCACGGCATGACCGCTACGTCCAGCGGGCAGCACAAACCCCTAAGCTGTGGCACGGGACCCTCCCGGGGGTCTCAAGGCCCTCGGCAAGCGTCCTTAGCGCTGCCGGGGGCCGCTTTACCAATTGACGGTACGCCGAACGTCTACCAACGTCTACCCTCGTATGGCAAAGAGGGCGTACGTATCAGCTTGTCTAGTTTGAGGTCCATGATCCAGCCCGACGCACCGATCCCGGTCTATCTGCAGATCGCTAACATCGTGGCCGGTCGAATCGAGCGCGGTGAGTTGCTGCCAAACCGGCCCATCCCAAGCGAAACTCAGCTCCGCCAGGAGTTCGGAGTGGCCCGGGATACTGCGCGCCACGCCGTCGCCGTGCTTCGAGAGCGCGGCTTGGTGTTCACCGTCCCCCAACGAGGGACATATGTCGCCGAGAAGCCAACGGGCAGGTCGATGCGGTCCTAAGGAAGCGAACGATAATGCACGCCAGGCGCTCGTTACCGTCAGGTGACACCGCCGGCCCACGCCGGCAACCGGTGTCCCACCCCCAAGATGCCTTCCAAATCGGCGCATCAGTCGGCCCGGTTCAGGCGCTCGCATCTGGCAGTTGACCAACAGACTGGCTCAGATCCTCAAGGGCCGCCGAGGACGATCGCGCCAGCTGATCGTTCTCCGCCCAGGCTTTCAGCGAGTCGGGCCGGGGGAGCCGTAACCGCTCTGGTCAATGAAACAGCCGACCACCGACACCAGCACCGGTTGCGTCCCAGGAGCGGTGTAAATGGCGACGTGGCACGGCTCCGTGGTGGTCGATGTTAGGCCGCTGTGGCGGCGGGTTGGTGGACGTGGCG
>JAHRHA010000322.1 GCA_020027875.1 Micromonosporaceae bacterium | reverse complement strand
TCGAGGTCGTCGTCGATGAGGGCGTCGTCGGGGATGAGGGAGCTGACGTAGCCCGGTGGTGGGGGTGGTTCGAGGTCTTCGGCGGTGAGGATGAGGGTGGCGTCGGGTAGGACCGCGGGTCGCGCGCCGGCTCGCTCGCGGAACGCAGCCGCGGCGGCGTACCAGACCTCGGGGCGGCCGCTGCCTGGCCGGACGTACGCGCCGATCGCGAGGTCGAGCGCGACCTGGCGGTGCGCCTTCGGCTTGTCGAGCACGGCGGCGACTTCGGCGAACGCCTCCTCGTCGGTGACCTGATTGACCTGGACGGCGCCGGCCGCGATCCCGTTGATCTGCGCCGCCGCCACACGCACACGATCGGATCGGGTCCTGTGCCGACGCTACGACAGGAATGCCATGGCAGCACAGCACGTCGACTCGACGGTGCATTTTGCCGGACGATCGGGCGGGTCGCGCCAGCGCCTGGTGACCACACCCGGCCTCCTGCCGCCCAGCTCCTCATAAGCGGCGCGACGCCGAACGGCGTCTGCTTCTATCCTCATCGGAGGGTCGACGTTGCCAAGTCGCTGACCTACGATGTGCCGCATACCGAACTCGTCGAGAGGCGTGCGGCCAGTGACCGGACAAATCTTCATCAGTTACAGCTCAGAGGATCGAGACTACGTAGACCGACTCGCGCCGTATCTGCGGTCACAAGGCGTCAACGTCTGGTACGACCCGGAGATCCGGCCCGGCGACCGTTACTCGAAGGTGATCGAGAAAGCGGTCGAGGCGAGCGTAGCCATAGTCGTTGTCATGACTCCGGCGGCGGATGCATCTGAATGGGTCGAACGCGAGACAGGCAATGCCGAAGATCAGGGTAAGCCGGTGCTTCCGCTCCTACTTGCGGGCAAGTCCTTCTTTAGGTACAAAACCAGACAATGGACCGACGTGCGCGGGGGTCAGATGCCGCCGCCAGCCTTCGTCGCCCGGCTGCGACGGCTGGCATCGGATGGCCCAACGCTGCCGCAAATTCAACAACCCCCAGATCCGGTCGGACCACCGACGCCAGCGACGCCAGAACCGGTCGCCCCACCTCAGGCAGACGCTGTCGCCACACCGAAGCGCAGTCGCCCCGCCGCCGTGGCTGTCATATCGACCGTGCTCGTGCTCGCGGTCTGCGGCGGGGTGACCTGGGGCGTATCTAGGATGCGGCCGAAATCACCCAATGCCACTACCCAACCGCCACCAAGCGCCTCGGAGCCGACCCGCCGTCCCGACGTTAGGTGGTCGGTGAACACTGGAGGACCGGTCAGGTCCAGCCCGGCTGTGGTCAACGGCGCCGCCTACGTCGGGAACGACAGCGGCCAGATCTACGCCCTCGACGCACGGTCGGGCAAGGTCAGATGGCAGCACGCCACCGGCGGACCGGTCTACTCTGATCCCTTCGTAGCCGACGGGGTCGTGTATGTCGGTAGCTATGACATGAATATGTATGCGTTCGACACGACGACTGGGGCCGTCAAATGGGAGTTCCTTGCTGGCGGCCGGATCTACTCGGCGCCGGCCGTGACCGACGGCGTCGTTTTTTTCGGCAGTCTCGACCACTACCTTTACGCGGTGGATGCTCTGACCGGTAACCTGCGGTGGCGAAGCCAGACGGGAGAGCGGATCTACTCCTCGCCCACAGTCGAGGCTGGGATCGTCTATGTCGGCAGCGTCGACAAGAAGCTCTGGGCGTTCGATGCGGACACCGGTGCCGTCATATGGACCTATGCAGCCACCGATGCGGTCGGCTCCACACCTGCTGTAGCAAACGGCGTGGTCTACATCGGCAGCAACGACTTCCGGGTGCACGCCGTGGACGCTGCTACCGGCTCCCGCAAATGGACTCACGATACCGGAGCCATTATCGACTCTTCGCCCATCGTGGTCCGAGGAAAGGTATTCGTCGGAAACCATGACGGCCAGGCATTCGCCCTGGACGCCTCTTCTGGCGTGAGGCTGTGGGAGCAGCAGCTGGACGGGCTCATCTATGCGACGCCGGCCGCGGCCGACGGGGTGGTCTATTTCGCGACTCAGAATGGCAAGCTATACGCGTTAAGCGCTGATTCCGGGGCGATCCTCTGGTACTTCATGGCCGAGGCTGCGATCGCCTCGTCACCTAACGTGGTCGACGGATTAATATACGTGGGTAGCGACGACAATATGCTGCGCGCGATTCCAACTGCTCGGACCTAAGGCCTGGTCCACCGATTGGGTTGAGGATGAGTTCGCGCTACGTCAGCCGATCGTGCGTTGCACGGTCGGCTTGGCGCGGTCGGCCGCCCGTTCGCTGCGCCCTTTTGATCGTAGGCGGGCGATGGCGTTGCCGGCGATCAAACGGTGGCGGGGGCCGGGTTGGGACTGGATCCCTACGGCGTGCTGCAACGGGCACGAGCCCTGCCACTAACTCGCCGTCGGCGCTCCTTCGTCCCCCGACGCCCGGCCGCTTCCGGCTCGCGCCCTATCGCGCATCGCTGCCTCGTAGGCATCGAGCGCCCACTTGAATTGACGCCGTTTTGTCTCCGGATAGACCTGGACGAACACGACCACGACGACACCGGTCCAGAGTGCAAAACCAAGCGAATAGAGCAGGTCGGCCACTAGTTCAAAAGGCTCAGTCGTCGCCGACGACTTGAGCAGGTATCCGCCGACATAAACGGCCAGGCCAACCACGAAGCCGATCACGAGGCTCCTGCGCAGGATCCGCTGCTCGTCGTACACTGACTGCCGCACCTGTGTCAGGTTGTCGCCCACCCAGGCCATTAGTGCGTCACGTTCCTACGGCTGCAGATCATTCCACCACCCCTGCTGGTCGGATTCCGACACATCTTGGCCTCGAGCGCGCTCACCGTCGGTGAACGTATGTGGAGCGTCCTTCGCCCCCGGTCCTTCGGTCATAGTCGATCCTCCTGAGAGCCAGTTCAGATCTCGTTCCGTCCTCGCCAGGCTTGTGCCCGACGGCGGCGAACCGCTTAGGTCTTGACATCATCGCGCGCCAAGTGCCGCGAACCCATGTCGGAGGGGTGCCCCTGCAGCACTAGGGGTCTTGAGCGGGCGAAGCCCGCAAGATGAGTCAAGTCTGGTTGATCATGCGGTCCTTTGCGTGCTGTTGTCCGTTGACGCTTGCCCGGTCAG
>JAHRHA010000321.1 GCA_020027875.1 Micromonosporaceae bacterium | reverse complement strand
TGCCGGGCACCCAGGCGCACGCCGACCCGACCGTGGCCGAGCTCGAGGCCAAGATCCAGAAGATCTGGGGCGAAGCCGAGCCTCTGATCGAGGAGTACAACGGCGTCCACGAGGAGTACAAGAAGAACAAGGCGAAGCAGACGGCGCTGCTGAAGAAGATCGAACCCCTGCAACGGCAGGTCGAGCTCGCCCAACTGCGGGTAGGGGTCATCTCCGCCGAGATCTACAAGGGCGGCCAGGCGGATGCGTTCAACGCGGTGCTGACCAGCGGCTCGCCTAAGATTCTCGCCGAGCAGCTGTCTTTCATCGATCAGCTCGCCCGCGAGAACCAGCGCCAGATACAAGGCGTAAGTGAGATGAAGGCGCAGTACGACTTGCAGAAGGCGCCGATCGACCAGCTCGTGGAGACGCTCGCGAAGCAGGACGCGGACCTCGCCGCAAAGAAGAAGACGATTGAAGCGCAGCTGGCCGAGCTGCAGAAGCTGCGGCGCCAGGCCTACGGCACCTCGGGCAGCACCGGGTCCTTCCGGCCCTGGCCGTGTCCCGCGGCCTACGAGCCGACCAAGGGCTACAAGGTCGCGAGCTTCGCCTGCAAGCAGGCGGGCAAACCCTACGTGTGGGCCGCGGCCGGCCCGAGTTCGTACGACTGCTCCGGCCTGAGCCTTGCCGCATGGAAGCAGGTGGGTGTCTATCTGCCGCACCAGTCCCGGGCCCAGCGCGCGTCCATTCCGTATGTGAGCCGGGCCAATCTGCGGCTCGGTGACATCGTTTTCTACTACAGCCCCATCCACCATTTGGGGATCTACGTCGGCGACAACAAGATCATGCATGCTCCGGCCGCCGGCGACAATGTGCGAATGGCGGACATGGATCAGGCCGGTCCGATCCACAGCTTCGGCCGCCCCGGCTGACCATCTCCCAACGGCCGCATCCGGACCCCGGAGCATGCTTGGCTGTAGCGTCACCACCGGACAACACGCCCCGGTGCAGTTGATGCGGCCCTGAAAGGCTGGGGTGATCGGCCTGTTGGCCGTGACGTAGTCCGTCAGTCCCTGCTCCATGATGTCGCGCGTGGTGGCGCGACTGGCGAAGCTGGGATAGCTATCCCCGCCTGCGACCAAGGAGGCGTTCTCCGCGATCGTGTACATCGCCGCCGCGGCGAGGTCGAGCGGTGGCCCGGTGCAGCTCCCGTCGGCGGCTGCCGGCACCGCGCGGCTCTTGGCGTCGCCCCGGCTAACCTGGCCGTAGCCTGGCCCCGGGGTCACCGCGGCCCCACCCGGCCTGGACGGGCGTCATTGAGCGGCGGAATCGTCGCGCTACACCGAGCCGAGCGGGGCTCGGGGCCTCGATGCGGAGGTGGCTCGCAGGTTGTCGCCCGCAAGGGCATCCACAATGGATAGTTCGGCCAGTCGCCCTCTGTACGTGCCAGATCAGCCGCGTGCCAGATCAGCCACCGGTGTAGCGGAAGATCCACAATCCACTGGATCGGTCGCTGCCGAGGATGTACGTCGTCTCCGTGGGGTCAGCAGGCAAGCGGTGAGCCTGCACGCCCCAGAAGTCGTTGCCGTCGGCGTGGATGTAATGGCCGACCTCCTGGATACCGCTGGAGCCAAACTTCAGCACCCGGATACCTGCGCTGTAGTACGACAGGTAGGCGATGTCCTCCGCCTTGTCCATCGCGACCTCGTGCGCCGATAGATTGCCGAAGCCGGTGGCAAAGTCGCTGTCGAGCGACTCCGCCACTGCGTACTCGTCAACCTGGGTGAGGGTGTCTGCGTTGAGCAGGTGCACCGCTCCCCAACCGTCGAAGATGCCGCCAGTCGCGTTGACCGACTCGCCAAGCGCGCCAAGCAGGATATCCGTGCCATCTGGCCCAGTGTAGTTCGGACTGTCGTTGAAGAGCAGGTGCCCGGACTCGTGGCCGATGCAGATCGCCGACGTGGTGCCGGCGACGATGGGACTGCCCTGCCCACCGCAGATGAACGAATCGGGAAGTAGACCCGAGACGCTGCCCGCGTGGCTCTGGATGATGATCACCTTGTCGTACCCGGCCGCCTGTCCCGTCGCCACCTTCTCGGAGAAGAAGCAGGTCCCGCGGGAGAAGACGATCACGTCTGCGCCGCTGGCTGCCTTCGTCGGTGGTACCGGATCCGCGACACAACCGCGGCCGCCCCAGACGGTGCTGCCCTGGAAGGCCCCGACCGGTGCGTTGCCGACCGGCACCAGGTCCGCCCAGCCGAACGTGCCGCCGCCGTAACCGCCGGCGTTGGGCCCGCTGGTGATGGTGAACTGGGTACGCGTCGGCGAGAAGTCCTCGTCGGTGCCCAGGATGTACTTGCTGTTATGGCTCCACTCGCCCTGGTGCGCGTTGCCTTCCGGTGGTGCGAAGCCGAGCAGCGGCTCGGGCGACGGGTGGTTTGAGTCGCCGATGAACACGGGGTTCGCCGGGTCGTCCATGTTCAGGGTCACCCAACCTACGTCCCAGTAGGACAGCAGGCCGTACATGTGTCCCTTGATCTTCTTAACCACCATGTCGTGGTTGAAGACCGTGTTCCCGTTGCCGAACACCGTCGCCGTCGGCCAATCCGGCAGACCGGTCTCGCGGATCAGCACCGGGTTGGTGGGATCGGTGATCTCGATGATCTCGACGTCGAAGCTGCCCTGCTCCTCGTTGTCGCTGGCAATCACAAACGCCCGCTTTTTGTCCTGCCAGCCGAACGCGCTGTGATAGCTGTGCGCGCGGCCGGGCGCGGACGACGGCACCAGGTCACCGAAGCCCACCGCGAGCGCAGTGATCGCGGTCGGGTCGGTCACATCGTAGAGCGAGATGCCGCCCTTGCCCGCAGCCTGGCACTGCTCGTTGTTGGTGACCAGCACATCGCCCTTGAACGCCGGCGTGTTCACCTCGATGACGTGCATACCCTCACCCGGGGTAGGTCCCGGCCGGGAACGCGGTGAAGCTCACCTCGGTCGGGCTTGCCGGGTTGGTCATGTCGACGGTATAGAACCCGCCGGTGCCGCACGGGTTGGTATTGAGCCGCCGCGCGGCCAGGTACGCGTGGTTGCGGTGCGATGCCACATCAGCGATGTGGCCCGGCCGGTCCACGCCGACCGCGCCGCTGACGTCCACCCTGCCGACCAAAGTCACGTTCGAGCTGGACCCGGC
>JAHRHA010000171.1 GCA_020027875.1 Micromonosporaceae bacterium | reverse complement strand
GTCTTGCAGGGCGTCCTCGGCGTCCTGGACCGATCCGAGCATCCGGTAGCAGTGCACCTGCAGCTCGCGGCGGTGCGGCTCGGTCAGCTCCCGGAACGCGTCGCCGTCCCCGGCCCGCGCCCTGGAGATCAAGTCGGCTGCCACTTTCCCCACCCTCGGGTCACCCTCTTTCCCGCATCTTGTCGCACTCCCTGTATGGACACCGGCCAAGGGGCGAACGGGGCGGTCGGTGAGCGCCACTTTCTCGACGTCGCGGTGTCTACATCATCGACGGCTCTGACGATCCGGACGCCGGCTGATGGCGAAAAGGCAGCCCGCGCAGATGAGTTTCAGCCGTCGGTCTTCACTCACGAGGTGGGCAGGTGTGACCACCCATGGCGCAGGAAGGAACCAGAGAGATGCTGAAGGACAACGTTGCGGTGATCTACGGAGCCGGGGGCGCCATCGGCGGTGCTGTCGCACGCGCCTTTGCGGGCGAGGGGGCCAAGGTTTTTCTTACCGGACGGCTCCAGGCACCGGTCGAGGCGGTCGCTAAGGACATCGTTTCCGCCGGCGGATCCGCCGAGGCGGCCGAGGTCGACGCTGTCGACGAGCAGGCTGTAGACAGGCATCTGCAGTCCGTGATCGATAAGGCGGGCCGCGTCGATATCTCGTTCAACGCGGTCGGCATCCCGAATACGAATATTGTGGGTGTCCCTCTGGCCGAGCTAGATGCCGGGCAGTTCTCCCTGGCGATCACGGCCTACACGACGTCGTATTTCCTGACCGCACGCCTGGCCGCAAGGCACATGATCCCCAACAAGTCGGGGGTGATCATGACCGTCACCGCACTCCACTCGCGGACGGGCATCCCATTGGTAGGAGGCTACGGTCCGGCGCAGGCCGCCAAGGAGGCACTCACTCGAGATCTATCCGCCGAGCTCGCACCCCAGGGTATTCGCGTCGTCGGCCTGCGACCACAGGGCATGCCGGAGACACGCACGATCAAGGAAGCCTTCGAGCCTCGCGCCGAAGCAACGGGAATGACCTGGGAACAGTTCCAAGGGTTTCTCGCAAGCAATACCCACCCGCGACGGCTTATGACGCTCGCGGAGATGGCTAACGTGGCGGTCTTCATGGCGTCCGATAAGGCAAGCGGGATGACGGGAACCACCGTCAACCTGACCATGGGCAGCCTGGACGACTAGCGGCTCAGCGACCAACGCTTTACGTAGAGCGAGCGCGCGCCTGTGCACACTCGCTCTACGCCGCGACCTTCCAGCTTAGCGACGGCAAGGTCCTGATTTCTGACAGCCGGTTTGCGGCGACCAAGGAACAGATCGGCGGCTGCCGCCTGATCGACTGCAAGGGCCTCGACGAAGCGATCGGAGTTCGCTTCTCAGATACCCGGCACGCGGACCGGAACCATCGAGGTACGGCGCATTAAAGAGTTGGAGTGCAACGTGCACTCATCGAGACGTAAAGGAATCCGTAGTGGGAACCAAGGAACACACGAATAAAGGAATGGTCCTCGTACTGGCATGCGCGGCGCAGTTCATGGTCGTGCTCGATGTTGCGATCGTGAACGTCGCCCTGCCGTCGATCCAGCAGGATCTCGGCATCGGGCAGAACACGTTGCAATGGATCATCATCGCGTACGGCCTGATGCTCGGCGGATTCCTGCTGCTCGGCGGCAGGATGGCCGACCTTTTGGGGCGCCGCCGCATGCTACTGACGGGATTGACACTGTTCGCGTTCGCCTCACTGCTCGCAGGCGTGGCGGGATCCGCTGAGCTCCTGATCGGCGCCCGGGCCCTGCAGGGCTTTGGAGCGGCGCTCATCCCGCCGGCCGCCCTCTCGATCCTCGCCGTGACTTTCGCGGAAGGCACCGAGCGCAATCGCGCGCTCGGGCTCTTCGGCGCCGTCACCGGGGTGTCGGCGTCGGTCGGGGTGATCGCAAGTGGTCTGCTCACCGACGGCGCAGGCTGGCACTGGGTCTTCCTCATCAACGTTCCGATCGGCGTCCTTCTCATCGCGATGGCGGCTGTCTTCCTGCCCGTCGACGCTGGCGACCGTCGCAGGAGCGGACGCTTCGACGTCGCCGGGGCGGTCACCGTGACCGGAGGCCTGCTCCTGCTCGTCTACGCGCTCAACCGCGCCGCCGACTTCGGCTGGGGTTCCGTGTCGACGCTCGGACTGTTCGCCGCTTCCGTCTTGATGCTGTCCGCTTTCGTGCGGATCGAAGGGCGGTCCCGGTCACCGCTGGTGCCCGGCTCGGCGGTGCGCAACCGCACGCTGGTGGCGGCGAACCTGTCGGCGTTCTTCACGTTCGGAGCGTTCTTCGCCTTCATCTTCCTCGGTTCGCTGCTGATGCAACAGGTTCTCGGCTATTCGCCGACGCGGACGGGCGTCGCTTGGCTGGCCACAACGGCGACGTCGTTCGTCGCGGCTGCGATCACGGGAGGGAAGCTCGTCGCGGTGGTGGGCGTGCGGCGGCTGCTCGTCGCGGGCCAATCGCTCCTCGCGATCTCCGCACTGTTGCTGACGCGGGTTCCGGCTGGTGGGGACTTCGCAACCGACCTGCTGCCGGCGCTGCTCCTAGCTGGCGTGGCCGGAGGAATGGCTGCTCCGGCCGCACAGATCGGCGCTCTGTCCGGTGTCACGCACTCGATGACCGGTCTGGCGTCCGGGCTCGTCGAAACCATGCGCGAGATCGGGGGCGCCATCGGCGTGGCTGCCGTGTCGACGGTCCTCGTCTCGCGGGCCGGGGTGAACGCTTTCCACGCCGCGTTCTGGGTGATATTCGTCGTCGCAGCCCTGGGTGCGCTGACGGCCGCGATTGCCTTCCCGCGGCGCACAACGCAAGAGATCGAGCATGAGCCGTATCCGTCCCACGTTTCGACCGTCGCGGAAACCGACGCAAAGATCTGACCCCTGGGCTGCCTGGATGACTAGCGGCCAAGCAGCCGTGGCGTCGCCCGTCGAGCGCGCGTTTGCGCCCGACGGGCGACGCGACTGCCGTCCAGGTCAGCGACGGCGGGCTGATTTCTGGCGGCCGGTTTGCGGAGACCAAGCAACAGATCGGCGGCAACTGCCTGACCGCCTGCAAGGACGGCCCTCACTCTGCACCACCGTTGAGGGCGTGGCGATTCTGGCTTCAGCGTCGATGCGATCCGCGTATCGTTCGAACCATCGTGACTTCGCGCCCTGTCATCATTGGCTTCGACGGCACACCCGCGTCAGAGCGGACCGTGCGGGAAGTCGCGGCCTTGCTCGCGCCGCGGCCGGCCATGGTAGTCGTTGTATGGGAGGCGGGCCTGGCCTTCGAGGCGGCGACCACGCCAGCGATCGAAGCTCCGCCAGTCGCGCGGGACATCCAGCCGGCCTTCGATGCGGATCAGGAGCTGTACGACGCGGCGTCGCGCGTGGCCGAGCGGGGAGCTGCCCTGGCTGTGGAGGCGGGACTGGCCGCCACCAGCCTCGCCATCGCCGACGACGCCACAGTGGCAGACACCCTGATCCGAATCGCTCGAGAAAACCATGCCCGAGCCATCGCCGTCGGCACACATAGCCATCGGGGAATCAGCAACTTGTTGCTCGGAAGCACCTCAAGGGACCTACTCCAGCACGCGCCGTGTCCCGTCGTGGTAGTGCCCGACGCTTAGGAGGTGGCTGATATCTTCGGCGAACCGGATCGCGGGTGAGGAAAGGAGGTCACCATGCTTCGTGGAATCAGCACCATGAACCTGTGGGCTGAGGACCTGCCGGCGGCGACCCGCTGGTACACCGACCTGCTGGGCGTCGAGCCGTACTTCACCAGCGAAGCCGCCGGGCGCGGGTCCGGCTACGTCGAGTTCCGCATCGGCGACCACCAGCACGAGCTGGGCATCATCGACCGGCGGTTCGCGCCGCCCGGATTCGCCGCCGAACCAGGCGGCGTGCTCGTCTACTGGCACGTCGACGACGTGGCGGCCACGCTGGACCGGCTGGTGTCGCTGGGCGCCACGCAGCTCCAGGCAGTAACCGAGCGCGGCCCAGGATTCGTCACCGCCTCTGTCGTCGACCCGTTCGGCAACATCCTGGGCATCATGTACAACCGCCACTACCTCGACATCCTGGGCACCCGCGGAGGACCGCAGTAGGCGACCCTCTCCGACCGTCGGAGTCAAGCGTGTCGAAGAAGCCTGCCGTCAACGAAGCCGTGGTGATCGCATTTCGCGACGCCGTGCAGTTCGAGGCTTGGCTGGACGCGCATGTGGACCTGCGGGTCGGTGTGTGGCTGAAGATCGCGAAGAAGGGATCGGGCGTCCCGTCGTTGACCGATGACGAGGCAGTCGACGTCGGCCTGTGCTACGGCTGGATCTCCGGCCAGCGCAAGTCCCACGACGAGGTCTACTACCTGCAGAAGTACGTGCCCCGCCGGCCACGCAGCCGCTGGTCGCAGGTCAACGTGGCCAAGGTCGAGGAGCTGACCGCGGCCGGGCGGATGCGACCGTCCGGCCTGGCCGAGGTCGAGGCCGCGAAGGCCGACGGCAGATGGGCCGCCGCCTACGAGTCGCAGCGCAACGCCGCCATCCCACCGGATCTCACCGCCGCCCTGGCGGCGAGCCCGCAGGCGGCGCAGGCGTACGACGCACTCAGCAAGACCGAGCAGTACGCCGTGATCCTGAAACTCGTTACCGCTCGCTCCACCAAGGCCCGCGCCGCCCAGCTACGCAGAGCGATCACCGCGCTCGAAGCCCGCGGCGCCTCGTGAATTGGAGTGGAAGCGCGGCGTTGGAACTTCGTGCCATCGGTTCGGTGGCCAGCTCGGCTCGGGCGGTCAGGCGCCGAAGAACTCGACCAATACAGGCGCGATTGCTCCCGGGGCCACGTCGTGCGTTTGGCCGTCAAGCATCCGGTGCTCTGCGGCGGGCAGCGCATCCGCGGTTGCCTTCGCCGCCTGCTGAAGCCCCACGGGGCTAGCCTCACCGGCGAGGACCAGCACCGGGACAGCGATCGTCGAGGTCAGGTCCCGCGGCACGCTACCGCCTGCGAGTACTTCGTCGTCGTAGGCGAGGGTCGGGGCGATCGCCTCCAGCATGGCCCAGCCCTGCTGTGCCTGGATGCCGGCGACAACCTGGGCGGGTACGCCGACGTGGGTCATGAAAAGGGCTACAGCGTCGCCCTTGTGCCCGGCGTCGAGCAGCTCGTGGAGCCGTTCGGTGTACTCCTTGATCCGGGCGCCGTCTTCGACCTCGGCCATGAACGGTGGCTCGTAGATCGCCAGCCTCGTGATCCCGGAGCCGGCTGCCGCGGTCGTCAAGGCGAGAGCCGCACCGGAGGAGATGGCGTAGACGTATGCCTCGCCACCGGCCTGCGTGATAAGGGCCTGGAGGTCCTCGACCTCACGGGCGACCGCGTAGGGCATGGTGTCCGAGCTTTCGCCCCGGCCGCGACGGTCGTAGGTGTAGACGGTGAAGGTGCTCCGTTGATCGCCTCCGGCGAAGTTGTCCTGAAGCAGCGCGGCGAGTGGACGCATCGGCCCTGCCCCGCGGTAGCACATGGCGCCGTCGACAAGGACGAGAGCCGGCCCGCTGCCGGTGCGCTCGTAGGCGATCGTTGTGCCGTCGGCTGACGTGACTGTTGGCATGTTGTGCTCCTACTCTTGCTGGTGTTCTTGCTCGATGCTCAGACCGGCCACATAGACGTCGAAGCGGTCGAGGCTGGTACTGAAGCCGGCCCTCGCCTCGGCGCTGAGGTATGCGGCCGGCACGTTGGTCTGATGGGTGACCACCTCGGTGCGTCCGTCGTGCAAGTCGACGAAGGTGATCGTGGTCCGCATGCCGCCCTCGACGTCGGGCTCGATCCACACCAGCCGCTCGGGACGGTGCACCTCCACATAGACGGCCCGCATGGTGTATGCGCTGCCGTCCGAATCGCTGACCATGGTGGTCTCGAAGATGCCGCCGGGTCGCAGGTCGACGGTGATGTTGCCAACCGGCGTGGTCGTCCCGACCGGACCCCAGAAATGGGTGAGGTGCTCAGGCATAGTCATGCAGTCGAACAGCAACTCGGGCGACGCTCGGTGCACGCGCCGGTAGGTGAGCTCGCCGGTCTCGGTCATCGTGTCCCCCCGTCCCGGCGCTGCTTGACTTTCAGGGCGGCCAGGTGCTCCTCGAGGCGGTCATGGCGGTCGGACCAGATCTGCCGATGACGCGCGATCCAGCCGGCGGCCACGTCGAGGTGCGCCGTGTCCAGGACGCAGGGCCGTGACTGTGCGGTCCGGGTCCGCGAGATCAGGCGGGCACGCTCGAGCACCTTCAGGTGCTTTGAGACTGCTTGCTGCGTCATCGCGAACGGTTCGGCGAGCTGGTTCACCGTGGCATCACCATGAGCCAGGCGCTCGAGGATCGCGCGCCTGGTGGGGTCCGCCAGCGCCGAGAACACCAGGCTCAACTCGTCTTCAACGACTGCCACGCCCCCGACGATACCCACAACCGTGAGTTTGCACAACCAAATGGTTGTACTGCGCTCGACCCGCGCGCAGGCCTCACACGTAAATGACGACCTTCCCCCTGGCGTGTCCTTCTCCGAGATACCCGAGGGCTTCGGAGGCCTCGCTCAGCTGGTACTTCCTGTCTATAACCGGTTTCAGCTTCCCGGTCTCGAGAAGCTCATGCAAAACAGCGAGATCCGCTTTCGTGATCTTCGCGATGAAGAAGATCACTTTTTGGCGACGCCCCCTGGACTTCACGAGCGTTCCGAGGAGATGAGGCAGTGGTCCTAGCCCTCGGTACGTCATCCGTCCTCCGACCAACACGACGGTCGCCTCTGGAGTCAATGCCCGTCTGAAATCGAAGAACGAGCGGCTTCCGGCGATGTCGAGCATCAAGTCGTGGCGCTCGCCGCGCTTCGTGAAATCCTCCTGCGTGTAGTCGACGACGTGGTCTGCTCCGAGCGATCGGACCAGTTCCACGTTCCTCGTGCTGCACACGCCGGTCACCTCTGCTCCGAACGACTTTGCGATCTGCACCGCGAAGGTGCCGACGCCTCCGGACGCGCCGTTGATCAGAACCTTGTGCCCAGGCTGGATCCGCCCTTTGTCGCGCAGAGCCTGGAGTGCTGTGAGCGCGGCCACAGGTACGGCTGCTGCTTCCTCGAACGACAGATTGGCTGGCTTCAACACGAGCCGATCCTCGCGGGCGCACGCGTATTCGGCCCAGGCGCCGCCAGAGATTCCAAGCACCTCGTCACCCGGTTGAAACTCCTTGACGTCTCCGGCGACGGCTTCGACTCGGCCCGCCAGATCGGCTCCGACCGTCGTGTCCTTGGGTTTGCGCAGCCCGTTCCCAATTCGCGCGAAGTACGGCCCGGTGACCCCGTACCACTCGGTTGGATTGACTGACGAGGCGTGCACACGTACGAGCACCTGATGGTCTCCGATGATCGGTTTGTCGACTTCGCGGAGCTTGAGCACGCCGGGCCGCCCGTATCGGTCGTGGAGGATCGCCTTCATCGTGCCCCGCCGAGTTGTGACGGGCGTGGGGGCGCTACGGCCGACGCTCGTGGCGTCGTCGGCCGACGAAGGCTCCGGGCCTGGGGCGATCGATGAGTCCACAGGTCTCTCCTCCCTGGAGGATGTGTGACGGGTCGATGCGGGAGTCGGTCGTCACGCGGACCGGTGCGCGAGTGGCGGCGGGTCGAGGGATTCGCCACGCGGCGCAGGGCGCCGGATGTGTACGGTGTAAGTGTACGGTGTAAGTTACACGTACGATGTAAGTGTGTCAAGCCGGAGGAGGGAGATGGTGACCTTCCGGCTTGAACGTACTGAGTAAGTGACGGGTGTGGTGTGGACAGGGACGCGGATGGCTAGGAAAAACGGCGCGAGGGTAGAACCCCGTACCCCGTTGAGCAGGAAGCGAGTGCTGCGCGCGGCCATCACCCTTGCCGACGAGGGCGGGATCGAGGCGCTCAGCATGCGCAAGCTGGCCAAGGAGCTCGGGGTCGAGGCGATGTCGCTGTACAACCACGTCGCGAACAAAGACGAGATCCTCGACGGCATCATCGACGTCGTCGCGGCCGAAGCCGATCTGCCTTCCGATGGAGCAGACTGGAAGAACGCTATCCGTCAGAGCGCGACCTCGATTCGCGATGTCTTCTTGCGCCACCCATGGGCGTGCAGCCTCTGGATGTCGCGTCGGGGCGACGGGTCCGCACGGCTGCGACGCAGCGACTGGATGCTGAGAATGCTTCGGGACGCGGGCCTCTCGAAGGACCTCACCTATCACGCGTTTCACATCGTGGAGAGCCACATCCTCGGGTTCACGCTTCAGCAGCTGAACTTCCCGTACCAGGGGGAGGAGCTCGCGGGCTTGGCGGCGACATTCCTCCAACAGCTCCCCGCCGGCGAGTACCCCGATTTTGTCGACCACGTCATGCAGCACCTGGAACCCCGTCACGGTGATGAGGGCGGTTTCGAGTTCGGCCTCGATCTCATCCTCGATGGCCTCGAGAGGCTCCGGGAGCCGGCCTGACGTCGGCCGATGTCGCTCGGCCAAGCAGTTGCCCGCCGAAGTTACGGTGGCGACGCGTTCGGCCAGGAAGTCTTCCCAGGTTCCGGTGGCCTACGGCTTGCGCTGGTCCCAGGTTGCGGTTGCGGTGCTCAGGCCTCGGCCGCGTGGAGGATCCGCGCCAGCTCGCGCGGTTGGCGGACTCACCCCCAAGATCGCCGTGATCATGATGTGGGCGTTGTTAAAAGGCGTCGATCATGACCTCCAGGTCATGATCGACGGGTTGGCCTCGTGGCCGGCCTGGTCGACGAGGTGCATCTCATGATCGGCCCAGCGTTCCTGGGCGGCGGCACGCCTGTGTCCGAGAACCGTCCGCCGATGGCGCTGCGGTTGCTCGAATCCCGCATCCTGGAGGGTTCAGAACTAACGGGGCTTCGCCCCAGCCCGACGAGCATGTCGTGGTGGTTGCGGTGGGATGCAGGGCTCCGGCCGGTCGGGTAGAACGGGCACGAGGCCCGT
>JAHRHA010000320.1 GCA_020027875.1 Micromonosporaceae bacterium | reverse complement strand
AGAGGATGCTGTTGGCGACCTCGTAGTTGTTGGAGCCGTAGAAGATCCCGAGGCCGCCGGAGCTGGTCAGGCCGCCGTTGCCGATCAGGCGGTCGTTGGCGACGCGGACGTTGTAGTTGTGGCTGCTGTGGAACGGCTGTCCGAGCCCGATGCCGCCGGCGAAGACGCCCGCGTTGTTCTCCAGCACGTTGTTGGTGAGCTGGGAGTTGTTGGCGTAGGCCTGAAGCTGGATGCCGCCAGCCCCTTGGCCCTGCCCCGTCATCAGCGCGAGGCCGTCGGTGCGTGCGGCGCTGAAGACGTTATGGCTGTGCTGGGCGTTCGTGACGAGGTTGTACGCGGACGCGTTCTGGGCGACCACGGTGACGTCGGCGCCGCGCAGCACCGGGTGGGTCGCGTCCACGCCGGCGTACGGGTCGTGGGCGGCCACGCGGGCGTCGAAGTCCGCGGCGTTCTGCGGGAAGTAGCGGCCGTCGATGACGGACCCGACGACGTGGAGGCGCGGGTCCTCGGGGTCGCGGGCCTGGAGCTCGTGCGCGCCGACGATGCCGCCCGCGCCGACGCCCTGGAGCTTCAGCGGCTTCCACACGAGCACGTTCTCGTTGTAGACGCCGGGCGACAGCACCACCAGGGCTCGGGCGGGGGCGGCGTCGATCGCGTCCTGCAGTGCGTGCGCGTTGGTCCCCGCCGGCGGCGGCGCCGGCACGTTGACGACCGGCGGGAGGTAGGTGACGGCGTTCCCGCCTGTGCCGTTCGAGCCCCGCACGTGCACGGTGATCCCGTTGACGCTGGACACGCCGCCGTTGGCGTTCGCCGTGATGATGGCGAGCTGCTTGGGACCCGGCCGGAACGTCGTGGTATTGATCGCCGGCACCTGGATGACGATCGTGTCCGGGGTGGTGGCATTGCCCTGCGTCCAGCTCACGACGCCGCCGTTGGCACGGGTGAGCGTCGTGACGGCGCCGGTCCGGGCGTCGGTCAGCGTGACCCGACCGCCCGCGGGCCCCGTCGGGCCCGGTGTCCCGATGAAGTCGGCCTGGATCGTGATCTGCCTGGCGGCACCGGCGTCGCCGGGATTGACGTACGGCCTGGAGACCTGGAGCAGCTCGGGACGCGGCTCCACGGCCGGGTCCTCGCAGCCGGTGCCCGAGATCGGGTCGAGCGGCGTGTCGAGCTGGTCGGTCAGGCCCGGCCAGACGTCCCAGGCGAAGGTCGCGGTCAGCAGGTTGGGGTTGTAGCCCGCGTTCGGGCTGGCCACGGTCCCGGCGTCGTTGACCTTGACCAGGTACATGCCCGGGCAGGGTCCCTGCGGGATCGGGCAGTTGAACGTCTGCGTCGAAGGCAGCAACGCCTCGTAGCCGCCCTCCGGGTTGGTGTAGACGGTCGTGAACAGCCGCCAGTTGTCGGCGCTGAACGGCGGGTTGGCGTTGGGGCCCACGGTGTCGACCCGCTGGTAGATCCCGACCGGGATGCCGCGGATCGGCCGTGCCTCGCCGTACCAGACCGACTGCGGGTCGCGCTCGAAGTAGATGTCGTTGGAGACCTGACCGATGATCCGGCCGGGCTCCTGGACGTCCCCGGTCCTGATGTCGCTGGGGTCACTCCCGTTGGGGTCGGTGCGGAAGTTGGTCATCAGGTTGAAGTCGGCGTTGAAGTTCTGCCCGGCCTGCAGGGTCACCGCCTTCTTGTCGCACAGGGGGGCGTGCGCGCCCGGGACCCCGTAGTAGGGGGTACTCCGCGTGACCAAGGTCGACTGGTCGATGAGGTGGTCGTCGCCGACACAGTCCGGCGGCGCGATCGCCGGCGCGAACTTGTCGCCGAGGTCGACGTTGACGTCCTCTTCCTTGACGACTCGGTACAGGCAGCCCGTCTCGGCCCCTGGCTCGTTGCCGTAGGGGCCTGACATGTTCTTGAGGCCGGGTGCGGTGGCGGGGGCGTCGGGGTTGCATGCCCGACTGTCGGTCGGGTCCTTCGGCACGACCACGTGAACGACGTAGTCACCGGCCACCAGCGGGACCGGGTCGGAGTTGTCCGCGCACAGCTCTGTGGCCGCGTTGAAGCCGCCGGTCGACTCGGGGCAGTAGTCGGCGAAGGCGTAGCCGCCGTCGAACGCGCCGTCCTTGCTCTGCTGGCCGGTGATCGGCGTCTCCAGGCAGTTCGGCCCGATCGCGGGGTTGAGCTGCGCGCTGACGTCGGCGCCGTTGTAGCCGCGCACGGCGCAGCCCTGGGGCGGGTCCTGTGAGACGTTCGGGTGCTGCCAGTGGTCGGTGATGTACTGGTTGAGCACGACACCCGTCGGGCTCTCCAGGAGCACCGTCACGTCGGGGACGCCCGGCTCGTAGTCCTCGTGCGCCTGGAGCGGCGCGTAGAACTCGTTGCGGGTCGTCGACCAGTAGGTGACGCCGACGATCTGGCCGGGCGTGTTGGCCGGGTAGTCGACCTTGCCCCAGTCGACCGTGGCGCGGTGCCCCTCGACCGTGAGCTGGTTGTGCAGCAGCGCGCCGCCCTGGTTGGTCGGGATGGGCGTCACGGCGCCGGTGTGCTCGTCGTGGACGGCGGCCCCGGTGACGCCCATGCGGGCGAAGCCCTGCTCGTTGATGAACCACTTGCCGAGCGGGCCGCCCTCGGCCGTCGGGTACTCGTAGTACCCGGTGGTGTCGGTGAAGGTGCCTTCCTTGATCGAGCCGTCCCGCCAGCGCTGGTCCATGTCGGTGTTGGGGATGGCCGGCTCGCCGGCGTCCCGGACCTGGTTGGCGTTCAGGTCCTTGTAGACGTAGCCGTCCAGCCAGCCGTACCAGCGCGACACACCGACGCCGACCTCGCCGTTGGCGTCGGGCTCGTCGTTGACGTCGACGGTCCCGCCGGCGGTCACCGTGACCGGCTTGAAGCGCATGATGTAGGTGAGCTGCTCGTCCCAGATGGCCATGTTGTAGGTCCCGGCCGGGACGTCCGGGATGGTGAAGGAGCCGTCCTCGTTGCCCTGGCCGACGTAGACGGTCTGGTCGCTGGCGCTGTCGCTCAGCGCGACGAACGGGAACGGCACCGAGTCCTCGCCGAGGGTGAGCACGTCGAACGGCGGCCAGCCCTGCCAGTTGCGGGCCGTCCCGCTGATCTCACCGCTACCGGGGTCGGCGAACGCCGTCGGGGAGCAGACGAAGCCGAACCAGTAGGCAGTGCGGCGGTTCGGC
>JAHRHA010000077.1 GCA_020027875.1 Micromonosporaceae bacterium | reverse complement strand
CCCGACTGCTCGTCAACGCGCGCCAAGTGGCGATGTACCTCTGCCGCGAGCTCACCGATCTGTCGCTGCCCCGGATCGGCCAGGTGTTCGGCGGACGCGACCACACCACCGTCATGCATGCCGACCGGAAGATTCGTTCGCTGATGGCGGAGCGGCGATCTCTTTACAACCAGATCGCCGAACTGACCAACCGGATCAAGCAGGCAACATGACGCTCTCGGGTATCGCCAGGCTCTGTCCACAACCTGTGGACAGAGCCTGGGGACGACGCTGTGGACCTGTTCGCTCAGTAGCCCCGGCTTCGACGAACCGTGACGGTTGCTCATCCACATGCGGGGCAAATCCTCAGGGGATAACCCGTGGATACCGCTGTGGACGGCTGGGGAAAACGTCGTACGTCCGGCTTACTGTGGACGGACGAGGGGGTTGTCCGCCCCTTTGTACACACGATGTCCACCCCCTCAGACCGGACTTGGACTGCCGCAACGCGGGTTATCCCCAGGTTCCACAGCACCGAAGACGACGACGGGTTATCTCTCTAAAACAGCAAGAACAATCATCGGGCTGTGGATCCGGGGACACGCCAGGGTTGGATCCACCAAACCCGGCGGGTAGCGCCAGAGCGGCTTGGCAGGACAGAATCGAGACCTTCCCGCAGGAGGCATCGCATGAAGTTCCGGGTTGAGCGTGACGCGCTCGCCGACGCAGTCGCGTGGACGGCCAAGAGTCTGCCCACCCGGCCGTCCGTTCCAGTCCTGGCGGGCGTGCTGATGCGGGTGTCGGACGGGCAACTGACCGTCAGCGGCTTCGACTACGAGGTTTCCAGCCAGGTGACGATCGGCGTCCAGGCCGACTCAGACGGAGCGGCGCTCGTTTCCGGGCGCCTACTGGCCGAGATCACTAAGGCGCTGCCAGCCAAACCCGCCGAGATCGCTGCCGTCGGCACGCACCTAGAACTGGTATGCGGCAGCGCCCGGTTCACGCTGCCCACCATGCCGGTGGAGGACTATCCCACGCTGCCATCGATGCCCGAGATGGCAGGGGTCATCGATGCGTCGACGTTCGCACACGCGGCCGCCCAGGTGGCCATCGCCGCCGGACGGGACGACACCATCCCGATGCTCACCGGTGTCCGGATGGAACTCGACGGCACAACGTTGTCGCTGCTCGCCACGGATCGATACCGCGCAGCGGTACGAGAGATCAGCTGGCGGCCGAAGGACGATGGAGTCAACCTGCAGGCGCTCGTTCCCGCCCGTACGCTGGCCGAAACAGCGAAGACGCTCGGCCCCCTCGGTGGCGACGTGCTGGTCGCGTTGTCCCGAGGAGGCGTAGGTGAAGGCATGATCGGATTCACCGGCGGATCCCGCCGCACGACGAGCCGCCTACTCGACCCCGATTTCCCCAAGATCCGTTCGCTCTTTCCAGACCAACACAATGCGCGAGCCACGTTGAGCGTCGCCGCCCTGACGGAGGTCGTCAAGCGGGTCGCGCTCGTCGCCGACCGGACCACGCCGGTGCGGCTGAGCTTCGCCGAGGGTGAAGTGGTCATCGAGGCCGGCGGCAGCGAGGATGCTCGGGCGAGTGAAGCCATGGAAGGGGAGTTCACCGGCGAGCCCTTGACGGTCGCATTCAACCCGGGCTACCTGCTGGATGGCCTCTCGGTTCTCGATGCGCCAACGGTGTTCATCTCGTTCACCACCGCCATGAAACCCGCCGTCATCAGCCCAGCGGCCGAAAATGGTGAACCTATTCCCGGCTACCGATACCTGATCATGCCGATGCGGGTGGGCAACTGAGCCTCGTCCGGTAACGTTTCCCGCCGGGAGGGGTCATGCAGCTGGGGTTGGTGGGGCTCGGGCGCATGGGTGGCAACATGGCTGCCCGACTGCGGGCCGCCGGGCACGAGGTGGTCGGGTACGACCGGAACCCGAACATGTCTGACGTGGCCAGTTTCGACGAACTAGCGGCACGGCTCGCCGTGCCTCGTGCCGTCTGGGTGATGGTGCCCTCAGCAGTCACCAACGAGACGGTCGACGAACTCGCCGGCCCGCTCGGTGCGGGCGACATCCTGGTCGACGGCGGTAACTCCAAGTACACCGAGGACGGGCCGCGGGCTGTCCGGCTGTCGGAGCGGGGCATCGGATACATCGATGTCGGCGTCTCTGGAGGGGTATGGGGGAAGGAGAACGGCTACGCACTGATGGTCGGCGGAGACGGCGAGCACGTGCGACGGTTAATGCCGGTCTTTGACGCACTGAAACCCGCCGGCGAGTTCGGCTTCGTGCACGCGGGCCCGGTTGGTGCCGGACACTACGCGAAGATGGTGCACAACGGGATCGAGTACGCCTTGATGCACGCGTACGGGGAGGGCTATGAACTGCTGCGCGCGTCGGAGTTTGTCAGCGATGTCCCCGGCGTGATCAGGTCGTGGCGTGAGGGCACCGTTATCCGCTCGTGGCTGCTTGACCTGCTCGACCGAGCGCTGGACAAGGACCCAGACCTGTCGGAGTTGCGGGGCTACGCCGAGGACACCGGCGAGGGTCGGTGGACGGTCGAGGAGGCCATCCGCCTTGGCGTGCCGACAAACGTCATAGCCGCATCGCTCTTCGCGCGATTCCTTTCCAGACAGGAAGACTCGCCCGCGATGAAGGCCGTCGCCGCGCTGCGCCAGCAATTCGGTGGCCACGCGGTCAGGAAGGACTAGCGGTGTACGTGCGGCGGCTCGAGCTGACCGACTTCCGCTCGTACTCGCGGGCGGAGATCGACCTCGACCCCGGACCGAGCGTGATCGTAGGACCGAACGGCTACGGCAAGACCAACCTCGTCGAGGCGATGGGCTACGTTGCGACCCTGAGCAGTCACCGCGTCTCGAGCGACCAGCCACTCGTGCGGGTCGGAGCCGAGCGCGCCATCGTCCGCTGCGCGATCGTGCATGACGAGCGCGAGCTCCTGGTGGAGTTGGAGATCGTGCCGGGCAAAGCGAACCGGGCCCGCCTCGGTCGGGCTCCGGTGACACGGGCCCGCGACATCGTCGGTGCCCTGAGGCTGGTCCTGTTCGCCCCGGAGGACCTCGCCCTGGTACGAGGCGATCCGGCCGAACGCAGACGCTATCTCGACGACCTGCTCGTGCAACGCCAGCCGCGCTACGCCGGAGTGCGCGCAGACTACGAGCGCATTCTCAAGCAGCGCAACGCGCTGTTGCGTACGGCATATCTAGCTCGGAAGGTCGGCGGCACTGGTGGGCGCACCGGCGATCTGTCCACACTGGATGTTTGGGACTCGCACCTGGCGCAGCACGGAGCAGACCTGATCGCCGGACGGCTCGACCTCTGTGCGGCGCTCGGCACCCACGTGGCCAAGGCCTACGACGCGGTTAGCGCGGGAAGGGGTGAGGCGCGGGTTGGCTACGACGCCAGGTCATGGCTCGAGAGTGGTCAGGTGAGCCTCGACCGGGTTGCGATCGCGGAGCGGCTGGGTGAGGCGCTGTCCGCCGCGCGACCGTCCGAGGTGGAGCGTGGAGTCACACTCGTCGGTCCGCACCGCGACGACATCACTCTTACCCTCGGTGAGATGCCCGCGAAGGGTTACGCGAGCCACGGGGAGTCATGGTCGCTGGCGCTCGCGCTCAGGCTGGCCGCGTTCGAGTTACTGCGCGGAGAGGGCATCGAGCCGGTGCTGGTGCTCGACGACGTCTTCGCCGAACTCGACACAGGCCGGCGAGATCGGCTCGCCGAGATGGTAGCGGCAGCGAGTCAGGTGTTGGTGACGTGTGCGGTGGAGGCGGACGTGCCACGGTTGCTCGCGGGCGAGCGGTACGTGGTGGGCGAGGGGGAGGTGCGCCGTGGCCGATGATCCCTCGGCCGAGGCGAGCGCCACGGCTGAACCGGGTGGCCCTGAGCTCGCCAGAGCGGTCCTCGACGCAGCGCGCGCGAAACGGGCCGAACGACCCGCGGGCGCCCGCAGCCAGCGCGACGGCGGCTCGGTCAGGTCCGGCGGGCGGCTGCGTGGCTACTCCGGTCCGGGCCCGGACCCGAGAGACCCCCAACCCTTATCCGCTGTGCTGGCGAAACTGGTCAAGGCCCGCGGGTGGCAGAAGCCGGCCGCGGAGGCCCGGATCTTCGGCACCTGGCCGGCCGTCGTGGGCGCGGACCTCGCCACCCATTGTCGGCCGGTCAAGCTCGAGAATGGCGAATTGACCATCGAGGCCGAGTCCACCGCGTGGGCGACGCAGCTACGGCTGCTCGCTGGCACACTGCTGCCACGCATCGCCGGCGAGGTTGGTCGGGATGTGGTGAAGACCTTGAACATCCACGGCCCGGTCGCGCCGTCCTGGGCAAAGGGTCCCAAGCGGGTACGGGGTCGCGGCCCCCGAGACACGTACGGCTGACCCTGACTTGGGGCCGCCATTGGGTCAAAAATCGGCGTAGACGGCGAAACCGCGGTCTGTGCAGCGACGGTAGAAGTGCGCTAGCACGTCCAGCTCCAGCAGGGAGAAGTTCCACTGCGGTGGGTGGCCGTGTCCGTCCTTGAGGGCCTCCAGGCGAGTCTCCAGCCAGCGGAGCTGGTGATCGGCGAGGCGGGCCTCGGCGAGTGCGGATCGAAGCACTTGGGCGATGGTGTCGAAGGTCACGGTGTCGCCCAGTTCGCCGTGGCCGGCGACGAATTTCTCCAACCCACCCGCGATCCAGGCGCAGCCGTCCGGGTCGATCACGGGGTCCTCATCCTCAGCCGCGGCGTCTGTGGCGAAAAGAACACCCTCCAGCCCGAGGAGCAGATCAACCAGGTCTGTATACGCGCTGGCGCGTACTGTCGCCGTACGGGCGATATGGCTGGCGAGCGCGGCGGCGGGACCGGCCTGCGGTGGCGCGGCCGCGGCGAACTTGGCGAAGTCGGCGAACTCCTCGGCCACGACCGGCTCATAGAACCGTCCGGTCCGCGGCCATTGGACCGCGACGTTGTCGAGTCCCATCGCCCGTTCTCCTCCCCCCTGGGGCCGGCGCCTGTTCCGGCGCTGCCAGGCGCTTGTCGAACGCACGGCAACGGGAGACCCTACGACACCCCGACACCCTGGCGCGACCCCCGAACCGGCAGGCTTTGAAGATCGTTTTGCGGTGCGTGGTTCGCTCCGATCAGTTGATCAGCGATTCGGACACACGGTGCGTCACGGCGATCAAGCGGACTCGCACCCCGCGTACCCACGGCGCCCCGGTAGCCTCGAACGACTCGGTCCCGTGGAGGGGATTGAGTCCTGCCGGTTTCGGCGGGCTGTGACGATTTCAGACCCGTCGTCGGGGTGCCGTGGCGTGGTTCTGTCGCTCCGACCAAGTAGTATTTGGGGGACAGAGACTTACGGCCCGGCGGAGATTCCGCCGGAAAGACTCCGGCTCCCGAACGTGCGCCCTCCGCACTCGATTGTGACTCAGTGTGGGCCGAGGCGTCCTACCCCCGCTGGGCACGTCACGCGTGACCTGCGCGGAGAAAGCGATCAAGCGTGGCAGCGCCGAAGCAGAAGCATGAGTACACGGCCGGTTCGCTCACCGTGCTCGAGGGACTCGAGGCGGTTCGTAAGCGACCCAGCATGTACATCGGCTCAACCGGGGAACGAGGCCTACACCACCTCGTCTGGGAGGTCGTAAACAACTCTGTCGACGAGGCGCTCGCCGGCTACTGCGACACGATCGTGGTGACGCTGCTCGCCGACGGCGGTGTGCGCGTAGTGGACAACGGCCGCGGCATCCCGGTGGACATTCACCCGAAGCTGAAAAGGCCCGGCGTGGAGATCGCACTGACGATGCTGCACGCGGGCGGCAAGTTCGACGGCAAGGCCTACGCGGTCTCGGGTGGCCTGCACGGCGTCGGCATCTCAGTCGTGAACGCGCTCTCGACCCGGGTCGATGTGGAGATCCACAAGGACGGCTACGTCTGGCGGCAGACGTACACACACTCCAAGCCTGGACCCCTGAACAAGGGTGAGACAACCCGCAAGACCGGCTCGACCGTGACGTTCTGGCCCGACCCGTCGATCTTCGAGTCGACGAGCTTCACCTTCGAGACGATCTATCGCCGGCTGCAGGAGATGGCCTTCCTCAACCGGGGTTTGACGATCGCGCTGCGCGACGAACGGGTCGGTGTTGAGGCGACGACCGAGGACCGCAAGGACGTGACGTTCTGCTACAAGGGCGGCATCGCCGACTTCGTCCGCCACCTCAACCAGACCAAGTCGCCGATGCACAAGTCGGTCATCGAGTTCGGGGCCGACGGTGAGGGCATGTCGGCTGAGGTCGCGATGCAGTGGAACGAGTCCTACGGCGAGAGCGTCTATACCTTCGCGAACTCCGTCAACACCCACGAGGGCGGCACCCACGAGGAGGGCTTCCGGGCCGCGCTCACCGGTGTGGTCAACAAGTACGGCGCGGACAAGAAGTTCCTCAAGGCGGACGAGAAGCTCACGGGCGAGGACATCCGTGAAGGGCTCGCGGCGATCGTCTCAGTGAAGCTCACCAACCCGCAGTTCGAAGGCCAGACGAAGACGAAGCTCGGCAACACGGACATGAAGAGTTTCGTGCTCAAGGTCTGCAACGAGTGGCTGGCGGACTGGTTCGAGCGCAACCCCGGTGAGGCCAAGACGATCATTACCAAGGCCAACGCGGCGGCCCGGGCCCGCTTGGCGGCGGCCCAGGCGCGCAAGCTCGCCCGGCGGAAGTCGCTGCTCGAGTCGGGTTCGATGCCGGGCAAGCTGGCCGATTGCCAGTCCACCGATCCGCGGGTGTCCGAGCTGTTCATTGTTGAGGGCGACTCGGCCGGCGGTTCGGCGAAGCAGGGACGCGACCCAAGGACGCAGGCGATCCTGCCGATCCGGGGCAAGATCCTCAATGTGGAGAAGGCACGGATCGATCGGGTGCTCAAGAACAACGAGGTGCAGTCGCTGATCACTGCGCTGGGCACCGGTATCCACGAAGAGTTCGACATAGACAAACTGCGGTACCACAAGATCATCCTGATGGCGGATGCCGATGTGGACGGTCAGCACATCCAGACCCTGTTGCTGACGCTACTGTTCCGCTTCATGCGGCCCCTGGTGGAGCTGGGGCACGTGTACCTAGCGGCGCCGCCACTCTACAAGATCAAGTGGAACAAGAAGGGCGACGACGCGCAGTACGCGTACTCCGATCGTGAGCGCGACGGACTGATCGCGCTACGCCAAGAGAAGCGGCCGAACGCCAAGCCGGACGACATCCAGCGGTTCAAGGGCCTCGGCGAGATGAACTACCCGGAGCTGTGGGAGACCACGATGAACCCCGGCACCCGCACGCTGCGGCAGGTCACCCTCGATGACGCGGCAACGGCAGATGAGCTGTTCAGCGTCCTCATGGGTGAGGACGTCGAGGCGCGCCGCTCGTTCATCCAGCGAAACGCTAAAGATGTTCGGTTCCTGGACATCTAACCGTGCCCGACGGTAAGCCTCGCTGGGCCTGACCGGGCGTTATCCACATGTCCCACAGCGGTTATCCACACGACATTTGCCAACAACAGATCCGCGGACTGTCCGCGGCGAGCGATGAGGTTTGACTGTGACCGACCCTGAAGAGCCCATGGACGACGGCGTTGACGGTGTTGACGCCGACGGTGTTGACGCCGACGAGGGCGGCGTCGGTTTCGGCGGCGTGACCACGGCCGGCGGGCGCATCGAGCCGGTCGGCCTCGAGGTGGAGATGCAACGCTCCTACCTCGACTACGCGATGAGCGTCATCGTCGGTCGGGCGCTGCCCGATGTCCGAGACGGGCTCAAGCCGGTTCACCGCAAGATTTTGTACGCCATGTTCGACAGCGGGTTCCGGCCTGACCGCGGTTATGTGAAGTGCGCGCGCGTCGTGGGCGATGTGATGGGTAACTACCACCCCCACGGCGACTCCGCGATCTACGACACGTTGGTCCGCATGGCGCAGCCGTGGTCGCTGCGCTACCCCCTTATCGACGGCAACGGCAACTTCGGCTCCCCCGGAAATGATCCGGCAGCCGCCATGCGCTACACGGAATGCCGGCTCGACCCGCTTGCGATGGAGATGTTGCGGGACATCGATGAGGGAACCGTAGATTTTGGCCCGAACTACGACGGACGTACCCAGGAGCCGGCAATCCTGCCGGCTCGCTTCCCAAACCTTCTGGTCAACGGTTCGGATGGGATCGCGGTCGGCATGGCGACGAAGATCCCGCCGCACAACTTGCGGGAGATCGCTGCCGCGGTGCAATGGTGTTTGGCTCACCCCGAGGTCGACGAGGCCACCACCCTGGACGAGCTCATCAAGATTGTGAAGGGGCCGGACTTCCCGACCGGCGGCCTGATCGTGGGTACCACGGTCATCCAGGACGCCTACCGCACCGGACGCGGGTCGATCCGCATGCGTGCGGTCGTCGAAGCCGAAGAGGACAAGCGGGGGCGTACCTGCCTCGTCGTCACCGAGCTGCCGTACCAGGTCAACCCGGACAACGTCGCCGAGCGCTGCGCGGAGCTGGTCCGCGAGGGCAAGCTCGCCGGGATCGCCGACATCCGGGACGAGTCGAGCGGTCGTACCGGCATGCGGCTCGTGCTCGTGCTCAAGCGTGACGCGGTTGCGAAGGTGGTGCTGAACAACCTCTACAAGCACACCCAGCTGCAGGAGACGTTCGGTGCGAACATGCTCGCGTTGGTCGACGGGGTGCCCCGCACCCTGAATCTGGCTCAGTTCATCCGCCACTACGTGGCCCACCAGATCGAGGTCGTTGTCCGGCGGACGGCGTACCGCCTGCGCAAGGCCGAAGAGCGGGCGCACATCCTGCGCGGCCTGGTCAAGGCCCTGGACATGCTCGACGAGGTCATCGCGCTCATCCGGCGCTCACCGACGGTGGAGGACGCGCGAAACGGCCTGGTCCAGCTGCTCGAGATCGATGAGATCCAGGCGACCGCGATTCTCGACATGCAGCTGCGACGGATCGCCGCACTCGAGCGGCAGAAGATCGTGGACGAGCTCGGCGATATCGAGATCAGGATCGCTGAACTCCAGGACATCCTGGCCAAGCCGGAGCGCCAGCGCAAGATCGTCTCGGATGAGCTGGCGGAGATCGTCAACAAGTGGGGCGACGAGCGCCGTACGCGGATCATCCCGTTTGACGGCGAGGTCTCGATGGAGGACCTCATCGCGCGGGAGGACGTGGTCGTCACCATCACCCGGACCGGGTACGCGAAGCGGACCAAGACCGACCTCTACCGCTCCCAGCGCCGGGGCGGCAAGGGCGTGTCTGGTGCGACGCTGCGCCAGGACGACATCGTCAGCCACTTCTTCGTGTGCTCCACGCACGACTGGATCCTTTTCTTCACGAACAAGGGTCGGGTCTACCGGGCCAAGGCGTACGAACTACCTGAGGCGAGCCGGGTGGCGAGGGGTCAACATGTGGCGAACCTCCTTGCGTTCCAGCCGGACGAGCAGATCGCCCAGGTGATCGAGATCCAGAACTACGAGGTCTCCCCGTACCTGGTCCTCGCCACCAAGAAGGGTCTTGTCAAGAAGACGTCACTTACCGAGTTCGACTCGAACCGCTCCGGCGGTATCATCGCGATCAATCTCAAGGATGACGACGAGCTAGTCGGCGCTGCGCTCATCGCCCCGAACGACGACCTGCTGCTCGTGAGCAAGCGCGCTCAGGCGATCCGGTTCAAGGCTGATGACGAGGCCCTGCGCCCCATGGGGCGCGCCACGTCGGGTGTGATAGGCATGCGCTTCACGCAAGACGACGAGCTCTTGGCCATGGAGGTGGTTCGCGGCGGTATGGACGTTCTCGTGGCGACTGATGGCGGATATGCCAAGAGGACACCGATAGACGAGTACCCCGTGCAGGGCCGGGGCGGCAAGGGGGTGCTGACCGCTAAGATCACGCAACGGCGGGGCGGGTTGGTCGGCGCTGTGGTAATAAGTCCTGACGACGAGCTCTTCGCTATCACTTCAAACGGTGGTGTAATCCGTACTCCGGTGAAGCCCGTACGGCGGACACGTGACCGGAACACAATGGGGGTCAAGCTTATGGACCTGCCGGACGGCGTGACCCTGGTGGCTATAGCCCGCAATGCGGACGAGCCCGACGAGTTACCTGGAACGACACAGCAGGACTAGAGCGGACCATACGGGCTGGACCCCAACGAACAGGATTGGTCGATGACGGAGACACAGGCTAAGTCGGGAGCAGCGGGGGCCTCGACTCAAGCGGACGACCCACCGGTCGAGGCCCCGACGACCACCGAAACGGGCACAACGGAGTCGCCGGCCAGCCGTTCCGAGGATGGCCTCGATTCTCCGACGAACGTGATCCGGCCCGCCGTGGCGGAATCGACGGGCTCGACCGGCTCGGCGTCCATGTCCGCGTCTGCCTCGGCTGGTGGCGGGTCCGGTGGCGGCAGGGCTGAGTCTGGCCCGGTCGGCGAATCGGCCGCGGAGGTGGTTGCCGACAGATCCGCCAGCACGCCCACCGCTGGTGCCGCCGTACCGGCGGCTTCTTCGTCTTCGTCTTCGTCTTCGCCTCCGCCGATCTGGCCCGCGATGTCGCCGCCGCCGTCTACGCCTTCGTCTGTGCCCCCGTCGTCCAAGCCGTCGTCGTCCACGCCCCTGTCGTTCGCTGGCGCGGCGCCGACGGAACGGGCCAAGAGCCCGTCTGGGGGCGGCTACACGCCGACGCCGACGCCGGCGACCGCGCCGAGCCCCACACCGGTGCCGGTGCCGGTGCCAGCGACGTTGCCGACCCCGGTCGGGAAGGTCCCCCCTGCCCCTGCCCCTGTGGAGGCCGAGGAGGCCAAGGTCTCGGAACCCACGGCGCGGATCGCACCGAGTGCATCGCCTTTTGTGCCGGTTGTCGCCGTGCCGGCCGCGGGTGGAACCGGAGCTGGCGGCTCGAGCTCCACAAGCTCGCAGCCATCGAACAAAGGGCCGATGTCGAGAAGCCCGTACAGCGCCAGCGCGTCCGCTACGGGCACCGCAACGGTGCCTCCGGTCTCGGGTCCGGCGTCGGGCACCGCCGCGGTCGCCGCAGCCGTATCGCCGCCGGTGATCGCGCGCGCGTCGGTCGCCGCACCGGGAAGGACCAGCGTCACCGGCACTGGCCTGCGTCAGACGACTGGAGCGACGTCGATCGTCGGCGCTCCGCCTCGGCCTGGCGGCGCCGGGGCGGCAGTCGGCGCCGCCCGGGTCTCGGACGCAGTACGTTCTGCGCGGGCAACCGTCGCCGGCGCAGCGACCCGCGGTCCCCGACGCGCGCGGTTGCACCTCAAGCGCATTGATCCGTGGTCGGTCATGAAGTTCTCGTTCGCCGTCTCGTTGGTGCTCTTCGTTGTGGCGATCGTCGCGACGTCGGTGCTCTACCTCGCGCTCGATGCGATGAATGTGTTCGCGAGCATCAACGAAGCGTTCGCGGACGTGACCGGCCAGGCAGGCACTGCCGCGGACGCATTCAAGATCACCGCCAAGGGTGTCATCGGGACCTCCGTGCTTCTCGGTGCGGTCAACATGGTGCTCTTCACCGCCCTGATGACGCTGGGTGCGTTCGTCTACAACGTCTGCGCCGACCTCGTGGGCGGCATCGAACTCACCCTCTCCGAGAAGGAGTAGCCCGTCGTCGACCTAGGGCGCAGTCGCGTGGTTTGATCTCCGATCACGCGACTACGCCCTAGATCACGCGATGTTTCTGGGTGCTATCCCGGGTTTGGGGACGGCTACGCTGTGCGGTAACGTTTCTCGTCGCGTCACGGGGGCTATAGCTCAGTTGGTTAGAGCGCAGAGCTGATAACTCTGAGGTCGATGGTTCGATTCCATCTAGCCCCACTCCCCATCACGAACCGTGAGGTGGTCCGCGACATGTGGAAGAAACTGTTCATTCTCGTCGGCCTGGTCGGCGCCGCGGTGTTCGTGGCCAAGAAGGTCAAGGACGCCAACGACGAACGCGCTCTTTGGCATGAGGCGACCACCGCGCCCGACCTCCGCTAGTCGACCCGCCCGAGACCTTGGTGGTTCGTGGTTGCTATGGCGCCACCAGGTACCAGGATCTGCGCGGGTCCAGGGGCCGTAGCTCAATTGGCAGAGCACCGCCTTTGCAAGGCGGGGGTTAGGGGTTCAAGTCCCCTCGGCTCCACAAGCACATTCGTGTGCATTGCGAGATCATCTTGTAGCCATCGGTGTAGCCAGGCCTACACGTCCCAAAGATCGCCTCGCCGCGAGGAGCAGATGGGTTTCAATCGGGCTCGCTCTAGTCCTACTCGCCGTCGGCCGCAGGGACGCCGTCGGCATCCGTTCGCCCGTGAAGCCGATCCCGGGTCGCCTTGGGCGCCTTGAGGTTCGACGCCGACTCCTTTTGCCGTGCGTCGATCACAACAGCTTCGATCTTGGCCGGCCCGTTCTCCGAAGCCATCTCTGTGGCCCTGCGGACCTTGTCGATCCGCTCGGGCGCCATTTCCGCGTCCGTGAAGGCCACCGCGACGAAGACCGCGGCGTTGGCGCCCTCCGCGAGAGCATAGGTCGGCGTCTGCTCGAGGATGCCGTCCCAGAAGCCGGAATTCCTCATGAGCTTGATCTCGACAACGGCTTTGGCACTCCAGCCCACGGCGAACTTGAAGTCAACCGGTCCACGCCCGGCGTTCGACTCCCCAGTCAGGTCGATGTTGTTTGCTCGGCAGTAGTGGATCGCGCAACTACGGAACAGGGCCTGGACGATCTTCTCGCTGCGGGGGACCGTCCGGTTCCAAAGGAGTTGCCAGCCGTCTTGGTGCTCGATGTTGTGGGCAAACGCCTCCACGATGCTGAGCACAAAACCTGGAAACTCGTCGGGCCGTGTGGCCACGAACGCGAGGGGCGACCGTCTGGCCAGTTCTGCGCCGTGCTCGTACCACAGCGTGAGCAGCTTCGGGTCGCCACTCACGGAGTAGGGACGATGGTCGACGGTCTCAAGATCTGAGAGATACGCCGCGGCGAGATCCGGGTGTTGCTTCGCGAGGGTCGCCTTCATGTGACGCGTCGCTTTTGTCGCGATGTCATAGTTGAAGTCGCGGCGAAGCTCCTCTCCCTTGTTCTCCCAGGCGTAGTCCCAGAACGCGTTAGGACTCGCGACCGGGATGTCCTTCAGGAATCGCTCAGGCACAAGTAGGACCGGCCGCTCGCGGCCGACGAAGGGATTCACCGGCAAGGCGACCTCTCGCATGCACCAGCGTGCGCCCTGTTCGTCCCACGCTGCGTTTCGTACTCGGAACCGCTTCATCGAGACGTCGTGCCTTGCACAGACCTCCTGGGTGTACTCAATGAAGTACGACTTCAGGATGTTGCACACAGCGTCGCTGATGCGATCCAGGCCGACGCCGCCCTGGAATAACACGAGCATCTCCATGTGCTCGATGCTCTCGATGCCGAGGCCGATGGCCGTCCTGGCACCCTCCAGCATGCCAAGCTGCAAGCCGCTGCCTGACCCTGAGCCGTTCGGCGACCCCTCCGCCATTCCGAGGCAGAACTCGGCGGTCTCGGGGAACAGCAGGAGACCCTTCGCCTGACCCCACGCAGGGGACTTCTCGTTGCCCTTCGAGGTCGCGACGAGACCGAGGACCAGGGCGAAGAAGTGCAGGATGTGGTCGTGTGCTGACGACCACCGGGGCTCTGTGTCGTCGTAGATTAGAAACGGATCGACGAACAACTTCGTGTCTGCCGGTAGATACGTGTCGAACCAGTCGTCCTCATCCGTGCGACTGATCCCGTACAGCTCGCTAAACCGCACCGGGGCTCCTCTCAGACCGCTACCGCGCGCGACCTTCGCGCGGGCAGGCTGAACGGGCACCCATCAATTCGGTCAGAGCCTCTTCAAGATCAGAGGCAAGACATGTAAGGTCTCGGGAGCGAGCGGCAATTCGCAACGAGGCCCCGGATGGGGGGTACCGGTCCCGGTATCTGCCCACCGGGGTCTCGGCGTTCCAATGATCAGCGTACGTCGCGCTCTGTAATCACACAAACCGCCGCCGTCGCTCAGCCCTCACGCACATCTTGTGGCATCTATGTTGATCAACACCGACATCATGTGGTCAACGTGTCACACTCAGGAGTTGCACCGATGGACTTCACTTACGCAGCGTCATCCATCGATTAGCAGTATCAATCGGATTTGTCGGTGTTTCGTTTAGGCCTCCGAGAGCTCGGTCAATGGCGTCAGCGGCCGACCGTGCCGTCCGGGGCAGGACGTGCCCGTATGTATCGGCGGTAAGCCGAATCGTCGAGTGGCCAAGTAAATCCATCACCGTTCGCAACTCCTGGCCCTGGTCGAGGAGGAAGGTCGCGAAGGAATGGCGCAAATCGTGTAGTCGCAGCCACTCCAGGCCCGCCGCAGTCCGTGCTTTCTCGAAGCGCCGGTTGACATTGCGGGGCTCCATCGGCTTCCCGATCGTGTTTGCGAAGACCAGGTCCTCGTCCTCCCACAGTTCCTTGGCCGCCACCCGCTCCTTGACCTGGCGGGCCCGGTGGACCTCCAGCGCACTGCGGGCTATGCCGGGAAGGGGAATCGGCCGAGCCGAGCGATGAGTCTTCGGCGGCACGAACTGGAGTCCGCCGTCGACGCGCTGGAGAGCGCCGGACGTAGAGAGTGCCTCCAGCCAGGTCGACGTCAGACCAGCGGAGCCCGAGCACCTCACCGCGGCGAAGCCCGGTCGCGATGGCCACGACGAAAAGACCTTCTAGTCGGTCGCCGACCAGTTCGCCCAAGAGCGACTTGGCCTCGACGGGGGTTAGGGCCCGACGCTCCAGTCGTCCGAGGCTCGGCGGCTTCGCTGATTTGGCGACGTTACGAGGCACGAGGTCGAGCCGTTCCGCATCGCTTAATGCGGCACGCAGCACGCCGTGAATCTTGATAATCGTTGCCGGCGCGAGCCGACCCCGGAGCATGGTCAAGAACCGTTGAACGTCCCGAGCATTGAGGCGGTCGAGCCGGATCTTTCCCAGGCCCGGCCCAAGGTGCGTGTTGAATACCTCGCGATAGCGTCTCTGCGTTGAAGCACGTGTGCCGTCATGCGCCTTCACGTCGTTCAACCACTCTGCGAGCCACGCCGCCAGTGTGCGGGGCGGCGCGCCTAGGTCGACGCCGAGCTGGAGCTGACGGCGGAGATCGTCGCGCTTACCAATCGCCTCTTGTTCCGTCTTGCCGTAGACCACACGGCGCCGGCGTTTGCCGTCGATCCAGCCCAGGTCGACAGCAGCGACCCACATACCGTCGGCTCGCTGGTACACAGACCCTTCGCCGTGAGCGCGGCGACGCTTGCCGGTCACGCTGCCCATTCCTCGGATGATGCGAGGAGTTCTTCGATCGCGCTGATGGGGATGAGTCGCGCTCGACCGACCTTCACAGAACGAAGGCGCCCCGAGCGCATCAGTACATAGATGGTGTCTCGGCATACACCGAGAACTAATGCGGCCTCGGCCGGACGAACGCTTCGCCTGTTCATTGCTCTCCTGATCGGGGTAGCGAACCGAAGGCACAGGCCTCCGGTTCGCGCGGTGGATGTCCGGGGAATTCGTCTGTTCGGTTGTGGTGCCTAGTGAGTGGTGGCGCTGGCCATTGGAGCCGCCCGCACCGGACGGTCGAAGTGGCGCTCAAGAATAGGTCCACTGTGGAGTTTTCAAATGACAATCACGCCCTGACGGGGTCGGGCAGTCCGGCGGGGCGGCGTTTGCGGGCGGCGTCGGCGGCCATTGCTGCGAGCGCAGCATCTCCGGTGGTGAGCCATCCGGTGCCGGTGTAGTGCCACCGTCCGATGACCAGGCCGGCGTCGTCGTCGTCAAGGTTGGCGAGCTGCTCTGGGGTGAGTCCGCGGGCGATGGCTCGCGCCACTCGGACTCGGGCGCCGCGAAGTTTGCCGAGGGTGCAGGAGTAGCGGCGGGACTTGCTGGAGAAGTGGCCGCCGAAGCCGAACATGTGGGCCCATTTGCGCATCCGCGCGAACGGCCGGTCCGCCTGGTCGAGCAGCTTTAGCCCGGGGATGTATCGGCCGAGCCGCCAGCAGGAGCCGATGAGCCGCCCGACGTGGCTGGTCGAGTTCCGGTATGAGTCGATGGTGTCGCGGGTGATGCGGCACGCGGCGAGGCCGGCGGCTTCGCTGCCTTTGGTTGCGTACTTGGCCATGTAGCCGGCGACGTGGCCCTCGGTGAGGTCGCCGCCATCCAAGCCGCGTCGGATGACTTTGACCACCAGCTGCTCGCCCCACACGATGGGCCACCCATCGGGCCGGTCGGGATGACCGGGGGACTGGATCTTCACCTCGCGCGCGGCTTGGGCGACGAGTTCCGCAAGCCGCTCCGCCGACAGGACGGGCATGGCGGTGCCGTCGGGCAGCTCGAGCGCGGGTGGGGGCAGGATCGCGTCGGGATGGTCTGGGTCGTAGCCGTCGAAGCGGATCAGTGCGTGCAGGTGGATCGCGGCGCGGGCTTGCACTTCGGCAATCTTCACAAACGACAGCCTGGTGATCTTGTCGAGGGTGTCGCCGAGTTCAACGGCGGCGAGGCGGCGCAGGCGCACGATGGTGCGGTCCCACAGTTGGGGAACGAGGTGGTTCCAGACGACCTGGTGGTCGTGGTCGTAGCAGTCCAGGCACAGCGGCTGACCGATGCGCCGGTCGGTCTCGTGGTGGGCGTACGGGCAGGACAGCGGCCGCCCGTGCGGACAGGTTGGTTTGTCGCGGCGGGGCCTACACGGCTTGGGCTTGCCGGTGGCGGGATTGACGACGCGGCCGTGGACGGGGCCGAACGAAGGGGCGGTGAAGGTGGGGAACACGGCCGGGTGTCGGGTGGCTGTGTCCGGCACTCCCTTACCGCCGGACAGGCCGGCCCTGATGAGTTGGTACGTGTCCCATCGGTAGACCTCGGCGCAAGACGGACACAGGGTGGCGTAGCGGGTTCCGCACGGCTTGTAGAGGATGTGGTCGGGTAGGTCGTCGGTGCTGAACCGGTCGACGATGGCGCCGGATCCGTCGAGGGTGGTGACCTCGCCGCGCAGCCGGATCGGACGCACACAGCCACGTAGTCGGGCGGCCTGGGCGAGCCAGACGCCGAGGCCGGGTCGGGCCGCGCGGGCGAACAGGCCGTGCGGGTCGGCGATGCTGGTTCCGGGGCCGGTGGGGATGCCGGCCACCGGATCGAGCCCGGAGATGTCGGCGAGGTAGTCGACGAGGACCTGGTCCTGGTGCAGGTCCAGCGTCGCGACGGCGGTCATGCTCATGGTTCAGGTCCTCCTCTCGGGTCGTTTCGTGCCGGTGTCTGTGTTCAGCGGGTGGGGGTGTCCACAGTGGCCGGGGTGCGGTTGAGCCGGGCCGGTGTGCCCGGGGTGACGGCGCGGGTGGCGCGGAGTAGCTCGCCGGCGAGGGCGTTCGACACGCGCAGCCGGTCACGCAGTGCGTCACGGGTGATGTCGCGACCGGTGTGCTGTCGGTACTCGGCGGCAGCGATACGGGCGGCGTCGAGCGTCTCGGACGACAGCGGAGGAGCCGGTGGTGGCGGAGGCACGTACGCTCGCGGATCGCGAGCCGGCGCGGGCGTGGATGCAGCGATTGCGGGACGGTCCGGGACGATCATTGGTTGTGTAGGTCCATCGGGGACGATCACCGGAGCGGGCGGTGGGGATACCGCCGTGGTGGAGACGGCTTCGGCGTCGCGGATCCTGCCGGCTAGTTCGACAAGGGAGATGGACGCGACCACGATCAGCCCGTCGACTGACACGGGCAGCAGGTACGGGGACGCGTCGGTTTCGCCGTAGTGAGACGCGACGCCGGCCATGTGCCAGTACGACACCCACGCTGCGATGCCGGATATGACCACGGTGGCGAGCACCCGTAGACCGGCTAGCGAGCGGCGGTGCACCGGTACCCGGGACACCAGCTCAACGGTGAGCAGCAGCGCCAGCGGCGGCCAGGCGGCGATGCTCTGAGAAATGGGATTCGGGTCGGCGTGCAGGGTGTTGGCGGCGACCGACGCCGAGACGCCGAAGGCGAGGGTGCCCCGCACGGCCCAGCGAATGCGCCGCAGCGCGTTAAGGGTTCGCGAGGTCATCAGATGGTCTCCGTTCCTACCGGTCGGTGGCAGGTGACGTCGATGCGAATGGCGGCGTGCCCTTGGACGTGGTGGCGCATCGATGTGACGACGGCGACCGCGGCCAGCGCCCGGGCGAGGTTGGTGACGGCCTCGGGGTGGCCGGTGATGGTGACCTCGACGACGTCGACGGGCTTGGGGTTGCGCAGCCGGGCGAGCAGGTTCATGACCGGGCCTCCGGATCGGTACGCGGAGCGGCGATGGACGGGCGGGCGCCCGGGTAGCCGGGCGGGGCTGGGGGCCGGTGGCGGATCGTGGTGATGGACAGGCCGGCAATGGTGTCGTCGGAGATCCAGGCGGCCTTCATCCGCTGCGGTTGTTGGGCCTCGGCGAGCAGCCATCCGACGCCGCGCGCAGTGAGGTCGATGTCGGTGGCGGTGTAGCCCTGCCTTGCCCAGCCGTCGCCGAGGATTACGTCGGAGCTCGTGTTGGTAGTGGTGCGGAAGGCGCACCGCAGGCTGAACAGGTCCCGCAGCGAGGTCGGCACCACGTCGGAGGTGGGCCGTTGGGTGGCCATCAGTGGGACGATGCCGGCGGCCCGGCAGCGGGAGACGATGTCGCGGGCAGCGGTATTGAAGGCGTTGCGCTGTGCGGAGGTGCCGACCACGGACGTGTGGAAGGCCAACTCGTCCACGACGAGCACCCAAAGCGGCAACGCGTACTCGGCCGCGATGGTCGACGTGACCTTGCGGACCACGCCGGGCAGGGTCTTGAGCAGGGCAAGCCGGCGGCGGATCTCCGAGCGGACCAGCTCGAGCACAGCTAGGGCGTCGTCCGAGCTGTCGGACGCGTAGGCGAGGGCCCTGTCGCGCCATGGTCCGAACTGGACCTCGTTGGGGTCGATGAGCACGATATGGGCGTCGGGGCACATCGAGGCGTGCGACACCACCACGTTGAGAAGCGATGACTTGCCGGACCCCGGCTCGCCGCCGACCAGCAGGGACCGTTCTACGAGGGAGAGGTGGACTGGTTCGCCGTTCTCGTCAATGCCAAGGTGGACCGGGTCCCACATGGACAGCACGTCGGTGTGTTGGCCGGACCACGCCACGTCGGCAGTGGCGGATAGCGGGTCGCGGCGTACCACGTCCAGCAGCACCCGGTGGGATCGGTGAGGGTCACGGGTGAGCCGGACCTCGCGGCATCGTGCGGCCGCCCGCAGTTCTTCCACCCTGGCGTCGAGTAGCTCGGCGGACTGGCCGGGTCTGACCACCAGGTACAGCCGCTCACCCACCACAGTCGAGGTGACCTTCGCAATGCGCGGCAGTTTGCCGGATGGATTGGCCGATCGGGTCTCGGCGAAGCCGGCCAGGACCAGCCGCCGTGTGCGGGCACCACGCAGCCAGCCGACAACCCGCATCCGAACCGGTGAGGCTGCCAGCGACCCAGCCAGCGCCGCCACGGAAGCGGCTAGTGCCCACCACGCCGGCAGGAGCAGAATCAGCGCGTACCAAGCCGAGCCGAGGACTGTAAGGATGGCGAGTTCGCGGCGGTAGGGCCAGGCGACCCGGACGAAGGCGCCGAGCAATCTTACGAATGCGTAGACGAAGACAACCTTCGCGGCGACGCCGGGCAAGGCCTTCGTGAACGGGTGCGTGTCCGGCACCGTGACGGCGAGCGGCTTGGGCTTAGGCATCGCGGCGAAATCCCTTGAGGTGTGCTGGTAGGCGGGCGGCGAGGTCGGTGGACGTCACGACTGCCGCCTCCGTTGGGCGGTGCGGGCTGCGTCAGGGTCGTCGGACTCCCACCGCCGCCACGCGCGGTACTCGCCCTCGGCGGTGTCGTCGCCATCGGCGCAGGCCGACCCCGAACCGCAGACGGGGCAGGCCTCCACGTGCTGGTCGAGCAGCTGGCCCGATCGCTGGTAATGCTCGGCCGAGGTGCGTGCCATCACGCACCTGCCGTGGCGCAGTCGAGGCATTCGCCGTTGCGGCGCGGGATGTAGTAGTCCTTGACCTGGGTGCAGGTCGAGCAGGTCCGCCGGGCCAATAGCGCACGACCGATGGCGGCCCGCTGCGCCGGGGTCGCTTCGCGCTTCGGTACGGCGAGGTCGATGCGGTATAGGAACGCGACCCGCTTACCGCGGCGCCACAGGATCTGGCCGGCGATGGGTTGGCCGCCGGGGCGAAGACCGGCTGTGCGTAGCTGCCGGCGGGTCGCCATACCGTCGGGGGCGAACTTGTACGGGTAGGTCGGTATGCCGCCGTGGTGCACCCCGGTCGGATCGAAGATCTGGTAGGCGGTCAGGACGTCGGCTCCGAAGTCGCGCTGCTCGTCGGTGAGAAACGGCGTGTCGCAGACGCCGCACACGATCGGCCCCTCCTCAGCGGTCGACGGGGAGACGCGGATCTTGCGAGGGCATTCGCACGTCAGCCCCTGGCCGTTGTTGGAGTTGGTGCGTTTCTTCCCCGCCACCTCGTCAGGGTGCCGGTAGGCCTGCACGGCCGCGCCCAGCTCGACGAACACCGACGCGTACGCCTCTTGTGTGGACTGCCGCATCGTGCAGGGCGACCACCCGAGCTTGGCGTCCTTCTCCGCTGTCAGGCCGAGTTCGTTCGCGAGGGTGGCGAAGCGCTTGTTGTGCCAACGTCCCTGCCGCGACGTTTCCTGTATCCCGCGCACATCCGCCAGAGCGTGCGCGGCCTCGTGCAGCAGTGTGGTGAACACCTCCCCCGGGGTGCGGGACAGCCCTTCGCCGGACACGAAGACCTCGGGCATGCGGGTGTCGCCGTGCTGCCAGCGCAGCGACGCAAAGTGACCCAGCTTCGTCCCGTCGTTGGGTTTGGCGGCCGACCCGGAACCGACCACGATGACGACCGCTGGCACATCGGCATGCCGGGCGCGGATCGCCGCCCACGCCGACTCCAGCGCGGCCACGAGACCGGCCGATGTGAAGCTGCCGTCCTGACACGTACGTGTCATGATCATCAGGTCGGTCATGACCCACCGCGCCGGCGTGAGGCACGCGCCGCGACACGGGCCCGGTAGGCCGCTCGTGCTGCCGCATCCGGCACCGGAGCGCCCTCGATCGGGTCCAGTAGCTCGGACGCGTAGACCGGTCGCTCCATCCGGGCGCTGTCCGATCCGCGGCGGCCGCCGATCTCGTACAGCCATGCCACGAGCTCGTCCTCGGGCTCAGTCACGGCTGCACCCTCGCTCGGAGGTGCGGTACGGTCTTGACTCGCGCGCCACCGTCGCCTTTATCGAGGCGACGCAGTCCGGGCACATCACAGTCAGACCCGCCTTGGGCCTGGCCGTCGGTACGCCGCAAGTGCCGCACGCGCTCAGCGGCGCGGGTCGGTGGCGCTTGAACAGGTTCACCTCGAACACCGCCGGCGTGGCGTAACCGGTACGCATCCAAGGCAGGCGTCGACGTCTGCGGTCAGCGCGCGCAGTGCTCCGCACGTAACGCAGCAGCGCCACAACGCGCCAGCCGGGGCCGCCACATGAGCGAGCTGAACTAGAGTGGGCATCACAGCCCTCCCTCCACAGGGGAATCGGGTTGGGATGCCGCAGGAGCAGGCGGACGTCTTGGCGGAAGTAGGCCCGCTCCTGCGGCGACTCGTGAGGCGGTTAGGCCGCCTGGTGCGCCAACGGGGCGGTCATGCCCCGTGCCTGGATCGAGTAGGCCACCTTGTGTCGGCCGGGCATCACCTCGACCACGTACGGCGTGATCGCCATTTGCTCGAACTCCACCGGCGCGAACGGCAACCCGGTAATCGGCTCCGGCGGCACGGGCTGATAGGCCGACGCGATCTTCACCTTCACGGACTTAGCCGCGCCCTTCGCGGTTGGGTCGGCGTCGTGGACTGGGATCTCCCACATCAACTCACCCGTCACGGGGTGCTTGGCCTGTCCGATCTTCGCGCCGGTCACCTTGTCGTACGCCATGATCGGTTCGACCGGGCCGGTGGCGTACGCGCCGTCCGGAAACACCTGCTCGAAGTGCACCGGGATCGGGCTCTGGACTGTCATCTGCTCTCCTTCCGTGGCGGTCCGACCGCGTGAGTCGGCCTGGCAACGTCTAGGATACCTAGTACACCTGCGATGGCAAGGACCTTCTCCCGTGTTTTTGCTAGGCGACCTATTTGCCGCAGGTGACCTAGCTCACTACGCTGCGGTGATGAACCTGGACATGGGCGACGCCCGCGCGCCGTACCTGCAAGTCGCGAGCGCCATCCGCGACGACATCCGAGCGGGCCGACTCAGGCCAGGGGATCGTCTGCCCACCGTCGTCGAGCTGACCGAGCGGTACGGCGTGGCGAAGATGACGGTGCAGAAGGCCATCGGGGAACTGCGTGACGAAGGGTTGATCGTCTCCTGGCAAGGGAGAGGGACTTTCGTCCGGGACCGAGCAGACGGCCAGCCGCCTGGGAGCGAGTTCGAGGCGGTCATGCGTCGCCTCGACGGGGTGTACGACGAGATGAAGCAGCTCGACGAGCGGCTGACCCGTCTGGAGAGTCACGATCCGACCAGCAGGCCTCGATCGCGGCGGCGCGCCGATTAAGCGCGGCGAGACGAGCTACCAAGCCAACCAGGCGCTCGTCGATCGCGTCGAGTTCGGTTCTGGTCAGGTCTGATCGGCTCACCCGATCACCATGTGGCGGAGGACGCCGGGTATCCCGGAAAATCCTTCCGGGGTAGATGTATCGATCTGATCGAGAGTTGAGCCATGCGAGGAATGACTAACGGACTCACCACGGGTGAGCGGGTCGCATGGTACCGCCGCCGGCGAGGCATGTCGCAAGAGGTTCTCGCCGGCCTGGTCGGACGAACGTCGGACTGGCTTGGCAAGATCGAAAACAATCGTATCGACCTTGACCGACTCTCGGTGATTAAGTTGCTGGCCGACGCCCTGGACGTAGCGGTCGGCGACCTCATAGCCGAACCGTCGCTTATGGAGTGGACAGACGAGAGCGGCATGCGCACCATGCCGGCCGTGCGGGCCTCCCTCATGGACTACCGGCTCATCCCGCCATTCGGCCGCCGGCGGACGGGTGAACCGCTGCCGCTCGCCGAGCTGGACCAGCAGGTGACCCAGCTGTGGGACGCGTACCAGGCCTCCCGCTTCGGCTTCGTCACAGGGCGTTTGCCGATAGTGCTGGACCACCTCCAAGGCGCCACCGAGGCCTACGACGGCGACGACCTAGTAGCCAGCCGACGGCTATTGGGCCTGAGCTACCAACTCGCTGCCGTGCAGCTGACAAAGCTCGGTGAGGTCGAGCTCGCGGGGATCGCCGCGGACCGTGGCCTGTCCACCGTGCGCGACATCGGCGACGCCACGGTCATCGGTTCACTGTTTCGCGGCGTGGTCCACGCCGTGCTAGCCGGCGGCAGGTTCCGAGAGGCCGTTGCACTCACCGAGCAGGCCGCGGCGCACCTTCAGCCGGAACTGCGGCACGCCTCACCGGCCCTCCTGTCCGTCTACGGCACCTTGTTTTTGGCCGGAGCGATGGCAGCTTCGCGTGCCAACGATGCCGCCACCGCCGCGGCCTTCCTTGGCGAGGCAAACGAGGCGGCACGCAGGCTCGGCGGCGACGCCAACCACATGTGGACCGCATTCGGCCCCACCAACGTCGCGATTCACCGGGTGGCCACGGCGGGGGAGCTGGGCGACATCCAGGTGGCGCTGGACCTCGGGCCGCGCGTTGACACCACCGCGATGCCGATGGAGCGGCGCGTGCGCCACGCCCTGGAGGTTGCCCGCGCCTATTCCGTCCGCAACCGAACCGCCGAGGCGTTGGCGACGCTGCTGCACGCGGAGCGTATGGCCCCCGAGCAGGTGCGCTACCACTTCCTCAGCCGCCAGCTCGTACTCAGCTGGATTCGACAGCAGCGGGGACGGCCGGCGGCTAACCTGGTCGATCTCGCCCGGCGGCTCAAGGTGCTGGACTGAACTCACACACGCACACGCCCGCCGTCTACGCTGCGCAGGTGACCGCCACTCCCGAGGCTCACCCTATGGCGCAGCCGCGCGTTGCCGCCGGTGCGCTCTTCCTCGACAATCACGAACGCATCCTGCTCGTACGCCCCGCGTACAAGCCGATGTGGGATATCCCCGGTGGGTACGTCGAACCTGGCGAATCCCCGTTGGCCGCATGCGTGCGCGAGGTTCTCGAGGAGCTGGGCGTGTCGCCGAGTATCGGGCAGCACCTTGTAATCGATTGGGCGCCGGCAGAGCACGAGGGCGACAAGATGCTCTTCGTGTTCGACGGCGGCACACTCGACGCCACCCAGCTGGCCGAACTGAGACCCGACGGCGCCGAAGTTGATGAGTACCGATTCGTCGACCTAGCTGACTTGGACAGGTACGTACCCGCTCGGCTCGCCCGCCGACTTCGGACTGCCTTGACGGCACGGCGTCGAGGCCGGCCGATCTATGCCGAATACGGCGAGGAGCGCTCAGAGTCCTGATCGCGGGGCTCGCGTAGCCTCTGCTCAGGCATCGTGGACCGAACGTCTGTTTGGTGTCATGGGATCGTGAGTGAGTGGCGGACTGTGTGGCAGGTCACGATCAAGTACGCCGATCCGGCGCTCAATGGCGGCTATCCGTTCCGCCAGGTGCGAGCCGAGACGCCGGCCCAGCTCCGCCGGATTGTGGAGTGGGCCCGAGCCAACCCAGACGTGACCGGCTTCCCCTACGCACGGGTGCGCGAGCGGTACGGGAACGCACCCGAGTCCTGCATTAACGGGCATAGCTACGACGGCGGCTCAGCCGTTCGCGCCCGAAATGACTGGACCGAGTGTGTGTGCGGCGGCCACCTCGCCTACATCTGTCACAGGGATGACTTCGACGACTTCCGTATCGTCTCGCTCATTCACGACGACTGCACTACCACGGCGTTCGCCGCTTTCTCGGCCGCCAAGGCCAGGTGCTGATTGCGAACAACTGGTGAGGCGTGCCGCTCCCGCACCGGCGACAGCCACGGGCACCTCACCAGCGGCGACGTCGAGCACCTGCGCCGTTCCATCGTCGTAGGCAAGGCCGAGGTGACCGCGCGGCACATCCAGACCCTCCGCAATGCGCACGAGCACCTCGTACGACACGACACGCCTTCCACCCAGGATCTCTGAGATCTCAGACTGCGACTGGCCTGTGAAGGCAGCGATTCGGCGCTGCGAGACCCCGTACCTTTGCAGTAGCCGGAAGACTGTCGCGATGTCGCGAGTCGCCAGCGCTCTCCGCATGTCAGGACGGCTCCAGACCGCTTGGTCGACCATGTCTCTCCCCACCAACGTCATAGAAAGGAGCGGGACGACCCGGGGCTGAGGTAGCCAACGCCGTATCGCGCCATCGCTAACAATAGTCCTAGGCCCATATGGCCACAAGACCATGAGGCTATCGGGTTGCATATCGTGATCATTGTGAGCGTCGATCCCCGTTCCGATCGGGCCGTCTACCGGCAGGTGGCCGACATCTTGCGCGGTCTAATAGCCGATGGCACTATCGTTCCGGGCGCGCTGCTGCCGAGCGAGAAACAGTTGGCCGACACCTACGGCGTAGGACGCGACGCCGTCCGGCAGGCCATCGGACTCCTTCGCGCTGAGGGACTGGCAAGGACCATCAGGGGAGAGGGCACCCAAGTTCGCCAGCCCGTCGAGCGTCGCCCCGTTCCGCTACTTCCGCGTACGCATGCCATCGCCCGCATGCCAACCGAGCACGAACGCGCCGAATTGGACCTGGACGAGGGTGTGCCAGTTATCGCAATTCGCACCAGCAAGGGCCACGAAGACATACACCCAGCGGACACCGTGTACCTAGTCGCAAAAGACTGACGGCCGAAGGCCCGTGTCCGTCATCGGCGCTGAGTCCAGTTGTCCAGGCCGTCGGCGATTCGGACCAGCACGTCGTACGAGACAGCCTGGCGCTTGCCAGCGACAATCTCCAACACCTCCCCCTGCGACTGCTCCGTCAGGGTCGCGATCCTTCGCTGCGACACCCCGAACCTCTGCAAGATCTGGTAGATTGACTCGACTTATCGTTCGGATCGATTTGGCCAGCGCTTCTGCGATTGGAAGTGCCTCAGAGGCCGAGCCGATAAAGACCAAGGGTCGCACTTCCTGCATTGGGTCCCTCCACTACGCAGTCGTCATCTGTCCCTATGGATGTGCGGCTCGAAGCACCTCAGCGGTTCCTACCGCTCCAAGTCAGATTCGCGGGGTCCGATGTCGGACGACCGCCGACGCCTGGTCGTGGCCGGTTCTTATGCCACTCCATGATCCGCGCTGGGCGCCACATGTGTGCGGCCAACCGTTGCATCCGGGGCTGGCATCTGACCTCTGCGCCGGTAAGAGCTGACGGTGCCAACGCGAACGCCGAGGAAAGCGGCGACGTCCGATGTCGTCCACCATTCAGCCTGCGGATCAGGCGGATCGTACACGCTACCAGTATTCACGTTTGGTACCACTGGCGCCGGTGGGGATCACCGTCCGCCATCCGTCCGAGCCACCTTTCGCCACCGTGTCCGTGAGGTGGATTGACCACGTCCATTGAGCCTCGGCTTACTTATTCGGTTTCGTAGACTTGGCCAACGACGATTTCGATTGCTTTCCAATCACATGCGCGACGACGTACGCACCCGCGGTGAGGGTTGTGCCCGCGCCGAACATCGCCAAGCCAGGAACGACGTTGCCCGTATCGGCGTAGTGCCAGGCGACCGCCGCCAGTGCCGCCACATCACCAAGGCCGATGACGAGCGCGACGAGCTGGGTCATCCATCGACGTACGTCCATCTTCCTCTCATGCTGCGCCTGATCTTTCTGCATTCGCCACTGATGTTCCGCGTGCCTTGTCGCAAGCAACATGACTTGATCGGCGATGTCAGGCGCCGCCTCCCGCCATTGCGCTGCCTTTTCCCACGGTGCCAAGCTCTGCCAGGACGCAGTTTGGGAATCGTCCAACGTCATCTACACTCCCGCTGGGCGACGCGGAAAAGGCGGTCTGCCCAACGCTATACTCTCGGGCGGTGGCCCCAGGAGATTGAGTACGTGATCGACATCCCGGCTTGCGTCGTCGATGTACGAGTCAACGCTCGACTCCTTCAAGGTCGCAGGCTCACGAGAACGCGTTTGCCGGACTCTACGGAGAAGTCGCTGAAGGTGGTCAATAGCAAAAGACAGCCAGGGGATCCGACGTCTTGCCCCTGGCTCAGGAGAATCTGGTTCTACCAATTCCGCCGTCGAAGCGGCCGCAGATACCGCTGCAGATGTAGCTAGGTAAGATCTTACGCGCTCACGGAAAAATGCGATTTTCAACTCGATTTCGGTGAGACTGGACGTAGAAGATCCTTGGGCCAGACCGCGCTCTATGAGCTTCAAGTACGCAGGAGTTGCCTGGTAACTGGCATCTTCCTCGCGATAATCGCGAGCTTCTATGGCGCCATGTAGCATCAATGCAGACAGCATGCGATGGACCGTACGCTCCGGATATGCAGTTAGGGCAACCAACTCGCGTTCAGTATGCTCCGATATAGACAGAATCAGCAATCTTCCTGCCAAGAAGGTTAATGGGAACTCGGTCTCCTTGGAGCCTAATGAACTAACGGGGCTTCGCCCCAGCCCGACGAGCATGTCGTGGTGGTTGCGGTGGGATGCAGGGCTCCGGCCGGTCGGGTAGAACGGGCACGAGGCCCGT
>JAHRHA010000076.1 GCA_020027875.1 Micromonosporaceae bacterium | reverse complement strand
AGAACGGCCGACCACTGGACCGGCACACCGTCACCCGCCTGATCAACAAAGCCGGCGCCGCCGCCGGCCTGTCGCACATCCATCCCCACCAACTACGCCGCAAGGATCGGTTATGCCCTGATGAGCGCGCACATTGGATGCCAGGGTGCGCGCCTTCCAACACGGGTGTCGTCAGCGAGCGGGGCGCTGTCCTACGCTGCGCTGATGTCGCTGATTTTCGCGCGCTTCGCTGCCGCTTCGATCGGTGTGCTCGCGTTCGTAGGGCGCCTGCTTGTGACCTTCTGGGTCCAGCCATTGACCTGGCGTATCGAATCACCGGCGCTTGGTCTTGCTGTCGGGTTGACCATACTCGCGATGAGCGTGGCGGTTCCGCTGTTGCTGTACATCTGGATCCTCACGGGGCTACAGCGTCGTTCGGCATCCTTAGGCATCGATGCCGCCGGGAGCCGGTTCGTTGCCCCTTCCTCGCCGTACTACAAGGGTTTGCTCGTCGTCATGCTGATGTGGATCTGCGCTGGCCTGCTGATCACCGAGCGGGTATCCAACGGCGATCACATGCGCGTGGCCCACTTACCTGGAGCGGTTCCCGCCTCCGTCACGGCAATGACCTTGGCCGTCGCGACAGCTGCGGTACTTCTCTTTGTCAACCGTCCCTGCGTCGTCCTGGAGCCAGCCGGCCTCACCATCCGGCGGCTGCGACGGCGCACCAAAATCAGCTGGGATGAGCTGGCACCCGGCGGACCGCTGCCGCCGACCAAGCACGGCAACAGTCAGATCACGCTCTATCGGAAGCCTCCGCGACCGGGAACCGTGCCACCGGCAGAGAAGCTGCCGATCGGCTGGCTGCATGTGAACCCTGAGTTCCTCACCGCGGTGATCCGCCATTATGTCGAGCAGCCACAACAACGAAGCGGAATCGGCACCGAAGCCGAGCTGGACCGGTTGCGCACTACCCTCGCGCCGCTGTCCCTCGCCGAAGCTGACCGAAAGTCGTAGGGGCTCTAGCGACCTGGACGGGCGAGAGAGTGCCGATCGGAATGCGCTGTCATGCCGCGAAGCGCGCGTTCGCAGACCGCCCGATCGCGCCGAGATGAGTGCAGTCCATTGTGACCTGGCTTGGTTTCCGAACCGTCGATACCCGCAACGAGGGGCGGCTAAAGCCGCCTACGTGAGCGGCTCGAAGTCGCTTGGCGATTCGACAAACTTCCGCTGGAACGCGCAGTTCAACGCGTCGTCGTTGGGAACCAGGCGGTGGTAGGCCTCGTCGACGTCGAGTTCGGCCTCGTCGTCGTCAGCCGCGTCGGGCAAGCGTCGGGTCACGTCTTCGAGGCCGGCCAAGCCGTAGTACACGCTCGCCGCGGCCGCGGCTGCGATCTCCTCGGGCGAGCAGATGTCCGCAGCATGGTTTGGGCCGCCACTCATAATCATGTTGTGTACGCGAAGCAACGCTCGAAGATGACGATCACCAACCCGGGCGCCACGGGGCGCGCCGCAAGCGCGGTTCCATACTCTGTCAATCGGAGTGAGTTCCATCGACAGAGTGTGCCAGAGTCGTTGTGCCCGGGGATGCCGTGGCGGTGCGCCGAAACGTCCTGTCATGCCGCGGACGGTATGTAGGCGGCCCTTACCCACGTGCTTGCCGCGATCCGTATGCGGCTGGTGGGTAGCGTTCAGGTGATGGCGAGCAGTACCGCCTGGTCGTTCGCTGCCGCGGTCTTGTAGAAGCGGCGCGGCTCGGTGAAGTAAGGCGCGAAATAGCTGTCGAAGACATCGTCGGTTACGTCGGCCCACCCGTCGGGGTAGATGTCGGCGGCTGCCATCGCGGCCGGGTTGAAGCGGGCGCGCAGCGTCTCGACGTCTAGCGTGTCAAGCGCTGCGGCGATCGTGCGCACCAGTTCCGGACGAAGTATCCGGGCAGGACCATAGCCACCGTCCTCGCCGATCTCCTCGCCGCCGAGGATCGCGGCGCTGGCACCCTCTCCGATCTCCCACGCGGTGCCGGTAAGCAGGTAGTGAATACCGTGCCAAGACTTGTCGAGGTCCAACTCGGGCTCGGGCATCTCAGCGTCTTCGTCATCGAGGTCGCCGTAGAGCAGCGTTGTGACCGTTGCTGGGTCATTCAAGACGGCTTGCAGTTCGTCCGTCGACAGTCGATTTCCGATCAGCACCATACTCACGGCGTGGTCCTCCCAGTCGATCCGTCCGACGTGAGTCTATTGGAGGCCAGCAGACTCATGTCGGCGGCGCCGTACCCGTTGTTAACCAAGGGTTGCGGACCAACGTTCAAGCCCTTCGTGCGACACTCGTGCCGCGCCCAAACGTCCGCTAGTAACACCCTGTGTGCCGTGATGGACAGCAGGGATGTCGTGGTGGACAGCATGGACGTCCTCCTGATGCGCTTGTCGGGCTTGGTATCCCATCGCATCGAGGAGGACGTCTGTGAGTGAGCGTAGCGGCCTGTCCCGGGGTGACCGTAACCGTAACGAGTGGTTGGCCCGGCTGCGGGAGTTGGTGCCGGCCGGCAACGCGATCGTCGGCATTGACCTGGCGGATGTGAAGCAGGCGATCGTGGTGACCGATCACGACTCGCGGGTGTTGGCCCGACGTCGACTGTTGTGCCGGGCCTGGCAACTGGGTGAGGTGCTGGATTGGGCGCTGGCAAAGGCGAAGGCGGCCGGGTTCGCCTCGGTGACGGTCGCGTGCGAGCCGACGGGGCACCGGTGGCGGGTGCTGGACCAGCTCGCCGCCGAGCGGGGTCTGAGCCTGGTCTGTGTGCAGCCGCTGTTGGTGTGGCGGGCCCGCGAGGCCGAGGACCTGACCTGGGACAAGTCCGACCCGAAGGACGCGGTTATCATCGCCCGCCTCGCCGCGCAGTTGTGCTGCTACGAGCCGGAGCGGGCCAGCGCGCAGTTTGCCCGGCTGCGGCACCTGGGCGCGCGCCGCAACCAGCTCATCACGGACACCACGGCCGGGGTGCAGCAGCTGCGCGACCTGCTCGAATGCGTGTGGCCGGCGGTGCTCGACGCGGCCGGGGCGCCTTTTCGGTCGGCCTCGTGGTGCGCCGGCTTGGCCGTGGTGCTCGACCGCTGTGACGGCGACCTGACACGGGTCCGTCGCATGGGGGCGAAGCGGTTCCTCGCCGCGGTGCGGGCCCAGCTGCCTCGCTGGGGGGCGACCCGGCCACGGCTTCGCATCGTGACCGCCGTGTTCGATGCCCTGACCGACACCACTGGAGTGGCGACGCACCGGCCCGGGGCATTAGAGCGCGCGGCGATGGTCATGCGCGATTGGCACATCAACCGGGCACGGCTGGTTGACACCGAAGCGCTCATGGTGGCCGTCCTCGACGAGCTGGGCCTGACCGAGCTGGTCTGCTCGATCCCCGGCCTGTCGGCCGTCGGCGCGGCCGCGATCCTGGCCCAAACCGGCGACCTGAACCGCTTCGGTAGTCCACGGGCGGTGGTCAAACACGCCGGCCTGTGCCCGCGCGACAACGCGTCCGGTCACCATCAGGGCAAGACCACCATCTCCGGGCGTGGCCGACCCGAGCTTCGCCTGGCCGCCTGGCGTGCGGTGTGGGCGGCCATGCTCAATAACAGTGTCCTGAAAGGACGGTTTACGCACTTGACCACGAGACAGGACAACAAGCTCGCGGCTCAGCAGGCCCGGGCCGCGTGCGCCGCCGCTCTGCTGCGCTGGCTCCACGTCATCGTCACCCAACGCGTGCCCTGGAATCCCGCCATCGCCGCCGGCGAGGCGGAGGCCGCACCACAGACCCGAGCCGCGTAGGGGGGCCGCCACGCGGCACCGTCAGCCTGGGCGGGGCGAGCCCGAACGTCCCTCGAGGAACCAACCTCGCGCATGAGCATGGGCAGCCCCACCCGTCCCTCACCAAGCTCGATTACACGCTGTCGGGAATCGAACCCGGTTGAAACGCTAGGCAGAGCAGAGGAGACGGCATGGAGCCCCCGCCCCACTTGACTAAACCGCGTTACGGTGCTCATGCCGCTGCGCGCGTCGTCCGACTACGCAGCTCTGAGCGTCCCCTCGTCGGGGCGGTCACGTCCGGGAGCCGCATCGCTACGCTCGTCGTGTGTCGATCGAGATCGTGTTCGAGACGCATGCGCTGAGCGAGGACAACGAACGGGGCATCGCTACCGGCTGGCTGCCCGGGCGCCTCTCCCAGCGCGGCCGCGACAACGCCGCGCAGATGGGTCGACGGAGGCGCGACGATGGCATTGCTGCCGTGTTCAGCTCGGATCTGCGCCGCTCGGTCGAGACGGCGGAGATCGCGTTTGGCGAGACCGACATCCCAATCCTGTACGACTGGAGATTGCGGGAGTGCGACTTCGGGCTCCGCAACGGGACGCCGGCCTCGGAGCTGCGCCAGGATCGCGTGTACTACCTCGATCAGCCCTATCCGGGCGGCGAGAGTCGACGGCAGGCAGTGCGCCGAGTTTCGGGCCTACTTGCCGATCTGCCGGCGCGATGGGCCGGGCAACGGGTGCTGCTGATCGGCCACGTCGCGACGCAGCATGCCCTGGAGCATGTGGCCAACGGGATCGCACTGGAGGATCTCGTCGTCGCCGACTTCGACTGGCGAGAGGAAGGCTGGGAGTACCGGCTTGAATAATCAGCCAGCGACCGAAGCACCCATCCGAATTTGCCGCTATCCGGCTCACGTGCAACTGTCCTGCTTGGCCAGGCCAGGCGGGAGCGGCCAGATCGTCTGGTATAGACCCTCCGATACATCTGCCCGCGGCCGAAGGCTGATGTCGACGAAGACTGATGCGTGCGGCGTCTCGACGCGCCATAGATCGAACTGATCAAGGTCGTGAGTGACGTAGCGGGCCAGCAGGACAGCGAGCTGGCGCAGCTCGCCGTCATTGAGTCGAGGTCCCGCCGGCGGATGGGTCGACATCGGAACATCATGCCCCGCCGTACCACGGACGCGGCCGCGCGCGGTTACCTGCATCAAGCCCTAGCGTCAACAGACTGTTGGCGGGTTGTGGGCGACGGTCTTGAGCGGTTCGGGGCGCAGTCCAGTTTCCTGCCTACCGCTGATGGCTGCTGTCTTCCGGGTGTCACCGGTTGGGTCAAGGGCCGCGCGGAGCGCGGTCGCGCAGCGACGCTGTAGGCGCCCTTGATGCAATCGCTGACACCCGGATGATCGGGCGGCCAGGGGGTGGGCGGTTCAGTCAGGTGGTCGGTCGGCGAGACGTTGGTGGCGGGTGGGGCGGCTCCTGATGTTTGGCGTGGTGTGGTCGTCGACGGAGTCGGGGGTGGGGCGGGAGGCAGCCAGACTTACTCGCAACGGCTGAGTGTGGTCACCTGAACTGGCCCCGGCTGGGACGTTGGTCTGCACGAACTCTGGCCCCGCCAGTGGGTTCCGCAGCGGGCCGGTTATGGCCTCCGCGAGCCGGTCCCAGTACGACGGAGGCGCTCGCGGGCCTCACTCTCGGACAGTGAGGTGATGGGTTGCCCGACCGTGTGCTGATACTTGGCGTCGTAGGCCCTGGTCCAGACGCCAGCCGCCCACGACCGTTCGAGTTCGTCGGCGCTGAACTCCCGGCCACGCGCATGGCAATACGCGACGAGGAACCGCTCAGTGTCCTCGACGGTGGCTAGCTCGTCCGCGCTGACGGTCGAATACAGCGCGGCAGCGAAGCCGACGAGGACGGCTTCGCTATCAGCGGTCATGCTGTCCCAGTCGTGCACCACCAATAGCGCGTCTCCGCTCCAGCGCAGGTTACCGGCAAGCCAGTCGCAGTGGCCGATCACGGCTTCGGACTCGCTGGCTCGCAGCCGGTCACGGGCACGGCACCCGGCATCGTCGATCCACTCCGGACCGGCCACCTCGTTGAGGCTGACGTCAGGGTCCTCCGGACACGGCCACAGTCCGTCCTCGGCGTGGTTCCAGGCCGCCCACGACGGTGCCGGGTCGAGCGTGGACACCTCGGCCGGCCGGGGGGCTAGCCCGATCAGCCGCGCGAACGCTTCAGCAAAGGCCCGGGCCGCGTGGTCCGCGCTCGGGAGCATGGCGCCGCCGGGGACGTAGGCCTCCGCGGTCGCGACGTCCTCGCCGAAAGAGACGGCGCCGGTGAGCGGCTGGGGGCACGGATAACCGGCCTGGAACATGCGGCGCTGGACTTCGACGCAGGCCGCTATCCGCGGCGAGTCCGGACGCACCTTGACTACGACCGCCCGGTCGTCAGCCAGCCGGAGCCCGACGACTGCGGAGAGGTACCCGGATCTGAAGATCTCATCCGCTGGCAGGCTACCGAGATGCTCCATGCACCACTGAGCAAGGCGGGCCGGATCCACGGCATGTGCGCGAGATGACATCTGGGCATCCTCACATGCGCTGGTGCCGCTGCGGCCCACGCTGCCGCCGCATCACGCCAGGTGAACTCACCAACCTCAGCCCGCAACTGACCATGCGGGCGACGTCGCGTCAGCTCTGCCGCAACAACATCAAGGTCAACTAGCCGGTCAATGCCGCCGATTATCACCCCAGGCCTTCAACTCTGCCGGGACGCTGGAGCCAAGATTCATGACGACAAGTGGGGCCAGATCACTTGACGAGACGCAAACGGCGAAAGCAAAAGCTGTCATCGCGTCTAACTTGTCCTTCGGTTTCGGGGGGTTCGAGCTGTTCGTCCTCAAAGGCTCACCTGCCCACGTCAGCCCGCTTTCGCAGCCAAGGCACACGGCTTGGTATCCGGCAAGTTATCCAGGACAGCCGCCTGGAGCAGCGACCACAACGCCCTGGTTTCCTGCGGCCTTTCGGCCACCGGCATTCGCTTCTTGGGCATCCTGTTCCCGCCAGGGATTTGGGCTCCCCTTACGGTCGGCTTACCGGCATCTGCCGGGCGAAGCCCGGTGGCTATGTCGGACCCTGACGGGGTTTCCATGTTCCGCACGCGTGAGACACAGCTGGGGTTGGGTGCCCTCTCTACCCCGGGGACGACGGTGTCGACGCGGCCGCAGGTCGTCTGCGACCGCCGCCTGCCGTATTTCAACGGCAAAGTCCCTATCTGTCCAGCGTTACCGCCCGTCCCGGACAGTTTGAGTCACGAGGCAACAGCGAGGGTTTCCGGTTAGTCACCCATGTCCAGCCTTCCCCTCGCCTTTGGCCCCTGGACGGAGCAGGAGCCCTTGGCCTTTCCCGTGAGCTTCATACCCTTTGTTACCGTCGCGCATGTCACGGTGGGGACGAGTCTCGGACACTGACTCGGAGTCACGTCATCGACATCAGTCGACCTCCAACAGCGGACTCACTCACTACGTGCGACCTCATGTCGCAAGGACCTCCTCAAGCTCCGTGACAGTCGATGTCCAACGCACCCGAGAGCCCAACACTCCCGTTCCTGCGTCTGAGCTGAGGAGGCCCCCCGAATCCGCGCTTGTCAAGACAACCCGCGCCCGCAACACCTCGGCAGCTCCGCGGCCCCACCGAGCGAAGCCGATGCATGTCATCTCATCTGCCGCGATGCGCGCTCATGCGATGAGCGGACATTCCACGACCCGGCTCATACGCCGCTCTGCGGTAGCGGGCGAGCGAGCCCGCGGGGTCGTGTCATAGATTGCACAGCGCGCGATCTACGAAATCGTTCGTGGTCGGTAGTTCGGGAAGAGGTTGAGAAAATGGGTTCGTGGCCGAGTGGTATCGGTGCCATCACTCTGTTCGTCGAGGACTTGGACGCTGCGAAGCGGTTTTACGGGGAGGTCTTTGGTCTACCGGTTGCGTTCGAAGACGACGACTCGGCCGTGTACGACTTCGGGAACACGATCATCAACTTGCTCAGAGCTTCTGCGGCTCCGGAGCTAATCGAACCTGCCGCCGTCGCAAGTCCCGAGGCCGGCTCCCGCTTTCAGTTCACCCTGGACGTCGATGACGTGGACGAAATGTGCGGGGAGCTGACCACACGCGGAGTCGAGCTGCTGAACGGCCCGATGGATCGGCCGTGGGGAGTACGAACCGCCAGCTTCAGCGATCCCGGCGGCCACATCTGGGAGATCGCCGCAAGAAAAGCGGGGTGACACTCCGTTAGGAAGCGCACGCGACAGGGCTGGAGCTTCCTCATCTGCCGCGAGTAGGTATGCGGGACACTGGTCTGGCAGCGGCCTGGCGCGGTTCGATGAAGACTGTCCCCGTGGGTTCCGCAGAGCTACGGCACGCGCACTGGCCAGAACATCTTCCCGTGGGTGCGTTGCGTGTGGTGCGGTGGAGCGCGCGTTACGACCAGACGGTCATCTTCTACCGGGACACCCTCGGGCTACCGGACCTAGAAACCTTCCACAACAGCTACGGCTTGGACGGGACGATCCTCGGCTTGCCCGGGGCCCAGTTCACTTAGAGATCGTCCGTTTGAGAGATGCGCCGCAGCCGGCACCCGGACGTGATCAGCTTGTGTTCTACCTGCCGGATGTTGCGGCACAGGAGCGCCTCACAGCACGGCTCGCCGCCGCCGGTGTCCACCCGGTTGTGCAGACCGACTACTGGGAGGCCAACGGCGTCACGTACCAGGACCCGGACGGGCGAGAAGTAGTGTTCGTTTTACGGCCCGCCGAGATCATCCTGATCCGCGCGCCCAAGGCGCACGAGTACACGCTCATGCCGCGAAGCGCGCTGTCATGCCGATGTGAGCGAGTCGGCTAGGTCGCATGCCTATGAGCCGTAACGCATGCCGATTCGTACTCCGAGCGAGCGAATGCCACCAGATCGCCGATTCGGGCGCGCCGAGGCATAGGCCAAGTGTGTCCGACGTGCAACCGGACGACGTGAGCACAGCCGGGTCATGCGCGACAGCGGTCGCTCGACGTCATCGGACCGACAGTCTCGGTCGCGTCGAGGTCACCGACCGCGAAGACATGCCGCTTGGACTTCACGATCCACGTGTCGAGGCCCGGCGGACCGAGGCATTGCTCGACCCGTCAGCGGTCGGTGGCGTGCACGAGGCCGCCGGGCAGCGGGACGCGGTCAACCGTGCAGTCGCACGCGATAAACCCGGTGACGTCGGTGGTCATCCCCGCGATGATGGCCGACGTGGAGGAGGTCGAGGTCGTCGTCGCCCATCACGAGCGCGCGACCCTGCGCGTCGGTGACGTGTTCCTGAAGATCGACGCTGATCAGACGCGCACCGACGTCGAGGTCGAGGCGATGGCTATGGCGCCGATCCCGACTCCGGAGGTCCTGTGGCGAAAGCCGCCCGTGCTCGCGCTCGCCGCCCTCCCAGGCACGGCACTCGGCCGCCTCGGCGAGCCGTCGATCGCGTCGTCGGCGGCGTGGGCCGCGGCGGGTGCCGCCGCACGGATGCTGCACGACGCGCCGCTGCCGCCATGGCCCGGTTGGAGCCTCGACGAGTTGGCATCGCACCTCGACGGCGAATGCGAGTGGCTCGTCACGAACGGCGTCCTTCCCACCGACGTGGTCACGCGCAACCGCCGGGTTGCCGAGGCTGCGCTCCGGCCGTGGACACCGGTGTTCACGCACGGCGACCTGCAGGTCACCCACGTGTTCGTCGACGGTGACGAGATCACCGGCGTGGTCGACTGGTCCGAGGCGGGCCAGGGCGACGCCCTGTACGACCTCGCCAGCTTGACACTCGGACACGAGGAGCACCTTGGCGACGTCGTCGCCGGCTACGGCACCGACGTCGACCTCGACGTGATCCGCGCGTGGTGGTCGTTGCGAAGCCTGCGGGCGGTCCGTTGGCTGGTCGAGCACGGCTTCGACCCGTGGCCCGAGGTCGCCGTGCTGAGATCGCGGCTGTGAGGCTGCACGAGTCCGACGGCTACGAGTGCCGTTCTGCCGCATCGAGCGGGCTATCTCCTGAAGCGCGTCGTCTTCCGGACCGACGAGGTCATGGTCCTCGAAGATCCCGGGCAGCCGGTCGGCGACATCGGAAGCCGGCGCGCGACTCGGAAGCGCGGGTAGGGGCGAAAGGACGGACAGAACGGCGGCTACGCGTGCCCGTAGATCGTGATGGTTACCGTGCGGGCTGCATAGTGATGCGAGACTAACGAGAACGAGACATTCGGTCATGCCGCGATACGCGCGCTCATGGCCGAGATGAGTGCGTTCCGTTGTGATCTAGATTGGCGAACCGCCGATGCCGCGCAACGAGGGACGGCGCAACCGACTCTTCGGAATGACCGTGGTCGCGCACCATGAGTTCCAGCCGCCGATGGAACCTGACGGCGCGCCGGGGAGTCATCCGGTTATGCGGGTAGGCTGGGTTCTCCTCATCGTGGGGCTCCTTGCGGGGTGCGCGGTTCCGCAGGCGGCGCGCGTGGATCCCATCCCGGTTCCGCCCAGTGGGCCTCGATTCGAGGCTCTGGTGACCGAGTTGCTGGCCCGTCCCGTTCAGCCGCCAAAGATCGCACGGGGCGAGGCGTGCCCCGTCGACGATTCGCGCCCGCTCGGTCCCAGTCCCTTGTACCCGTGGTTTCGGCGGTTGCAGATCATACCGGAGTTGCCGCGCGAGCCCGACGGTCTTTACGGCTTGAAAAACGTCTGGTTCTCGGCCGCCGGTTCGCCTGGGCCGGTCGTGGTTAGGGTCGCCCAACTCGACGGCGACGGCCGCGGTCTGGTGCGACTCAATTACAACGACGCATTGTCTCGAGGCGACGCCCTTGTCTTCCCGGTTCCGGATTGGGATGAGGATTGGCCGTCGGGGACTTACGTGTCCGGGCCCGGTTGCTATGCGTATCAGCTGGACGGCGCGTCGTTTTCGATGATCATCGTGTTCAGCGTGGAGACCGAACCGTAGAGACAGAGCCAGTGCATGAGCGCGGCCCTACGTTTGCTGCCCTCTGGAACGAATGCCTGGGCGCGATCTGGCTCCACGGACGCGACCTAACGGCGGAGGGATGACCACCCAAAGTCACCCTCATCTGGCCGCGATGCGCGCGCACACAGACGATGTGCGGGTGTCTTGTCGAGCCCGGGCGACGGGCGCACCGGCGGAAGTGAGGTTCGGGTTCAACCGAACCGCGCGGTGGGATGTCAGGATTGGCCGGTGGAGGACGAGCGGTACCGAGCCGCGGCTGACGACGCGAGAGCGAATCTTGCTATAGGGGGTGACCTCGAGTCGGTCCTGGCGGCCATGCGAGCCGAGGGGTTGAGCGAGATTCACTGCATCAACGCCGTACATGAACTGCTGGATTGTGTCGCGCAGTTGGAAAATCCATGAACGTAGATGCTCCCCCTCCCCGTCTAAGCGGACCATCGCCACGCACGAACTCGCCGGCTCGGGCGACGTCGGCGAAGATCTAGCGGTCGCCGGTCAATGCCTCCTCGGCCAGGCGCCAACGCTTGGCTGTGAGCGCGGCGACCACGCTGACCGCGGCCAGTCCGACCAACGTCGCGTCGAGCATCGTAGACAACGACGCGGGCGCCGCTTGGCCGAACGGCGGGATCGTCAGGTTGTACCACCGCGCAAGCCGCATGCCCCCGATGCCGCCAGCCATGATGGCCAGCGCGAGCAGCCAGTTAAGTGACCCGGGTCGGCCCAACCAAACACGGACGAGTACGATCGCGATCGCAACGATGAGGGCAAGGGCCGAGATGTCGGCGAGATCGCCGAATCGGGCCCACTGCCAGTACCTGGCGATGAGCGGGACGAAGGCCCGCAGGCTGACCAGCAGCACCAGCACCGACCCGACTAGGTAGGCGCCGAACCACAGCCGGGGCGAGGCCGTGGCCCGACGCGGGGCCACGAAAACGACGGCGGCGGACACGGCAAGCCAACCCCACCGGCTCAGGTCGCCCAGGCCAAGCGGCTCCGGACTCGCGCCATATGTCGCCACGATGGTCGCGGTGACGGCGATCGCGGCGGCAACGGCCGACAGGGCCAACAACCGAGCGGCCATAGTCTGGCGGAGCACGAAGCAGCCGAACGCCGCCACCCAGAGCAGACCGCCCAGTCGGGACCACGTGATGACACCCTCGTACCATTGGCGAGTGTCCACTGGGGACCGAGCGGCGATGCCGATGCCGACCGCGACCGAGACCGTGGCGGCGACGCCCTGGTACAGCAGCACCATGAGCGCCAACCCGTGTGCAACGTCGTACCACTGCGCCCAGCGCGGCGCGGCGTGCGAGCCGTTGAGCCGCAGCCGCACGGCGAGAGCGACAACGCTGAGCCGCTCGGCCAACGTGGGCCCGCCGGTGTTCGATGTCTCGGTGCTCTCCAGGAACGCGGCCACCATGTCCTCCTCCCATCGGCTGCGGTACCCGTCCGGCAGAAGCCGTAGGACACGTCGGTAGCGACGCTCCAATCGACTGCTCACGAGGACTCCCCCAAGCGTGGTTGCCTGGACCGGATCCGACGAGTGGCCGCTCGGACGTTCGCGGCCTGGCGCGTCGCCTCGGCACGCAATGCCTGGGCGCCCTCGTCGGTGATCCGGTAATAGCGGCGGCGCCGCCCCTGGTACCACTCCTCCCGGTCGTGCTGGACGAGCCCTTCGGTGACGAGCCGGTCCAGAATTCCGTACAAGGAGCCGATCTTTAGCCGGACCCGCCCCTCGGAGAGCGCATCAACCTCGCCGACAATCCCGTAGCCGTGCAACGGCGGTCCACAGAGCGCGGTCAGCACGAAGAACGTGGGCTCGGTCATCGACACGGACTCAATATAATGGTCATCACGATATAGTGCAACCGGCCAACACCAGCGTTGACGGGCACCTTGCCTGCGAGTCGACGCGAGAGTTGATCGTCTACAACGTTGACGGAGTGAACATCAGCATCTTCGTCTAAGGCTCACCACCCCCAGACGTGTTGGCCGCCTTCCACCAGCTCACCATGGTCGGAAATCCGGGCGGGTCGGCCGTGGCCGAGCACGGCCGACCCCGCTCAGCCGCGGGGGCGCCCTCTCATGCCGCGATCCGCGCACTCATGCCGATGACAGTGCGTATGGCTGCGCGATCTCGCGAGGCGAATTCTGCCCGCCTCATCGGTACACGGCACGGGCGAGGAAGGACTAGCGAACCTGCGACCGGTACTGGTGGCGCACGGCGCTACACGGGGCGGAAGAGGTGAGCGAAGACCGCGACGGTGTCGGGGTCGGGATAGACGACGACGTACAGCTTATCCCCGCTCATGGTCAGCTGTGTCGAGACCGGAGTGCCCGGCTTCGCCGTACAGGTGAGCGGGACACTGACGCTCGTCGCGGGATCGACATCGGAGCGATCGGACAGTAGCGCAACGACCGAGCCGTCGCCGAGGCAGACCATGTCGACGGCGAGGCGGTCGGGGCTTCCCGATAGGCCGAACGATCCGCCGTACGTCTCACGGCCGTTGACATAGCTCGATCCGATGACGGACTGGGCTAGTCCAAATCCCGGCCCACTGCGCACCCAAGCCGCCGCCGTGCGCTCTAGGTCGTCGCTCACGGTAGTCGCAGGCTTGGTTGCGGTCTGACGGGGGGTCGCCGTGGCGCTAGCCGACGCCGTGGGGCCGGCGGCGGACTCGGTCGAGATGCTAAGTCGCGACACGGCATAGGCGGCGACCACGATCGCGGCGATTGCCGCCACGACCGCTAGGCGGGCCGTTGGCCGCGTCGGCCCGCCGCTAGTCTCGATCACATCCATGGTGCGCTCGAGAGTAGCGAAGCCATGCACTCTGACAGGCCCATCCTCATCTGCCGCCAAGCGCGCGGCTGGGCGCGCATTGAGGCGCCCGTTTGTCGCCTGTCGGTTGGCAGGGTTGCCGATGCCCGTCGTCAGCCCTCACGCCGACAGGTGATCGAAGTGGTGAAACGGTTGCGGTTCGGGTGGTAGGACTTTCGCCATGACACAGAACTCGTGACCCGAAGGGTCGGCCAGGACCACCCAGGAGACATCTCGTTGTCCGACGTCGACGCGCGATGCGCCTAGCGCGATAAGCCGCTCAACCTCGGCGGCTTGATCACGGTCGGTGGGGCACAGATCGAAGTGGATCGGCGTCTTGCCGCGCTTGGGGTCTGTGCTCGCGCTGAGCAAGATTGTCGGCGTGGTGGAGTCACCAGCAATGGCGACGCCGGTATCGTCGCGATCGGTGATCCGGTAGCCGAGGGCCGCGCACCAGAAGGCAGCGGCCACCTCGGGATCCTGACAGTCGATACTGATCTCGCCAATCCTCGATGCCACAGCCAAATGTTCGCAGACGCAGGACGATGCGAGTGCGCTCATTTGTCGTACCCAAGGAGGTCGCTCGTCGTGGCCGTCGGGACGATCTTGTGAAAAGGCACGGCGTTGCGCCATCGGACAACCACTTCGGGCCCTCGCAGTTCGAAGATCGAGGTCAGCCTTAAACCTTCGATCGGTAGAGGTCGCGCAGGCAACCGGCCGCATGTGCGGCGGAGGACCTGCTCGCCCGGTCACAGGTCTGGGCCTTATCCCAGCGCGATCCCAGCGCGGCGGCCGCGCCCCGGATCTCGAGGGCCTGGCGGGCGAACTCGCCGAACCCCGGTTCGGTCGCCTGGTCGAGCCAGCGGGCATACGCCATGGCCAGGGCGAGGTCGCCGAACTCGGCGGCCAGACTTGCGACCGGATCCGATACGCCGCGGCGCCGCAGGGCTCCCCATCGACTCGGTCATCGCCGGTACGCGACGATCTGCGGGACCACGTCGTGGACCGGCACGGCGCTGGCGGCGCGGTGCCGCCGGTGTTGGACGAGACCGGCGATGTGAAGCAGGGCACCGGCCGCCCGCTGGACACGAGAGCAACGAACTGCCCTGGAGTACTAACTGGATAGGTCCTTATCCTCCATCTCCCACGCGTGGTCCATGGTGTGGAAGGCGGAATGGCGCACGAGGTAGGCCAACGTCCACGACCGCATCGCTCCCTTGATCTCGCCACGCTGGTAGGCGCGCATCGCCGCGAGGTATCTGGTCCGGTAGGGCGCCAGGGCGGGGCCGAGGGCACCATGCTCCGGGATCACAAGGCCGACCTTCCTCGCGAAGTCCTCGCTCTCGACGCGGATCGTGTGCCTGATGATCGTGTCGCGGTCGCGCCCGCCGCCGCGCGGGCCCTTGCGCATCTCTGCCGAGACCCCTGCCGCGACCTCGTCGAAGTACGCCCAGCAGGACTGCAGCAGCTCGATCTTGCGCTCGAACTCGGACGCATCCATCGGGTCCGGCTCGAGGGAGCTGGGCGCGAACGAGATGCCCCAGAAGTCGGTCGACCCCGGGCCGACCCGGTCTTCGACGACCTCGAGCGGTCCGCAGTCATCGAACGTGTGCTCGAGACCCGCCCGCACGGCGACCGGGCGGTAGCGTTCGCGGTACGCCGCGAGTGTCTCGAGCGCGGTCTCGGCGGTCTTCGCGCCGCGGCTCCAGCCCGGCCAATCGACCGCGAACGCCGCGAACTTCCTTGCCTTCGGGCCTCGTTCGAGCACAACGCGCATCGACATGCCTCACCTCCGCGGCGAGCCTATCCTGATCATGTCCGGCACCGTGGTCATGATGTCAGACGACCGCCGGTCGCAGGCGGTGTGTCACTGGGCCGCCGCCCCGGTGTGGACGGCGGCCAATCGGGGTTCCACCCGGCGCCAAGCGACCGACAACAGCCGGGCGTAACGAGACCGGTCCTGCGGACAAAAAGGTCCCGCGCGGTCACGAACCTCCGGGCGGCCGCTCCAACGATCCTGATCTTTCGATGTTGGATCAGGGTCGCCGACAGAACCATCCTGCTCAGGGGCCAAAGGTGAAGACGAACGCTCGCAGGCCGGGTTCGCTCGCGACGAGGGTCAGTATGTGCTCTTCCCGGGACGCGCTAGTGACCAGGCGAATCATCCCCGCCCGGTCGAAGTGCGCCACTGCGTCCGGGCCGACGTCGACGCCGCGCTCGTCGCCGATCGGTTTCCCATCGAGGAGCACCGTGACCGCCGCTTCTCCCGACGGTCCTGGCTGCACGACAAGGTTCACCTCGCCGGCCTTGAAGGGAAGGACGATTTCGCCGGGGCCACGCTCGAGTTCGACAAACTGGCCTCTGCTCTGCCAATCACCGGCCAGGGCGAAGGTGTCCGGCACGCGTCGGTCGGTGCCGACGTACGTCTCGGCGGTGATGCCGGCGTAGGAGGGCTGTCCGGTCGACGCAAACGCCGTCGTCTCGGGGCTGAGCGGCGGCAGCTCGGTTCCGGGCTCCGCCGCGACCAGAAGGCGCCGGATCTCCGCCTCCACGCGGTCGTAGCTGCCCTCCCCGACCCACCGATCGACTAGTCTTCCCTCCGCATCGAAGAGGTACTTTGCCGGCCAGGCGTTGTTGCCGAGGGCCCGCCAGACCGCGAAGTCATTGTCGAGCGCGATCGGGTAGGTGAGGCCATGGTCGCGGATTCCCCGGTCGATGTTCTCCGCGCGCTGGCCAAACTCGAACTCGGGCGCATGCACGCCAATGACGACCAAGCCGAGGTTGGCGTAGTCGCGATTCCATGCCGTGACATAGGGCGCGGTGCGGATCCAGTTGATGCAGGTGTACTCCCAGAAGTCGACCAGGACGACCTTGCCGCGGAGCGCATCGGCGGTCAGCGGCGCCGAGTTGACCCAACGCTCGACCATGAAGTTAGGAATCCGGATGGTCATGACTCTCCAAAACCGGCGTCATGCCGTGACGTGCGCGGAACGACGGGCAGCATTGTCGTCCGATCACCGCAGCGGCCGCAACGCCGCTCGAACCTCGTCCGTAAACAGTTCCGGCTCCTCCCACGCCGCGAAGTGACCGCCCTTGTCAACCTCGTTCAAGTAGATGAGCGCGGTAGGCGTGCTCTGTCCAGCTGCGTGGCGCCTGGTAGATCTCGCCCGGAAAAACGGTCACCGCAACGGGGATGGAGATCTCCGCTGTACTTTTGCACCACCCAGGACGGGACCGGGTTCCTCACTTTCGTCACACCAAGCCTAGCTCCCGAGCCGAGTCGCGCAGGCCGGAACACCAACTCCGCCGCTCCTTGAGCATGAAGTACGTGAAGGTCCGTGGATCACGAACGATCACGGCACCGCCGTCTGCGTTCACGACGGATTGTCCCGTCACCTTGCCGACCTTTGGCCTCAGTCGATGACGGCGCGACACCCGATCGACCCGACTGCAAGAGTGATCTTGCGGATAGGATCATCCGCGCTCGCCACTCTGCTCTCCGTTCCTGGGTTGGGACTGCCTGTGCAGCCACGCCTCAACCTGGTCGAGGGTGAGCGCCTGATGCGAGTCGATATCGCCGTACACAATCGTGTTCGTGTACGGTTCCACGATCATGTAGCCGCTGTGACCGACCGCGTGCGGGTCGTGGCCCCTGCTCTTCACGAGTGCGTACCCCTGCTGGTCCGCCATGCGACGGAGGCGGTTTTCGCGGATCTTGTCCGCCATGTCGCCCATCGGATCAACCTCCTTCGGCGAGGATTGTGATGCTGCTAAGTGTTCGCATCAATGACTCTGTCCGCAAAGAGATCCTGAGGCTCAAGATCCGTGCCGCTACGGAGGAATGGATCAGAAACAGCGGCGGCGAGCTGCCGACCACGCTGATATGACTCTGTGAGTGTGATCATTGGTACCGATGGGCAGACGTGGCCGATTAGGGCCTGCCACCGACCCTCTTCGGGCGCGCAATGCGAATCCGCATTCCGGCGGCCTAGTCGGACGGCTAGGCCGCTGATCATTTTTGGGTGGGTGTACGTACCGAACGAATGAGTTGTCGGCCGCCGAGTTGTTGGCGGCGGTACGAGAAGTTCGAGCACGTGGAACTGTCCCTTGTAGATGATCCGGGGTCGGCTTGGATCGCCCGCGTAGGGTTTATTACGGACCCGGGATTCAAATGCCATTTCAAGGAATTCTCGGTACGGAGGGTTTCCTCGACAGGTGGGCGGTTACTTTCAATCGTTACCACAACTATTTTCAGCTCGACCTCCCGGACGATGTCCTCCAGACGACTGACCCGCGGTACTGCTCGGCGGCAGCCCAGCCCCGATCGAACGCCGGAATCAGGGCCACGCAGCACGCGACTCGCCGTTTCCGGCCTGCGCAGCTAGAGCGAAGAGGGGCGGCGGCGTGGGCGATCAGGACGGTAGAGTGCCCCAACCGTCCCCGATCTGGAGCGTGCTGTGTCGGAGGCATCACCAACGCCGAGTCCAACGCCTTCTGAGTCGCCGTCTGACGCTGGGCCAACCTTCGAGCTGCCTGATGGCTCGACGCCGTACCTGCTCGTCATGCCGTCCGCTGAGCCGGGCACGACCGCCGTCCAGTGGCCGGGATCGGCGAGCCAGCCGGCTTGGGCCATCCCGGTGTCCGTTCCGGCCGGCACGCGCGGCTACGCGGTCTTCGTACCGCTAGTAGACGGCTCCGCCGTGACCGCACCGGCCGTGGCCGCACCGGCCGTGACCGACGAGGCCGCGCCGCCAGAGACCGCGCCGGAAGATGCGGTGCGGGGTGAGACGGCTGCGGTTGAAGTAGCGCCATCGGCATCAGCGGACGCCAATGACTCGGGATCGGGCGAGCCGGCGCCCGCAACGTCCGCGCCGCCGGCGCCGAACGTGACCGCACCAATCACAACACCGTTCGGCGGGTTCGCTCCGCGCCCTCCCCAGCCGTCGTTCCTCGACGCCAGGTGGCCAGGGCCCGCTCAAGCGCCCGGCTGGGCGGTGCCGAGCGGAGTACTCGCTGGTGCGTTGGGCTTTGCGGTCTTCGTGCCGCTCGGCCGAACGGGCATCGGCTGGCTCCTCGGCGGGCTGGCTCTGACCATCGGCGTCCTCCTCGCGGTGTGGCGGTCAGCCGCCGGCGAGCGCCGCACCGAACGGCTGATCAGGGTGGCCTGGGCCGTCGCGGCGTTGGCCTTGCTCTCGGTGCTGACGTTCCGCAACGCGTGGTGGTTGGTGACATTCTGCGTACTCGGCGCGCTGGGATGCGCGGCGTTGGCCATTGTCGGCGGGCGGATGACGCGCTCGATACTGTTCAGCCTCATGGCGGCGCCGTTCGCCGCGCTTCGTGGGCTGCCCTGGGTTACCCGCAATCTCCAGGTACGCGGTTGGGACGGCACCCAGATCGGCGTTGGCCGACGGATGTTCTGGTCGGTGGTGGTCACCGCGACCGTGCTCGCCGTGTTCGGCGCTCTACTCTCCTCGGCGGACGCCGCCTTCTCCCAGGTTCTCCGCGACCTCACTCCTGAGATCAACGCCGGCACCGTGTTCGTCTGGATCTTTCTGTTTGTCGTAGGCGGCCTGATTGCGGTGGCGGCCGTCTACACGGTTTCGGCACCCGTGGATCTGTCCGCAATGGACGAGCCGGGCGCCCGCCACCTGAGTTTGTTGGAATGGGCGCTGCCGATCGGCGCACTGGTGGTCCTGTTCGGTGGCTTCGTCGCGGTGCAGGTCACGGTGCTGTTCGGCGGACAGCGTCATGTGCTGCAGACCGCCGGTCTCAGCTACGCCGACTATGCCCGGAGTGGGTTCTGGCAGCTGGTCGCCGTCACCCTGCTGACGCTCGCTATCTTGGCCGGCGTGACCCGCTGGGCCAACCGCGACCGGCCTGCAGACCGGATGGTGCTGCGGGTCCTGCTCGGCCTCCTGTCCGCGCTCAGCATCGTGATCGTGGTGTCCGCGCTGTTCCGCATGTACACCTATCAGAAGGTCTACAGCTTCACCGGCGAACGGATCTTCGTGATGGCGTTCGAGCTGCTGCTCGGCGCCGTCTTCGTGATGATCCTGGCGGCCGGCATCCGTTGGCGCGGGTCATGGATCCCGCGGGCGACGGTGGGTCTCGCCGTCGTGATGTTGCTCAGCCTGGCCGTCCTCAACGTCGAGGATTACGCGGCGCGCCGCAACATCAACCGGTACCAGGAAACCGGCAAGATCGACGCCTGGTACCTGCGGGCCCTATCCGCGGACGCGACCCCCGCACTGGCCGAGCTGCCCGACGTGGTACGGCGCTGCACGCTGAGCTGGATCGCTGCCGACCTGGCCGAGCCCGACCCCTGGTACGCCTGGAACCTCGGCCGAGTAAGGGCGCGGGAGGTGCTCTCCCAGATCGGCCCTGGCGGGGTGGGCGGCCCGAGGGATTGCCGCGCTGCCGACCAGTTCGATCTGCCGAAAACGCGCTGACCCTGCGCCCAGCCGTGGGCGCGCCAAGGCGCCTACCACGTCGTTCTAGTCCGATGCGGCTGGTGATCGAAGGATCGAATCGTTGAAGTCGCGCCGGTGTATGACCAGGAGGGCGACGTCGTCGGTTGGCCGCTCGACCCCAGCGCTGGACATGACCGTGGAGCAGACGTCCTCGGCGGGCCCGGGCTCGATGGCCGAGCGCAGTCGCTCCAGGCCGGCGTCGATGGGTTCGCCCCGTCGCTCGATGAGCCCGTCGGTGAAGCAGACGACGACCGCGCCGGGCTGGCCTGCAGGACATGGAATGCGGACAACGGCGCACCATGCGCCACGGTCAGGCTTCGTACGCCTCCCGGACGCTCTCGCGGACGTCGCGGGCGGACTCCCTGGCTTGGCGAGCAGTGTTGCCAGCCCGTCGCACGGTTATGCCCGGTCGAGCCGACGGTCACAGTGTCGGTGGGTCGTCGTAGCGTGCTTGGCAGACGAGACCGAGCGGCGGGCGACACGATGACCCTCGAGCCAAACGCGACCGGAGAGCGTGCGGACCTACTGCAGACGCTGGCGAAGCACCGAGGCTTCCTGCGCTTTACGGTGCGAGAGCTGACCGACGAGCAGGCGGCGCAACGCACGACCGCAAGCGAGCTGTGCCTGGGCGGCCTGATCAAGCACGTGGCAGGCACCGAGGAGAGGTGGATGAGATTCGCAGTCGGCGGTGCCGCGGCGATGGAGAAGGAACCGGTCGACTGGGAAGGCCAGTTCCGCATGTCCGACGGCGACACGGTGGCCGGCCTGCTTGACACCTACGAGCGGGTTGCGCGGGAGACCGACGGTCTCGTATCGACGCTGCCGGATCTGGACGTGTCCCACCCGCTCCCTGAGGCGCCGTGGTTTGAGCCGGGTGCGCGCTGGTCGGTGCGCCGGGTCCTCCTTCACGTCATCGCCGAGACCTCTCAGCACGCCGGCCACGCCGACATCATCCGTGAGTCCCTGGACGGCGCGAAGACCATGGGATAGAGCGTTCTGAGCTACCAGTCTTCGGGTTCCTCCTCGCCATCGGCGACCGTGTTCAGCCCGATCTCGCAATCGCAGAATCCGCCCAGGCTCCTTAGGCTGCGGTTGAGCTTGAACCAGGCGACCTTGTGGGCCCGCGCCCAGGTCTCGGCGTGCTGCAGGGTGTTGTCGCACCCGTGCAGCGCGATCATCTCGTCGACGTAACTGAGCAGTGAACTAAACTGGTCTCGATCGATGGGAAGCCGGTACGACCGCCCCGACCATGTGTGCACGATGTAACCGGATGACTGATTCGACTCCATGCCGCCGATCGTGGCAACGGGGTATGACAGTCTCGGATCGGTGCCGTGGAGTGGCCGCAGGGGTCACGTCTTCCTTGGGAGTCTGCATGTCACGACGTTGGGCGCTGGTCGCGCTACCGCTGCTGGCGATGCTCGCATTCGCCTGCAAGAGCCCAGGTCGCGGCCCGAGCGGCGATCCTGGCGAGGCGCCGCCGCCGGTCAAGGGCTACCCCTCATCGATGGTCGCGCTCGGCGATTCGCTGACCGCTGCGTACGGGTCGTGCCTCGCCCCGACATCCTGCCCTCGCAACTCGTGGGCCACCGGCGACGGGACGCAGGTCGACTCCCACTATCGGCGCATACTTAAGGCAAATCCTGCGATCGGCGAGCACGCCCGCAACCTCGCCCGGCCGGGCGCCAGAGTGGGCGACCTGCCCGGCCAGGCAACCGCCGCAGTGGCCCAGAAGGCCGACTACGTCACCATCCTGGTGGGTGGCAATGACGCCTGCCGCGGGGAAATGACATCCGTTGCCTCGTTCCGGGCCGAGTTCGACGCCGCCCTCGCGAGCATCAAGAAGGGTATGCAGAACGCGCGGGTCCTCGTGGTCAGCATCCCGGACATCTACCGCGTCTGGGAACTCGGCCACACTAATAAGATCGCTGTCGGTGTATGGAAGTCAGGCATCTGCCCGAACCTTCTCGGCAACCCGACGTCGACCGCGGCGGCGGACGTGGCCCGACGTAAGGCCTTCAAAAGCAGGATCACTGCCTACAATGGACAGGTTCGGGCCGCCTGCGCGGAGTACGGCCCCCGATGCCGACACGACAACGTGGCGAACTTCGCCTTCAAATTCACCATGCTCAGCGCGATCGACTTCTTCCACCCCAACGCTGCCGGTCAGGAGGCGCTGGCGGACCAAACATACCCGAGCAGCTTCACGTGGTGACCCGCGGCCCCGCCCATGATCGCCATGATCATGAGCTGGCGAGGGGTTAGTCCGCTCCTGACATTTCCGTCCCGTCATACAAATCGGCACGAACTAGTCAAATAGTCACTATTCTGGTACGGGCTGCGTGGGTACGCCCGACTCTGGTCACGACGCATTTCCAACGTCGTTTATGGTGGCGTAGATCTGGCGACGGTTCAGGGCGTACAAAGTCGCCGCGTCGGCGGGGCCGGATGGGAGCGTACGAATGCTGGCATGGGCCAAGGGGCTTCTGGGCCACGTTCCGCTCTACGTTGCACTACAGCGCGCGATCGGGGCCGACCAGCTGCGGAATCGCTGCATCTCCGAGCTCGAGCTGAAGCCGGGCGAATGCGTGCTCGACGTCGGTTGCGGCCCGGCGTACTACTTCGAGCGGCTCCCAGCCGTCCGTTACATCGGGTTCGACACCGACCGTCGCTATATCGACTATGCCCGCCGACGGTGGGGCGATCGGGCCGAGTTCCGGTGCGAAGCCATCGCGGCAACGCATCTGGCCGAGCTACCGCAAGCCGACGCGGTGCTGCTCATGGGTTTGCTGCACCATCTCTCCGACGACGAGTCCGCGAACCTGCTCAACCTGGCGGCCCGTTTGCTCGCCCCGGGTGGCCGCGTGATCAGCTTGGACACTTGTTTTGAGCCGAGTCAGGGTCGGATCTCTCGGTGGATGTCGGAGAATGACCGCGGTCGGCACGTCCGGCAGCCAGAAGGGTTCCTCGCCCTTGCCCGGGAGGCCTTCGACGCGGTCGATGGCGAGATCCTCTCTGGCGTCACCCGGGTTCCATCCAGCTTCTGGCTGATGCGGATGCGAAGTCCGGCTCATTCGTCGACGGCGAGGTCATTGGCCCACGCACGTAGCGAATCTTTGCCAAGCTGGCAAGGCGTGGCAAACCCATCCACGTAGGCGTCGGCGAAGCACCAGCAGCCCGGGCGGGCTCCGGCCCAACGAACTCCCCGCCTCAGGCGGCTTTCGCCTCGTTGCCCGCTAGGCGCTGGGGTGTTGTACGTTGAACCCCTCTTAGGCAGAGCCGGCAGCGGAGGAACCGATGGAAGCGACGGAGATCCGCAAGTTGGCTCTCCTGGAGGACACGCATTGGTGGTACCGCGAACGGCGGATCATGCTCGATCGCGCCCTGCGGCGGCTGGAGGCCGCAGGACAGGGGCCCGGCTGGGCGTTGGATGTTGGTGCGGCCGGAGGCGGCAACACACGGGTCCTGAGGTCGCGCGGCTGGTCGTCCCTGGCCCTGGAATATAGCGTCGACGGCGCCAGCGTGGCTGCTGAGCGCGGGCTGGAGGTAATCCGCGCCGACGCCCGATTCCTCCCGTTGGTTTCGTGTGGGATGGATCTGGTGGTTGCTTTTGACATTCTGGAGCACATCGAGGATGACTACCTCGCTGCGGCGGAGATTCACCGGGTACTCCGGCCGGGTGGCACGGCGCTCATCGCGGTGCCCTGCGACATGCGACTCTGGTCGGCGCACGACGTGGCGGTCGGCCACGTCCGTCGATACACCCGCGAGACGCTTACCGATCTGACCGAGAAGGCCGGCCTGATGACGGATGAGCTGTGCAGCTGGAATGTGCTCATGCGTCCTGTAGCGGACTTTCGGCGCCGCAGGGCCACCGGGAGTGATCTCGCCACTGTGCCGCGCCCCATAAACGCGGCTTTGAGTGCGGTGATCGCGTTGGAGCGCTATCTGCCGGTCAAGTCGCTCCCGGGCGTGTCCTTGATGATGCGGTCGCATCGCCCGTCGTAACTGCTTCGCCGCTGCGCGGGGTGCGTGTATCAGACGAGCTCAGCGGGTCACCGCGCAAGGTGCGGCTAGGGGAGCAGGCTATAGAAGCGCCAGAAGCCAAACTCCTCGGTGGGCAGAACCTCGACGTCGGAGAAGCTGGCCTCACGGGCGTACGCCCGGAGGGTATCGACCCGCATCACCGTGCCGGTGCCGGCCGACGGCTGCGACGACATGCCATCCTGTAGGCAGACGAAGAGGCTGAACCCATACATGAGCTTCTCGAGGTCATCGCCGGGTGGGGCGAACGTGTCGGCCACCGCCTCGTCCATCACCACGACGGCACCGCTGGAGCGAACCGCGCGCCGCATCGCGGCAAGAACCTCGACCGCCCGGGGCATGTCGTGCACGCACTCGAAGGCGAACAGCGCGTCGTACGAGGCCTCGCCGAGACCTGATGCGTCGGCCGAAGAGAAAGTCAGTCGGTCCGTCAGCCCTGCCGTGAGCGCGTTCGCGCGGGCGAGTTCGATCGACGGAGCATCGACATCCCAACCCTCCACGGAGGACTCCGGGTACGCGTGCGAGAGCGCGATGCTCGACCAGCCGGCACCGCAACCGATGTCCGCGATCCGCGCTCTTGGCTGGCGGAGCACGGCGTCGACGTCCGGCACACTGGCGAGGACCTCGGCGAGCTGGTGAAGGAACCACGGCCGGTTCATGTCTGCCTGCGATTCGCGCATGTCCACGCCGAACTCAGCCCAGCCGACGCCACCTCCGGTGCGGTAGGCGTCGAGTAGTGCCGGTAACTGCACCGCGGCGGCGCCGAACATCCGGGCCAGCGGGGCTAGATAGGACAGGCTCTCAGAGTCGGTGAGCACCTCGGCGGCACCGGCCGCAGGGCGAAGCGACCATCCTCAGCCAAGGCCACGATTCCGCTGCCGGCCTGCTGCTCCAGCCACTCCCGGGCGTACCGCTCCGATCCGCCAGCTCTGGCCACGAGCTCTATTGGCGTGGCCGGCCCGCCGGTGGCGAGGGCCCGATACCAGCCGAGCCGGTCGCCCAAGTAGAAGGCGAGCACGTCGATCAAGCCAAGCGTCGCGCCGAAAAGCCGGTCAGCGAACTCCGCTGCCGTGTGAGCCGACGCGGTGGTAGTCATGGTGTGAAACCCTCCTGCTGTGAATGCGACCGGCCGAGAATAGGTGCCCAGGACCAACAGCCAAACGGTAGAAGTATGCGGAAGGCGTGTTGCCTCGACCACACAACGGGTTCATCCCGCAGTGCCGAGCCTAGCCCGGCGAAATCGCCCAGGACCTCGTGCTCGACAATGGTTGCCTCCGGCAGGTGACTCAAGGTCCGGCCGGGGCCCCCAACCCTTGGCGTGGGCACAGTTGAGTAGGGAGCGAGCGACCATCGAAGCAGCGCGCGAGGCGGAAATCGCCAAGGAGCAGTCGCACGTCGACCGTGTCTACGCGCGGGTGGAGACGCTGCGCGCCGAGGCGGAGCGGACCCACCGGGATGGCCATCGGATCGCTCGAGCGCGCACGCCGGGATCGCTCGTCGAACGCGACGCGATGGTCTACCACGCGGCACGTCGGCTGCGTGCACTGGACGCGGAGTACGAAGGACTGGTCTTCGGTCGCCTCGACCTGCGCGGGGGAGAGATCCGCCACATCGGACGGCTCGGGCTGCGCGACCTCGACCATGAGCCGTTGGTCATCGACTGGCGAGCACCCGGTGCTGCGGCCTTCTACCAGGCGACGGCCGAGGATCCGATGGGCGTCGTACGCAGGCGGGTCATCCGATGCAGTGGTCCGAAGGTGCTCGATGTGGAGGATGATCTCCTCGATCTCAATGCGGCGGCCGATGGTGAGGCGGCCACGGCGGTCACCGTGGTCGGGGATGGGGCCCTTCTGGCCACGCTGGCGCGGGCCAAGGGCGAACGGATGCGCGACATCGTCGCCACCATCCAGCGGGAGCAGGACGAAGCGATCCGGGCTCCCGCCGGTGGCGTGACCCTCATCGAGGGTGGCCCGGGCACCGGCAAGACGGCGGTCGCACTGCACCGTGCTGCGCATCTGCTCTATCGTGACCGTCGCCGGTTCGAGGGCGGCGGCGTGCTCTTGGTGGGTCCCTCCCCCGTCTTCATGTCCTATGTAGAGCGCGTGCTGCCGTCACTCGGCGAGGAGACAGCGGAGCTGCGGGCTCTCGGCGCCATCGTCGACGGGCTCCGGTCGGATCGGCTGGACCCGCCGACGCTCGCTGCGCGCAAGGGCTCCCTGCGGATGCGGCGATTCCTGCAGCGGGCCATCCGCGAGGCGCCGCCGGACGCACCGACCGAGCTCAGGATCGTGTACGCGGCCGAGGTCCTGCGGGTGCGGTCGGACGCATTGGCGAGGGTGCGCCGGGACCTTCATTCGCGCGTACACGCCCCGAACGCGGCCGGGGCCGAGGTGCGCCGAGCGCTTGTCCTGGCACTCTGGGCGGTCCGACCTCCGGGCGTGTCGTGGATCGCGAACGCCTTCGCCGAGGAGATTTTCGACCGTGACGAGTTCGAACGGTTCGCCCGGACGTGGTGGCCGGTGCTCGCCCCGGCCGACGTCCTGGGCTGGCTGCGCGACGTCGATCGCGTTCGTCACGCCGGCCGCGACTGGCTTGGCGGTGACGAGTGTGCAGCGCTTGCTGCGTCGTGGGCGGCGGCGGCCGATCTCTCCGTCGCTGACATCGCGCTCGTGGACGAGCTACGGGTCCTGCTTGGTGAGCCGCCGCGACCCAACCGCAAGCGCAACCGTAGCCGCAACCGCGGTATCGACTTCGCAGGCGATGATATCCGCGAACTGTCCACAGTGACTGATCGCTACTTCTCGGCGCCTGAGCGGGCGCCGCGGCCGGACAACTACGGCGGCTATTCCCATGTGCTCGTCGACGAGGCACAGGACGTCTCGCCGATGCAGTGGCGCATGCTCGGCCGGCGTGGGGGCCAGGCGAGCTGGACGATCGTTGGTGACGCGGCCCAGAGTGCCTGGCCTGACCTCGCCGAGGCCCGTCGGGCGCGCGACGATGCCCTGCGCGGCAAGCAGATCCGTCGGTTCCACCTCACCACCAACTATCGCAACTCGGCCGAGATCTTCGAGTTCGCCGCCGACGTGGTTCGCCGCGCCGTGCCCGACGCGGACCTCCCCAGAGCAGTGCGACGCACCGGTGTTCCCCCCGACCGCCGCACCGCAAGACCGTCAACCCTCCCCACCGCCGTGAGCAAGGCGGTGGCCGACTTGCTCGCTGCGGTCGAGGGCACCGTGGGTGTGATCGCGCCGGCCGCCCGCCGCGACACAGTGGCGACCTGGCTCACGGGCTCGAACCATGGCGGGCGCGTGCACGTCGTCGACGGCATGCGGGCGAAGGGCCTGGAGTACGACGGGGTTGTCATCGTGGCGCCCGACGAGATCGAGGTCGAGTCCCCGGTCGGCATCCGGGTTCTCTACGTCGCGCTCACGAGGGCCACGCACCGTCTCATCACCGTCGGCACGCGCGAGTGGCGCGGAACCGAGTCATAGCGGTCCAGGAGCCACTAAGCGTTACTGCTGTGGAACCGGGTTGCCAACTGTTATCTGGTCGACGCACACCGTCACGGTTGGGTCGTTGATGGTCAGTTCGACCGAGTCGCCCGCGCCCACGAGCTCAAAGTAGATCTGGTGCAGCCCCCGCCCGACATCGAACCGGTGGGTGGCCTGT
>JAHRHA010000075.1 GCA_020027875.1 Micromonosporaceae bacterium | reverse complement strand
GAACTCCGACCGAAGCACGAACAGCACCCAGAGTTTGTCGTCGGCGCGCACGGCGGAGTCCAACGCACCGAGGAATGCGAGGCCACGCTCTGGATCACGGGTGGCTAGCAGCTGTTCGGCCTGGTCCACCACGACGAGTACCCTGCTCGCTCGGCCCCGATGCGCCGTGCGGACGGCCTCGATGAGGTCGGGCAGGCATGACGGATCTTCAGTGAGCCGGCGCGCCAAGTCGCTCTTGGACCGTCGCTTGAGGACGGAACGGAGGCTGTTGGCGAGGTTGACGAAGGGCTGCTCCTCGGGCGTCACCACCGGCAGCACCGCCCAGCGACCGCGCTGCGCGAGCCGCGGCAGCAGGCCGGCACGGACGAGCGAGGACTTGCCCGCGCCCGATGGGCCCGCAACCGTGACGAACCGCAGGGACTTGCCCGGTATGGCCGGATTGAGCCGGTCGTACAGCAGGTCAATGTCATCGCGACGACCGAAGAAGACCCCGGCGTCCTCTTCGTTGAAGGCCTCAAGCCCCGGGTACGGCGAGCGACCCGGACTCCATCGCGGTGTGCGCGGGGAGTGCTCTAGACGGTAGATAATCCACTGGAAGATGGCGAGCAGGACGACGATCGCGCAGATGGCCGGAAGGGACCAGCGTCTCACCAGCTCGACCTGAGCGTCGGGCAGGTTGCCAGGCTCGGGCACGATGTTTGTAGCGACAGCGAGCAGTGTGCCGAAGAGAAGGACGGCCACCTGCAGAAAGACAATGGAAGGTCGACGCGACACGTGAGGATCCTCGGGCGTAGGGGCGGGCGCATCGCTCATACTAGGGGCAGAAGCGACGGACGTGAATCCGAGCGCGCGGGTCGGTGCTTTGCCCCGATCCGTCTACTCGCGACGAGACGGGCGCCGAGATGATGCGACTCGAGCCGTACCAGGAGGTTGTCGACACCGGCCGGGAGTATCGGTGGCGACTGCCGCTTCCCGGCGGTGGCGAGCCCGCGCCGGGTGCTCGCCGACTCCGCTCGGTGTGGTACATCGGGCTCCCGCTCACATCAGCCCACAGGGGCAGCCACTCCGGTGGCGGCGCGCTCATCCCGGGTGTGGAGGGGCAGGAACGCTACCTCAACGAGGCGACCGTGTATCCGCACGCGTCACTCGTCGAGATGATCACCTACCACCACGTGTGCTTCCCGCTCATAGACTGGCGCTACCTCGACCTCAGTCATCACGACTGGGCCGACATCGCGGCGGAGATCGATGAGAGCCCGCCTGACGTGGCTGCCTTCTCCGTGTACACCGCGACCGCGCCGTGGTCGTACATCGTTGCCGCCGCGATCAAGAAAGCCAACCCAAATGCGGTGGTGGTCTTCGGAAACGATCACCCCGGCGTGCTGCACGAGGAGGTGCTGACCGGGGCGTACGGCTCGCGCCTCGTCGATTTCGTCAGCATCGGCAACAACGGCCCGTTCACCATGATGGGCCTGCTCTATGCGCTGCAGGGTCGGCTCGAGCTGACCGACGTGCCGTCCGTGGCGTACCGCGGACCCGGTGGCGGCGTCGTGCGTCAAACGGCTCCGACGTTTCCCCTCGACCGCCGCCTGCTGCCCGACTACACACTGATCGAGAAGACCCTCGAGGAGGAGTACGACGGCGCCTTCGCCCTCTGGTACCAGCGCCACTACTCGCTTCCGCGGATGATTACGCTGCCCATCGACGGGGGCTGCCACTGGGGCAGCCGCCCAAGTCGGCGCTGCAAGCACTGCTCAATCCAGGGCCTCACACCGAAGGTGGCCAACGTCGACTCGGTGGTGGCGGCACTGGAGTCCGCGGTCGGAGTACTGGGCGCGAACGTCTACGCCGCGGGTGACTCCACGCTCGGCTTCTCACGCGAGCAGTGGGGCGGCGCCTTCTCGTTCCTCGACGAACTGGCGGAGGCTTGCGAGCGCTCTAATGTGCTCCGCGAGCATCGGTTCATGCTCGCGTACGGCCTGGTGCCCGAGTTTCTCAGCGCAGCGCGATTGTGTCAGGGGTTCGTGCGCACCTGGAACGTCGGCATCGAGGCGTTCAGTCCGCGGCTGCTCAGGGCCGATTCCAAGGGCATCAACCGGGGCCACGAGCAGACGATGCAGGCGCTCGATCTGGCCCGGGAACTCGACTATCGGCTCTACATCTCGGGCATACTCGGTCTTCCCGGCACCACACTCGATCTACTGAAGTCCGAGGTGGACAGCTGGCTCGAATTGACGGCGAGTTATCAGGAGATCATAACGACGGTGTCGGTGGCCGCTCCGGCTATCATTCCCGGCTCGCGGATGTATTGGGAGCTGTTCAACGACGTACCCGCGGTTCGTGCATTGCATGGAGAGCTGCTGCCCAATCGCCGGCTGACCGAGATCTACATCGCGCGCAACACGGACGTGACTCTGGCCGACGTCGAGGCGGCGGTAGCCGACCTGGGCCGGGCCGTCGTGGCGACGGAACGCTCGGGCCCGCCGGTCAAGTTCGGCGGCTACATGTTCGGCGGCGTGGATGCAATGGAGAAGGCCGAGCTCAGGCTGCTGCAGGACACGCTGCGCGGCTTCGCGTGAGCAGGTGGGGCCCGGACCGCGTGCAACCGGTGGTGGCCGGCGAGCCCCGGGTCGCCGGCGGCGGTGTCGAGCTCGCGCAGCCCTGCCCGGGGTGGCCATACCGACACGCTCGACCTTAGCTACCTGCCCTCTGTGCACCCCTAACGCCGCAGACCGCGCCGGCGTACGACATCGTTGCAGCGGACCTACGCGACCCGGCAATGCGGGCGAAATGTTGCTGCAATGCCGATATGATGATCCATCCGACCGCCGCACCGCCGAGGCCGAGTCCGAGATTGATGATCATATGCGTTATTGAGGCGGCGACGGCGTCGGCAGCCAGGTAGGTGGCCATGTCGGTCATCCCGCTTGCGACCAGTTCCCGCCGATAGTCGGCGCGAGCCCCGAGAAGGTCGAGGTTGCTGAGCAGGATGGTGACCATGCCGGACACCATGACCGCGCCGCTGACCAGCCCGGCCCACACACCGTTACACAGCGCCGCTGCCCGGGTGCGGCCACGCCAGCCGCCGACCACGCCGACTGCGACGGTCGTCAGCGCCGCCATGACCACGCAGACGGCCGGCACCGCGCGCTCCAAACCGGGCGAAAGCCGGGCCGGCGCCTGGGTCCAGATCTCACCCAGTCACAGCACGCCAGCGACAACCCCGAACGCGAGACCGGGAACTCCTCGCGACGAGCTGCCGCGTACCAATTCACCCGCAGCCGCGACACCGTACCCACAGAACACCGCGACCAGCAGCGTGGCCCAGATGCCGGCGTTCGGGTCTTGGAACATCCCCGGAACGCTGGTGATAGCCACGGTCACACTCGCCGCCGCAGCGACCACCAACGAGGCCAACACTGCGCCCGGCCACCACACGACGCGTCCGTCCAGCGCAGCCGTGCGGCCGACCTGGGTGATGGCCTCACGCACCGTAGAAGTCATCACGTCGGCGAGGCGGGTGGGGTGCGTCGCTGGGGGATAGTAGGTCGGGCCGAGCGCGCTGAACACCCAACGGATCGCGTGTTGCGCATCGCCGGTCGCGCCGTGGTAAGGCACCAGAACGCTGCACACCTTCGCCCCTACGCGACGGAACCCGCGTGCCACCATCAGCGCGTCGCTGATGGCGTTGTTGATGTAAAGCACCCAGACGCCGTGGAGTGCCCCTCCGTTGACTGTGATGTGTGCGTCTAGGACTGGCATCCCGACGATGTCCAGCCCTAGGGCCGGGCCGATATCCCAACGATCGGCCGTGGATGAAGGCATGGTGTTTCTCCCGCTCAGAGGATTGCGGCGTCGGCGAGAACCTCGCGGACGGTACGCGGATGGTCGTGCGGTCGCGCCAAGGCGGCCACGGCCTGATCTCGCGTGAGAAACCCGGCGGTGACCTCGCGAGCCAGTCGGGTGGTGTCGGGGTGGAACCCCAGCAGTCGGCTCGCCTTCGCTTCCGCAGCCCGCGAGAGTAGGCACGAGTTGGAGTTGGACTCGACCAGGCCCTCTCCTTCCGGTTCGGTCCAGCCGAGCCGGTCGAGGACGCGGCGCGTGTCGTCGATCGTTGTGCGCTGCAGGAACGGCAGATGCACTACGTACACGGCGCTGTTCGTGCCGGGGGGCCGAAGTCGTCGTACGGCGGAGAATCGGTAGCCGTCACGGGACGTGTTCTGGCTCAGGCCGACCCACTCGTTGGTGCCGAGGATCACGACCCGCACACCGAGGCTTGTCGCCTCGCGGTGGTAGGCCCGCACCACCAGACGGCGGCAGAGCTGACAGGTGCGTACGTATGGCATCGGCTCCTCGTTGCGGATGGAGAACGCGCGTCGCCCCTCGGCATAGAGCCGGCCGAACACAACCGCTGCGGCGTCGTCCTCCGCACGGTCGTAGAGGTCGGCCGTCAACCCAAAGGACATCCGGTCGCTAGGCCGCACGTGCGGCCGAAGGTCGATGATTTCGTGGTCCGCGCCCAGCTTGTCGGCCGGCGGCCCGCGCACGGGGCACGATGTGGGCCGGGTAGTAGCCGGTGTCCAATGTGAACGCCAGTGGTGTGAAACCCAACTCGATCACCTGGGCCAGCGCGGCAGTGGAGTCCTTCCCGCCAGACACCCCAACCATGGCGTCGTGGCGTCCCGCGCCGGTGCCACGTAGGTCCTGGACGAACTCACGCTCCCGTACCAGATCAGCCGGGTTGTAGTGGTGGTCGAACTGCTGGCACAGCCGGCACAGCCCACCGTGGACATCGATGATGGGATTGCGTGTGTCGTTGGGGCAGCGGCTGCATGCCAAGACGACGGTGGGAAGATTCATGCGACCTCCTCGGGAGCCATTGGCGTTCGGGTGTTCGCTGGCGCGCGCAGACGGTTGACACATCTCTGTACGACCCCGCGGCTGAGCGTGCGGCGTCGGCTCGGCGGCCAGCTTCAGCCGCGAGCCGTGGACGAGCCGCGCTACCCCGTACGACGCCGATCCTGAGGAATTCAAGCTCGCCGCCGCGGCACTCCGCATTCAGACTGCCGCACAGACCGACCCCATGCTCGCCGGTCGGATCATGGTGAACACGACTCCCGCAACTGAAGGGCCGATCCGCTCCGTCCATGCTCTTGCGTGCACGACAGCTTCGTCAGGGGATGGCACGACGACGGCGTCGGCGAGCTGCCGCAGCTGGGTCGGCGAGAGCGTCGCGAGCGCCTGGTGGACCGCGGACTCGAGGCTGCCCATCGCAGGTCCGGCAGGAGCGCGAGCTTCGGGTCGCCAAGCGGTACAACGAACCGTCGATCGAGGAAACGGTTGCCGCGCTCGCAGGTCGTCTCCGAAACGAAGAGGCAGACATGGCAGGCAGCGCCGTGGAGGAAGTCGGCCGGCGGATGCGGGAGACGCTCGGCGCAAAGCGGGTCCGATGAAACGCCTGCGCATCGCTCAGCGCTCGCCACGCGATCCGCTCTAACGACGCGGGCTCGCCCAGCGAGACAAGTCCGCCGAGAGTGCCCTCCGCGTCGGGAACGGCGGTGTAGATGAGGATGCCGCCACGAGGATTGTCCGCCGTGCCGGCGTAGATGCGCTCCGACAGGCTCGCAGCTGCACAACCACACTCCAGCGCAACCGCTCGGATCAACAGATGCGACAACGTGTGCAAGACGATGTAGCGACCACCCGGCCACCCGCGCATCTCATCGAAGTCACCGCGAACTCGGTTCGAGTATCTGTTACGGCGGAAACGCCCGAACGCCTGGCGGTGTGCCTCTATCTCTAGTCCGCCATGGACACGTGCCTCCCACGCCGACAGCAGGTCCTCTCTCACCCGTACGAATAGACCCTCGCCCCGCACCTCGCTCGCGGGGACCCATTCCGGCTTGGCCAGCCTGGTCAGCGGCGCTCGAACGACGAGGTCCAGATCCTCCGGATCAGGGGCGTCGAGGCGGGTGAAGCCAACGAGCGCGCGGACCTGACGTAGCCGCTCGACCTGAACCACGTCCGAGAACAGCATCCCCAGCGCGTCTGGAATACCAGCGTCGTCGCGTAGCGCGAAGTCCTCGGTTGGGTCGGGCAGCGGCTTGGTCGTGAAGATCTCCCACTCCGGCGTGAGCAGGTCCATTCGGTGCGAGTCGAAGACGGAGCCGCCACCGGCCGCGACAGAGCGGTGCTGCTCTACCGCCTGCCAAACGTCCTCCGGCGTCCATGCCTTGAGCGACGCGAACTGTGGCTGCTGAAGACGAAGCCTAGAACCTCCCGCGAGGTCACGCCAGCTAGCCGGTCACCCATCTCGGCGACCTTTGCCTCGAGCGCACTCGCACCCGTTGGAGGCACAGACAAGACCGACAGGGTCAACGCGAACCATTGCTTGGACGACCCGGCGACCAGCATCCTCGGCGCCGCATCACACGAATCGAACGTGCCCAGATGAGGATGCCGGCTGCGGCAGTGAGGGAGATTAACGGCACCGCGCTCGCCGGCGACATCGCGGTGTTTCTTTGCTCCTGACAGTTCGTGCAGACGATGCTGACGTTCGCGCCGAGATTCCCGCCCCTGGTCCTCCATCCGGAGTGTGGGGTGTGAGGCCTTTGGGCAGGATCCTCCCCTGTGGACGAATGACACGTACGGGGCAGGTCAGCCAGCAGTCCGTCGACGTACTTGCCGGCCTGCGCCCGTGCCTCGCGGCGGGCGAACGTGCCCGCCACCAGGCCCAGTACCTCGGTCCGCTTCGCCCGGGCCAGATCGGCGGTCTCTACCATCAACCAAGCAGCCGTCTCGTAACTATTCGATTGGTCCACAACCGCGGATGATCACGGGGCGGCTGCCCTCATGCGTCAGATCCACGGCCCGACACGACACTGTTAATCGACATTTAACGATTAATCACAAGAATTCTGGCGAACAGCCGACCAGATCACGAATCGGTCAACAAGTGCGGCTGCCGTACTAGCCGGCGGGCGGTGCCCGTCCCGCCAGGGATGGTCACGGTAGAGCCACCAGTGCGTCGAGAACGTCACGAAGTGGGCCGGTGTTGCCCCGCAGCGACGCGATCGAAGCCTGCTCATTGTCGTCTGGGTCTAAGTTGGACCAATCTATAGGCCAGCCGGCTTGGTGGCTGAGCTGCCGAAAAAAGGCGCGCTGCGTCCGGCCATTACCCTCGCGGAAGGGATGAACGGCGTTGACCTCAGCAAAGTAATGGGTCAATCGATCCAGAAAGCTGTCGCGGTTCAGCCCGCGTAGATAGCGCTCCTTGCCCAGCTCATTGAACACCTCCGCCGAGTACGCCTCAATGTGCTGCGGCAGGCAGAACGGATCCGACCGGGCGATCCCGACCACCCTGATTTCGCCAGCCCATGGGTAGAGGTCACCGAAGATCTCGCGATGGAATGCCCGCAGGTGGTCAAGGTCGTAGCTACCTGGAAGCATTCGTACGGCCAAGTCTGCGAGCCCAGCGAGAGTCAAGCCGGCCTCGACCTCCCGCAGTCGCTGCGCGTCGACAATGCCCAGCGTGTTACGCAGGACACCGCTGCCTGGATCGACGTAAGGATCGACAGTCACTACACGCCATACAGCCGACGAACCATGGCGCGCATCTGAGACGTGCTGATTTCGCCTCGGGCCCATTGCTCGACGATTGCCTCAGCGCTGGCATTCGGTACGAGCCCTTCGGCCCGGACCGATGCCGTGGCCTCGACCAGCGCGCGCGCACGTTCGGCCGTCAACTCGTCGAAGACCTCGACCGGCACCATCACTGCTTCAGTCCTACGGTGAGAACCCACGCCCACTGGCGTCCGGTCACCGTTTCGGAATCGCTCAAGGACACTCGGCAGCCGCTCGCGAGCCTCCCTCACCGACATCGTCTCGATCAACATACAGATAAGTGTACCCGATTGTGTACACATTTGCTCCGGCGGTCGATACTGGTCGGATTCGCCCAGACTATGCGCGCGCTCGCCTATTCACGCGACGACTCTGACTTCGGCTCAGTAGGGGCCCGTCGCGATCGCCAAGTGACCGGCGGGCTTGAGGAAACGGGTGATGTAGGCCAGGTAGCTGTCCGCAGTGCCGAAATACTCGTGCGCGTCGATGCTCACGATGGCGTCAAAGCAGGCACGGGCGAAGGGCAGCGAATAAGCCTCGGCCTGGATAGCCTGCACCGAGTTTCGGCGTGAGACGCCGCGCGAGGTGACCGCGAAACTCTTCGCCGAGCACTACCCCGGGCACGCTGCACACCTCGACAGCTACGCCCCAGCATGCGGTCGAGATGCCGGGCAGGAGTCAGACTTGTTCGCGATGAACGCGTGCTGGGTCCGGCGAGGGGTCACGATCACCTTGTTAACGGCCGCCAAAGACCACCGCACGCGTCGGCGAGCCATCGACCAGCCCAGCTACCTCCGCCGCAACCTCCTCAAGGTCGCTCACGAACGAGAAACAGCGTCGGTCGGACACGAACGAGTCCGGGATGAGCGCCTGTTCGATCGCCCGCTCCATCGGGTCGATCGAACCGCGGCCACGACGGCTCATCGACGGCTTCCACCGCGTCCACGGAACGGGCTGGCCTGCGGCTCGGCGCGCACCGCGCGGAAGCCCGAATCGTCGCCAAGGTGGGCGAAGATCCGACCCTCCAGCGTGCCGTACGCTGTGAGCGCGGCCCAACCACGCCCGCTCACATCGTCGCCCTCGTCGCTGCCCTGCCATGAGAACTCCACGCCGGGACGACAGGCGCGTTCGACGTCGCGGCAGTCCATCCACCCCTCCACCGCGATGAACCGGAACCGCCCGACCAGATCCTGGTCAAACTCGATGAACGCCGGCCCCACCAGGTCGAATGCCTCGGCATCCCACAGCTGCATCTCGACGATCCGCCACCAACCGGTCATGCCCATCGGACCCCTCCCTCCCGCCCGAACGGTGCCGCACTCGTCGTCACTGACCTGACGAGTATGCGGCTACCGGATGCCACGTGGAGCCGGGCACGCCGGCCACACGGTTGTTGAGCGGGCCTATTGCCGGAACCACGAATCGCTGGCAGTCCCCGCCGGCACGCGGCACGATGACGTGGTGCTGATCCTGCGTGCGACGGCGAAGCTGCGGCAACGTGTCGGCCTACCGACGCTGCAAGACGGCGAGCAGTCGACAACACTGCTCGGCGAGTGGTACGCCACCGCACTGCCGTGGAGACCGCAGGTCGCGCTGCTGGTTAACGAGCTGACGTTGCTTCCGGTGTTGATGCCGCTCGCGCCCGCCGCCACCCTGCTGTCACGAGTAGCCGGGCAGATCGCGACTGTCCTCGCCGCCCACGGCACTCCGGGCGCGATCGTCCAGCGCGAACTGGAGCACATGCGGGAGCACCGCATCGCCACGACCGCCAACCGAAGCGTCGTCGGCATAATGAACGAGTTCGCCTTCCTCGCCGACACCTACCGCTACACCAACCCCACCCCGAGCCTGCTCGACCTCGCCGTGCGGCTGGCGGCGACGCCTTGCAGTCCCATGTATCGGAGGAACATCAGCCCCGACCGGCAACTCGCGGCCCACCTTCGCACCGTGGACGCATGATCGGCGGCGCAGGGCCAACAGGACTGTCGGGATCAGCAGAGGAGGTTCGAAAGTGGCAGTGAAGAAGGTCGCCGTCACGCTTCCGGAGGAGCTATACGAACTCGTCGAACGAGCGCGGAAGATCGAGCATCGCACTCGCTCCGAACTCTTCCAGGAGGCGCTACGGACGCACTCCGGAGAGCCGGTCTACACCCCTACCGAGGCGGAGCGACGCGTTCTCAATGAAGCGCTAGACGACCTGCGGCGTGACCCAGGGTCCGGCCTGCCGTGGGAGGTCATCCGGCGAGAGGTTCGACCTCGGTTATGAACATCGTCGTCCGCCCAGCGGCGGTGACCGACATCCAGCACCGGAGCTACTACGACGATGAGGTACCACGGCTGAGTGAGGATCTTGTATCCGAATTGGATCAACTCTTCGCATGGCTCGCGGCTTTTCCGCGCAGCGCTCCACGTTCGCATCCTCTCGGCGTGTCGTGCCGGCTCAGGCCCGAACGCCGGGTGGCGGTACGCGCACTTGCACGTCACGTGTGACGCCGGCTATCGCCCAATGCGCAACAGCTCCGCCCGTAGCTCAGGGTTGACGTCATTCTCCGGCAGTACGCGGACAACCTCATTGAGCGCGTCCGCAGGATCCATCCGATTCCGAAGTACGGAGTAGCGCGCCGCGACTATTGGGGTACGGGATCTGCCGCCGACGCAGTGTAGAAGCACGGTCTTCCCCTCGGCGCGGAGCGCGGCGACCGCCCGGGCCGCGTCGTCGATGACGTACGACAGGTGCGGGTTCTCCGCCGTGCCGGCGTCCACGAGCCACATCTCCACGTGGTCGCGCGGCTGCACACCGTCCGGTGTCTCGCACGTACCGAGTCGGCACAGGCTGACCACCGCGTCCACACTGTCGGGCGGATTGCGCAGGGCGCGTACGGAGCCGAGCAGCACCCCGGAATCGCGCGGGTGCCGGACCACAGGTTCGTACGGGTGCCAGCGTTCGTAGTCGATCCGGCCGACCGAAGGCCAACCCTCGTTGTCGTCGACCGGTTTCCCGACTGAACGACGCGCCGCGTGCACGGCCAGCCGAATCAGATCGCGGCCGCGGCAGCCGGGCCACCCGTTGCACCTCCCGCCGCCACATTGCGGGAACGGCCGAGGCGCCCCAACGGGAGCCGAGCAGCCCACCCGCGATCGCGGCAACGGTGTCGGTGTCCCGCCCGCCGCGCACCGCCGCCTCCAGCGCCAGCCGCAGATGCTGGGCCGGGAACGAACCCGATCCCGGGTCGTCCGCCGGCACCTGGGTACGGACGATCGCCGACCATGCGCCCTGCAGCGCCTGCACCACCCACCCATTGTTCGCGAACGCCGACGGCGGCTCGGCCTCCGCTTCGTCCAGCATCCGGCGCCAGTAGTCGGATCGGTCAGCAGACAGGTAGGCCAACCCATCCCGAACGCCATCGAACGTGGCATAGAGTACGGCGTGGCGGATGCCCAGACTCCACAGTGCACACGCCTCGCCGCTGACCGCATCGCCGTGGGTCAGGTCGCTGATCGCCTTCGCCGCGGCCACCAGACCCGACGGGTCGTCGAGGTACGCCAGTGCCAGCCCCGCCGTACGCATCAGCGCACCATTGCCCGCGCTCTCGTGTGGGAGGCGCGCGGCGTACTCCGCGGCCGCCGCGGTCATAGCCGCCGACCCGCCGGTGCCTGACGCATTCAGGACGGCGCGGGTCTGGCGGCCGATCCCCTTGTGGCCGTCGGCGTACCAGCGCTGGAAGCCGTCGGCGACGTGGTCGAGGCCGTCCCCCGTACGAAGGTCAAGGCCCTTCGCGACGGCCTCGGCCACGGCGACCGCCATGGATGTGTCGTCGGTCCACTCCCCCGGCGCGAAGAAGCCGCGCCCGATCATCGCGATGGGTGCATCGTCGGGAAGCGGCGGGCCGCCTTCGTATCCGGCGCCGAGCGCGTCGCCGCAGGCGGTGCCGAGTAGGACACCAGCGGCCCGGTCGTTTGACTGCGTGCTCATGCGGCGAGGACGAGCTGGTGGCGAGTATTGACCACGGCGGCGTGGATCAGCCGGTCCTCGATCGAGATGCCTCGAGCCGAGATGAGGTTGCCGTCGGTACCCGCGAAGGCCGTCGCCGTGCCGGCGGGACCAGCCTCCTCGACGCTGGTCGCCATGACCCGGCGGACGAACTCCCTGGCCCGATAGCCGGGAGTGGGCTCGGCCGGGGTAAGCAGGGCGTCCACAGCGACCGAGGACAGGATCGCCTCCCACTGGTCGATCAGTGTCTGCGGGTGGTCGAAGACCTCGAGAATCGCGGGGTGGCCGGCGACCCCGATGAGCACGCCACGCTGCGCCGGCAGTGGCTTGACGGCATGCACGATGTCTCGGATCTGATCGTCCAGGCCGCCCTGAACCTCCACAAGGGAGGAAGTGCCTGACGGGGCGAAGGCTCTCTCGTAGTGCCCGACGCGGGCCCACACGTCGCCCTGGTCGGAGACGTGCAGATGCTCGGCTCGCCGGGGCACTCCGGTCCGGATGTCGCGGAGGGCGCCGCGGACGGCGAGCGGGGCCCGTCGGGTCCCCATGCGCTGGTCACGGTCGCCGCCCCACCGGCGCTGCTCGACGCAGCGGACCTCGACGGTGACGTCGTCGTGGGCGCCGATCAGGACGCTGTGGGCGATTACGCGGTGCTGCCAGCCGCCCTCGAGCAGGGCGCCCTCGATTAGCAGGACGGGAACATTCCCCGGGTTGGTGACCTTGAGCTCGGGGACCGACGGTCCATCCTGGAGCTCGGCAACGCCGCCGGACTTCGGCAGTTTGGTGCGGTACGACCTCGTGTCGAGTGGGGCATCCGTCCAAACCGGAAATATGGTAAGCGGACCTGCCTGGACCGGTGAGCCCAGGTGAAGCGCGGGCATTGCGACCATCGTCCTCCCCCTTCTGTGATTGCTAGCGCGCGATGTGCGCTTAGTGTATCACACGCTTAGCGCGGGAAGCACGCTAAGATGCACCGCATGGCGTGGCGTGACTCACCCCGACGCAGGCTCGACGAGTACCCACGACCATCGGTCGCGGTGGACGTGGCGCTCATGACGGTGCAGGCGGAGAGGCTGGCGGTGCTGCTCCTGAACGGCGTGGACCCGTACGACAGCACGCAACGGTGGTCGCTGCCCGGTGGCTTCGTGCACCCAGACGAGCGACTGGCCGACACGGTACGGCGAGTGCTGCGAGCCAAGTGCGGCATCGAGGGACTGCAGCCGCGACAGTTGCACGTGTTCGACGATCCGCATCGGGACCCACGCGGCTGGGTCATGTCGGTGGCCCACGCCGCGACCGTGCCGTACCCGTCGCTGTCAGAGGCGATGGCCGGCCGAAGCGACCTGACCTTGGCGCCGGTTGCCCCAGGCGAGCCCGTAGGCGTGCGCCCGCCCGGTAGGCAGAAGCGCCTGCCCTTCGACCACGACGAGATCGTCTCGTGGGCGGTCTCGGAGATGCGCGACCGATATGCATCGACGCCGGATCCGGACCGGCTGCTGGGCGGGGTGTTCAGCGTACGGCAACTCCAACGCGTCCACGAGGCCGTTGTCGGCACACCCTGGCACAAAGACGCCTTCCGCCGACTCATGGAGCCCCACCTCGCCCCCACCCATGGAAAGGACAGGAGCGGGTACGGGCCGCCGGCGCAACTGTTCCAACGGCGGCACGACGCGCCGGCCGCGGCGCTTGCGGCCGAGGTGAGTGCTCCCCCGGCCGGATACACCGACGACGAGCTGCTCGAGTCCGTCGCTGATTACCTAGCGCAGGGCGGAAGTCCGACGGTGGAGGGTTACCGAATCTGGGCGAGAGAAAACGGACGGCCCAGTGATGCGTGGGTGCGGAAACGGCTCGGCGAGAAGTACGGCGGCTGGCCGGGCATCGTCGCCGCCGCCCACTAGCCGACTCTTGATGCCGGCTGACACGATCGTGCATCCGTGACCGTACGCTTCGAGTTAAGGTCCGCGTTCAATGCACGAAGCTCGCGGTCCGCGGCCGTCTCGGCCGCCCGACTGGACGTCCGCCCGACCGGCGAGGCTGGGGCGCGCCGGGCTGGTGGGCTAGCCTAACCCGGCGAGCTTGGCTGGCACCCGTCTCCTTTCGCTTCTATCGATTTTGCTGCACGCTGGCGGCTGGAACGAAGGAGAAGAACTGTCAGCGCATGTGACAGAACGGACTGTCCTGCCACCGGAGGAGTCGCTCGACGAGCTGGTCGGCCTGATTCGCCGCATTTCGGATGAGCAGGGGGCTGCTCTCGTAGGCCCCGACGGCACGCGAATGAAGCTCCCGATGCCGGTGTGCGACGCGCTCCGCCGTGTCGTACTCGCGATGGAGCGAGGGCAGGCGGTGACGATTGCGCCGCACAATCTTCGACTCACCACCCAGGAGGCGGCAGACATCCTCGGCGTGTCTCGCCCAACGCTAGTGAAGATGCTCGAGGATGGCCTCATCCCCTTCGAACAGCCAGGCCGGCATCGAAGGGTGCTGCTACGCGATGTCCTCGACTTCCAAGACAGCCGGCGCGCCGCACGGGAAAGGGCACTTGACGAAATGATCGCCGTGTCGGAGGAGGGCGACGGACACACGGCCACCGCCACCAAACCCGTTCGGACCAGGTAATGCGGCATGACGTTCTACGCGCTGCTGGATGCGTGCGTTCTGTTTCCGATGTATCTTCGCGACAGCCTCCTTCGCCTGGCGGCAGCGGACCTCTATAGACCCGTATGGTCGAGTAAATTCTCGCCGAGCTCCGAGGGGCGCTCGTCCGGCAGCAGGCGGCCACAACAGAGCAAGCCGATCGGATCGTCTTCGTGCGGACCAACTTTCCGGGCGCCGAGACTCCGAACACGAGCCGCTCATTTCGGTCATGAGCTGCCACGAGCGGGGCAGGCGGATTCGCCGACGAGGTAAGGCGTCTCACGGCCTAGTAACCTCGCCGAAGATCGGCTCCGCGGTGTGTGGTCTTTCGGGTCGAAGCTTCAACCGGCTTCGCACGCAAGAATTCAGGTCATGTAACAGTCGTTGGTAAACATGCAACACTTACAAACAAGTATCCTCGCGGACTCCAAAGCCTAGAACCTGTCGCCACCCGTGAGGGCTTTCTCGAGAACATCTGCGGTCCCCGTGACCATTGCTAGTGGCCCCGCAAACTCGTTGATGTTCATGTTGCGGAGGGGAACCGCGTGGCGGAAGGTCACTAGGTTTCCGACGAGCGCCAGGCCACCGCAGACAGTGTCACCGATGTGCTGAAGTGCCCGGGCCAGATCGACAGTTCCGAGTTCCCCGAACGGCGATTCGATCTGCACCCACTCCTCGCGGCCACCGTCCAGCGTTAGGTGCCACAGAAGCACCACCTGCGTACGCAAGTTGCCGGTCTCGAAAACGAGCTTGATCATATTTGGCGTCTCGTCGGATATCCTGAAGTTGGACCGCACATACGTCGCAAGGTCTGCCCACGTTGCCATCGGAGTGGCCTCCTTCTTCAGTCCATCGGAAAGATCATTAAGGGTGTTCCGTCATCCGCGGCGAGAATCTCAACTCTGGCTTCAACTGCAGCGCAGAGTTCTGGCGACAGACCCGCGTCAGGCTAGTGAGCCTAGGTTCAATCCACATCCGAGGCACCAGCCATTCGGCCAGACGTTTAGCCGCTTGGAGTTGGGTGCTATCGGCCACGGCGACGGGAATCTCGCCCACCGAATGGTCGAGCAGATCCACGCGTGGGATCGCGACCGAGACGCCCATCCCGTCATCATCGCTCGCCCTGCGTGCACTCCCGATGACCAGCTCTCTGAAGGCTTCGTCCTCGATAAGAGGCACACCCAGTTGACCGTTTCCTGGTGAGTCGCTCCGCCAGGCCGGCTGCGTCACGCCGGTGTTGTCGAAGATGTTGGCAGCGGCGCTAGGTCTGCGCGGCGCCGCCAGTCGGCGGCCATCTCGACCTTGTCTGGCTCGGCCTCTGGAGACCCGGGAGCCGAGACTAACAAGCGGGCGAACGTCTCTCCGCGCATGACAAAACGTCGACGCCGTAGCCACGCTCCGACAAGGCTGTGATCACCGCGTCGGCGGCTGCTGGAAAGTCGGCCCGCCGCTGCCAATCGGTGAAGAGGTCAACGTCGCCGCTCGGTCGGTTGCCCATACCATGCAGCTGGGCGGCGTAGCCCCCCGCCAGTGCCAACCCGTAGTGGCCGGCCGCCGCTAGTGCGATTTCCGCGATAGCGCGGTGTTCTGGCTGCACAGCGGCTCGTTAGCCCGCCGTCGCAAGACGGCTGAGCTCCGCCAGCCGGGGGAAGCGACCCTCCCAAGCGGCCCGAAGTGGCGGCGGCAACCAGAGGTACGACCACAATCTCAGCAGCGTCGACTCGTCCAGGTAGTTGTAGAGATCAGCCGGGCTCGCGGCCTCGATGAGTACAGTTCGATACAGGTCGACTATCCTGCCCGGCGAGTCCAGGTCGAAGCTGCCGCGGCCGGACCAGCTCACGTGGCGTGGCAACATGACGACACCGCTCGTTGGGCCGGCGAGTAGGCCGAGGTCATCAGCGACAACGTAGGGCCGCGCGTACCGACGCGGCCGGGTGGCATCGGGCATTGCGTCTCCTTCCGGACGCCTAGTCTACTGCCGTGCGACATAAGCGCCGCACATTGGCCGCCCATTAGGTCGGTATTACAAAGAACCGGGGCCCTCTGCTAGAAAGGCACAGCAAGAGCGAGGCTGCCAGTACTCTCTGTCGTCGCGGTCATGATCCAGCTGCTGTCCGCACCATTCGTCATGTGTGCGAACGGTGTGCTGCTCGAAAGCGTCGGCTGACGGCGATTCCGCGCGCCAGGTGTCGCCGTACTCGGCCGAGGCGCTCCCCACCATTGCGACGAGCGGACTAGAGATAGGGAATTCCGCCGGCGACGGCTAGGGAACCCTTCCGATGTGAACGCCACAGAGATCCACCTACGTTCGGGGCGACGCAAACGCCGAACGAAAGGTTTGATCGTGAAGAACAGAGACGTGCTCGTCACCACCGAGTGGCTGACCGAGCACCTGTCCGACGCCGACCTGCGGGTAGTGGAGGTCGATGAGGACGCGGACGCGTACTACCGGGGCCACATCCCTGGCTCGGTTCCCATCCACTGGAACCGGGACCTTCAGGACCCGCTGCGCCGGGACTTCGTGGACGCAAAGGGGTTCGCCGACCTGCAGGACCGACTCGGCATCACCAATGACACTCGGCTTGTGCTCTACGGCGGCAACAACAACTGGTTCGCAGCCTATGCGTACTGGTGCTACAAGGTGTACGGGCACCGCGCCATCGCCCTGCTCGACGGCGGCCGCAAGGCATGGGAACTCGAAGACCGTCCGATGGTCACGCAGGTCACGAATGTGGCCGCGACCACCGGCTATCTCGCCGTTGAACCGGATCTGACCATCCGAGCGGTTCGCGCCCAGATCCACGACGTGATCGGGTACCCGGGCGCGGCGCTGGTCGACGTCCGCTCACCGGAGGAGTACCGCGGCGAGAAGATGGCGCCCGATCACCTTCCGCAGGAGGGCGCGCAGCGGCCCGGCCATGTGCCAGGCGCGGCGAACGTGCCGTGGGCGAAGGCGGTGGATCCGGAGACTGGCCGGTTCCTCGCCGAGGACGTGCTGCGGACGCTCTACGCCGGCAAGGGGGTAGTTCCCACCAAGGACGTGGTCGCCTACTGCCGCATCGGTGAGCGGTCAGCCCACACCTGGTTCGTGCTACACGAGATTCTGCGCTACCCGAACGTGCGCAACTACGACGGCTCATGGACCGAATGGGGCTCCCTCGTGGGAGTCCCCATCGAGCGATAGAGCCATGGTTCGGCTCTGGCGCCGTACCCGGCGCAACATCCACAGCGGACGGTCCGCACCCGAGCCCGTTGTCGTCACCTGGGCCTCCGCGCTAACAGACTTTCACACCGACGTCATCGCGCGACGTCGCGAGGACAGGACGACGACCAACGGAAAGAGTCGTGAGTCGTGACCGTGGCCCTAGAAACGACCCCGGGCGGACCGGCCGGGGTCGCCACGATCGCGGCCGGCCGGCACGTCAGCTCGGCGGCTCTCCGCCCGCCGCGGTACCGAGCAGGCCGAGCTGATGCGCGGCCGCGGCCGCGGCCGCGCGGTTGGGTACGGCGAGCTTGGCCAGGACGTGCGAGACGTGGATGCTCACGGTCTTCTCGCTGATGAAGAGCGTACGGGCGATCTGGCGGTTCGTGCAGCCGTCGCCGAGCAGCTGGAGCACTTCCTCCTCGCGGCGGGTGAGGCTGAGCGCGGCCTGATGCTCCGGTGTCACCTGTCGGGTGCCCCCGTCGATGATGAGATCGATCCGAGCTCGCCGGGACAGCGCCTCGACCTCGCCGAGCAGCGGCGCGGCGCCAAGTCGCGCGGCGATCGGATACGCCTCACTCAGCGCGCGGGCGGCAGCACGCCGTCGACCGCCGGTGCGGAGGATTGCCTCGGCCTGCCGCCAGCGCGAGTAGCCCACGAGGTACGGGCCATCGAGCCGTCCCCAGTGGACCGCCGCCCGCCCCCATGCCTCCGGTTCGGCGTCGTCGCCGCGAGATCGGGCCAGCTCAGCTTCGGCCACGGCGAGATGGGCTGACGCGTACGGCATGGCGGCCGCCCGATCGCCGATCGCCATCACGATGGCCGCCAGCCCCGAGTCGACGGGAAGTCCACCTGACGCCGGGCCGGCCCGCCGGTTCAGGTCTGCCTCCGCCCGGCCCCCGGCGGACAGTAACCGAGCCATGAGCGGGATGTGGCCGGTGTCGGCCAGGACGTCCAGCGCCTGCCGGACCGCGTCGGCTGCGGCTTGCGGCTCCCGGCTCCACAGGTATAGCTCGGCCACGATGACGTGGGCATATCCGCGCAGCTCCGAATGCCCCCCGGCGGCGATAGCCCGGCGTACGGCGTCCACGTACAGCTGCGCCTCGTCAAACCTCCCCTGCACGGTCCGGAGCGACGCGATGGCGCACCAAGGATTGGTCTTCTGTACGGCGTTGCCGGTGTCGATGGGCCCATCTCCGAGACGGTTATCGATCTCGTCCCACCGTCCGAGCCAGAAGAGAGCCTCCAGGGCGTTGCCGAGTACAAAGTTGCCGAACGTGTCGGCGGTGCCATACCGCTCGGCGAGTTCGACACCGCGCAGCGCGATCTCGGCCGCCTCAGCGAAACGGCCGGCCGTACGAAGACGGTCGGAGAGATTCGCGTACAACCGGCAGAGGTCCTCCGGGTTATCAAACTGACCCGCAATCGCCAAGGCTTCGCGCTGGAGAGCGAGGCCGTTCTCAACGTCGCCGAGCGAGACGAGGTCGGTGCCGAGCGTGCACAGTGCGTGGGCTTCCGCTCGGCGGGCACCGACCTCCCGTGCGACGTGGAGCGCCTGCTCGGCCAAGAGTCGGGATTCGGCGTGGCGCCCGGCCATCATCAGTACTGCGGCCAGTCCACACAGGACCCGCGCCCGCTCCCCCGACGGCGTCTCCGGCACCAGCCGGACTGCGGTCTCATAGGCCGCGATGGTTGATGCCTCGCTGCTCGCGTTGGCGAGCAAGTACCGGCCGAGCCGTTCGTGCAGGATGCCGACGCGGAGCGGATTTCGCCGCGCGTCGGCGGCGTCGATCGCGCGATGCACCAGGGTCAGCGCTTCGGCACCGTCGCCGATCATGTACGCCATCTCCGCCGCCCGCCGGTAGAGGTCGACCAGGTCCAGCTGGGCCAACTCCCTAGCACTCGGGGCCTCCCGCCACAGGCGAATGGCCCGATCGAACTGGCTCCGAGCCTCCGGCAACGCGAAGGCGCGCTCCGCGGCGAGCCCCGCGTCAATGCTCGCGAGCAGCGCACGCCCGAGATCGCGAGCAGCGAACCAGTGATACGCGACCTCGGCGTGCGCCGACGCGAGGGCGGATGCCGTGACCGTGGCGCCGGCGTGTTCGGAAGGCAGCCGGGTGGTGAGGGCGTCGGCGATGGCGCGATGGAGGCGGATCCGTTCGCCGGGCACGATATCCGTGAGGACGGCCTCCGCGACGAGCGCGTGCCGGAACGTGTACCGGTCGGCGTCTGGAACCAGCAGATACTGTTCGGCGGCCTCGCTGACGGCCGCGATGAGGTCCCCTGGCTCGAGGCCGACCACCGACTCCAGTAGCGAATGGCCGGCACCGCGCCCGGCGAGCGCGACGGCTTGGAGCACGCGCAATGCCGTGGGTGACAACCGGCGAACCCGGATCAGCAGGATGTCGCGGAGGGTCTCCGGCAGCCGATCGGCGTCTGGACGAGCGTTTATCAACTCCTCGACCAGGAACGGGTTGCCGCCCGAGCGTACGAAGATGCGCTCGGCGAGGGCTGGATCCGGTTGAGCGTGAAGGATTCCCGCGAGTTGGGCGGAGGTCGCCGTCTGGTCGAGCCGCGTCAGCGTGATGAGGTCCGTCCCGCCGCGGCTCAGCTCGGCCAGTAGCGCGCGGAGCGGACTTGCCGGAGGCAGCTCATCGTCGCGATACGTGCACACAAGCAGCATGTGGCCGCGCCGCAGGCCCCGGATGAGCACGCTGAGCAGACCTTGCGTTGACGTGTCGGCCCAGTGAAGGTCCTCCACGACGAGCACGGTGGGCTCGTCCGTGAGCCGTTCGAGCAGGAACCGCAGCTCGGCGTGTAGGCGCAGCTGGCCGGACTCCGGCTGTCCCATCGAGTCGTCGAAGCGTGACCGCGTGCTGGCCAGCTCGGGCATGAGCGAGGCCAGCCGCTCGGCGCTCGGACCGGCCAGCTCACCAAGGCGGGTCGCCCCCACGTCGACAGCGACCGCGCGCAGGATGTCGAGGATCGGTGCATATGGGAGGTATCCGTCGGGCAGCGGCAGGCAGTTTCCGGTCCAGACCCGAGCCCCCTCGTCGCGGGCGCGTTCGGCGAACTCGTGCACGAGTCGGGTCTTTCCTACGCCGGCCTCGCCGACCACGAACAGCGTCTGCGGCGTACCACCGGCCGCCCGCGCCAATGCGGACCGCAGCTGGCCAAGCTCGTGGTCTCGCGCGATCAGTTGCGGACAGGACAGCCGCCGGGGCACGGACCCATTATCCCTCATCCGCCATTAGCGCCCGGCCGACCGAACAGCCCCACGTAGGGGCCATTCGACCACATCGGCCGAACGGCCAGTCACCATGTTTCATACGCCCTTGAGAGTGTCGTCGTGTGGACGCCGCGGATCTCGCGCCGATACCGCAGTTCGCCGAGGCGGCCGAGGATGCCTTCCTTTTGGGCGTTTCTCTCCGCTCAGCTGCCGCAGTGGCTTGGCCAACCAGTCGATGCCAACCCCGGATCCTCAGTAGCGGCGGCCCAGCCGGTCGTTGCCCTCGTTGAGGGCGTCGAGCAGCGATCGGAGTTCGCCGGCAAAGGTCGGTACTCCAGCCTTTGCCAGACTCTCAGCCATGTCGAGAGCGGTTCGCGGCGGCCGCCGCTTCTCGCTGGCCAAGCGGACCACGGTCGCGACGACCTCGCTCGGCAACTCGCTAAGCAACTCGTGGAGGTACTCGTCCGGATCCGCGACCCGTATGCCCAGCCTTGCCAACGGTTCGGCGGGAAAGTCGCCGCGATTCCAGGTGATGATGAACTGCGCATTGCCTGCGACAGCCGCTGCGATGTGGCGACGGTCGTCGGGATCCTTGCTGGGCATGTCATCGATTAGATCGACGTAAGTGCTCTCCAGAATCTGGCTCTCCACGAAGTACGAACGAATGGCAGCGGTCACACGGGCCGCGGAGTCGGCGGATCGGCGCTGCTGCTCGACAATCACGCGCTCCCACTCGGCAAGTAGCGCGTCGGTCCAAATGACCTCGTGGACGGCGTCCTCTGTCAGGGCCAGCATGAGATCCATGACGGAGAATGGGAACAGGACGTTGGTATCTACGAAGACGCGCGCCACTCTTCTCCTGCCGTTATCACGTCGGTCCGGCCAGCGAGTCCGGCTCAGTACGGAAGATCAGCCTCGTCGACTGCCTCGGCTACGCGTCGCCGTCCGGTCCGCCGCCGTTCCCGGCGAGCTTGGAACTCGAGCACGTCAGATAGGCGCACCACCCGATGGCGGCTGCCCGGAAGATGCTCGGCAGGGAGTTCGCCGCCTTCGATGAGGTGGACCACAAACGGCCGTGACAGTCCGAGCAACTCGCCCACCTCAGCCGGAGTCAACATGACCTCTGAGGCGAGGATGGTCACCGCGTGCCCCTCGGAGAGTTCGCCGGCAGATGCCAACAGGATCTTCACCAGAGACGCCGGGAGTGTGATCTCTTGCCCGTCCGCCAGCCGGAGCACTAGCGCAGACACCTCAGCCGCGGCGATCCGACTAACCGCTGCCGCAGACTCCCGGTCGTCAGGGCGCGGCTCGACGCGTAACGCGTTGCCCAGAACGCTTGACCGTGCCATGGTCCTACCTTCCGCGAGCTGCTCGCCATATCTCGAATAAGTGTAACCTACGCGAACACCCGCACGTCGTCCGACTCGTCCCCGAGGTTAACGGCGACCGTCCCGGCTAAGGCACTACCAACCAGCCGTGCGTACTTCGCGATGGCTCCCCGGTCGACATTCGGCGACGGTGGCTGCCGGCCACCTCCCGGGCTCAGCAGAGGCGCGGTGGAAGTTCGCAAAGGTCTATATCCATCCGGGCCGACAGACAAAGGTGATCGGCGCGCATCTTCCAGCCTATGAGCCGACCTCGGCGGCTTGACAGCCCTAAAGTTGATGACGGCGATGCCAGCTTCGATGAACGAATCGGGGTTGTAGTCCCGGTAGAGTTCGTGCAGCGTGTCATCCGGGGGGCGCGCCCGCGACGCGCACCCCGCTGGTGGTTGCGGGTAACTTGCGTCGCGTACGGCACGTCCAGCCGGCGTAGACAACACCGTCGAAGCCCACAGGCGCCGATCGATCAGTTCCAAGGCGCGTCGGTAGGAGACGTCGATGGGCTGGGTTTCGTTGCTGACGGTTAGAGCGCCCTGTACGCAGAGGCGAGCATTCCTTCGTCGCGTAGACGCTCGTACGCGACGCCGATGTGCTCCTGAGTAAACAACCGGGCCTTGCGTCCGCTCCAGTCGCGAACCATCTCGACAAGGCGTCCGGCATCAGCCGAAGGCCCCTGCCGTGCCGCGAAATGCACGGTGGCGAGTAACTCGAGGCTGTACGGCGTCTCGAAACCGTCGGCCAAGCGAAGCAGTGCATCGGTCCAATCCCGTGCATCCCTCTCATGGTCGTCCAGCCATTCGGACGCGTTCAGGCCGGAGCCGTCCTTCAGCCGTATCGGTCGAAGTACTTGGACTCGAGCCGACCTGTCGCCGTATCCGACCACATGGTGGCCTTCCAGAGACTGCAGTACGTGGTGAATTCTCCGCGTACGGACCATAGCGGCCACGACCAAACGACAGCTTCATTGGTTGGCCGAGCACCTGCAGGAAATACGCGATCTCTTGGATCTCCAGCTCGCTCACGCCGTCTCGTGGGTCGATGGCACGGGCTCGCTCGGAGAAGCCGCGGATTGCCGACAGGAGGACCGCTCGCGTCTGCGTAAGCTTTGGTGACCCGGTCGCTGGCCACCCATGGCAGTTGCGCGGCTACAACACGATCCACTCAGCTGAACACATAACCAGCGCGGGGTCGCCGCCCGAATAACGAACGGCGCTGCCGATGCGGTGGTCAGACGCGATGCGGAACATCATCGGAGACCTGGGTGCGAAGTAGATCGGCACGTAGTCGGCGACGCACCCACCCGCGCCGCAACGGACGGGCACGGCGCGGCGCCTCGCCTTAACCGCCGGATCACAAAGGTGGATATGTGGCAGCTGAGCCGGTGCGGTCCGCTCACCCTGCACCCTGGGCAAGGCTGTGCCGTTCCGGGTGGGCGAGGTTGAGCTGAGCGAGTTCGTTGTGATCCAGGTAATCGACGGCGAGGCGGCGCGCGATGTAGTCGGAAAGCGATGTAGCGAATGGCACGTCCGGGTCGCCGGTTAGCCCCGAGGGCTCGAACCGGGTGTTCAGCATCCGGCGGACGACGTCGATGACCGGCGTGTGGTGCTGAAGGGCCAGCGACGTCGCGATCGACAAGGACTCGCACAGTCCGGCCAGGGTGGAGCCTTGTTTGGCGACCTTCACGAAGATCTCTGCGGGACGGCCGTCGGGTAGCTCGGTGATGGTGAGCGTGCCTGACATGGAGCTGAGGTCGAACTCGTAGGTGTATCCGCGACGATTGCGGGTGGGCCGAAGTCGGGTCACGGCGTCAATGGCGGTCATTGCGCTGACCCTAGTGTCTTGGAAGATGTCGTGGGCGGCGGCGCGCCGGACCACGACATGTTGTGTCGTTACGTGTCGAGGTCAGTCGCACGAAGCACCAGATGGCCGGGTCGGACGAGCGCTCGCCCGCGAGATCGCCCAGAGTCATTGACCCGCGGTCGGCGGGATCGCCGGTGGCCAAAGCTCCACCGCATCGACGCCGAGCCTGAGCGCGCGACGGCCGCATCGTCGATCAAGCGTATTTCTCTCGTCTCATGTAGAGAGACGCAGCCCGTGATGTGATCAGATAGCCCTCGACGTACGTGGAAGGAGTCGTAACGATAACCGTCTCCCGTCCGGCCGATCCCTTACGGCACGACCAGGGCGACCGTGACACCAGCGGGAGCCGACCTGCGTGTGTCCCTGGGCGTCCATCTCGGTTCGTTGCTGACGGTTAGAGCGCCTTGTACTCAGAGGCGAGCATTCCTTCGTCGCGTAAACGATCGCACGCGACTCCGATGTGCTCCTCAGTAAAGAGCCGGGCCTTGCGTCCGCTCCAGTCGCGGACCATCTCGACAAGGCGACCGGCATCAGCCGAAAGCTCCTGCCGTGCCGCGAAATGCACGGTGGCGAGTAACTCGAGATTGTACGGCGTCTCGAAACCGTCGACCAAGCGAAGCAGTGCATCGATCCGATCCCGTGCGTCCCTGTCATGCTCGTCCAGCCACTCGGACGCGTTCAGGCCGGAGTCCTCCTTCAGCCGTATAGGTCGAAGTTCTTGGACTCGAGCCGGGCCCGGTGAGGCCGGTGTCGACGACGAACATGCTGCCCAGCCGGACTTCACCGACCGCGCATGCAGCGCGGTACGCCGAGTAGTTGGCCGGGAATGCCCGCTTGAGCTGAAGGGCGATCCCCTTCCCCATCACCCCGACCGTGTTGACCGTGTTGACCAGTGCGTCCACGTCGGCGTGAGGTCGTACTCCGGAACCAGGCCAATGTCGTGGAGGATCGCGGACACGTAGAAGATCTCGGGATCGAACTGGAGCCGGTCGTGCCGTGCCAGCTCGACGGCCCAGGCATTGTCGTCTCCCCGACGAGTTGGTGTCGGGGTAAGTATGTCGATTCCACGGCCTCAACGCAGCAGCCGGAAACCACACAATTACGAACTCGTTACGGGGCTGGGACTAACGTGTGGTGAAGGCTCGGTCCAGACGCACGCCAACCCCGAGCAGACACTGGAGCCTCGATGCGTCCGAAGATTCTCGGCGTGCTCGCCGTCATGGTCGCCCTCGCTGGTTGTGGCCCCATCGGCAGGTCGGTGGACCCAGCCACGTCATCGGCGGCGGTCAGTGCTTCGCCGACAACCCCCGTCGCGGCAATCACCGAGATACCCGCCGCGGCCTTCCTTCAAGTCGGCGACCTCGGGGCCGGAGGTTCGCTTGCGAAGAATGACGAGGTGGTGCCGCCTGGGCGGATGGACCCGTGCAAGAGCGGGGTTCCGGCGAGCGAAAGCATGATCGCGGTCCAGAAGTGGATCCTCGCGCTTTACCGCTTCACCGACAACAGAGAGTCCTACACCAACAGAAAAATCCCAGACGGCACCGCGTACGAGGTGATCACGTCATATTTTCCAGGTGGGTCCGAGGCCTATCTGGCCGAGCAGCGGGACATGGTGAAACGATGCCCTAAGATCCACTACACGACCCCACCCGGCGTTGAAGACCATAAGGAGTCGACGTCGTACGCGATCGTCGCTGAGCACTTCGCCGGCGACGACGCCCTGATGATCAGTCAAAAGTGGTCGGGGGTCTACTACAACACGCTCAAGACGGACACCAGTTTCTTCGCCGTAGTGCGGATCGGCGACGCGCTGGTAACGATCAATGCCGACGGGTGGGAGCAGGACTCGGCGGACCGCCGACATGTGGACCGACTCGTAGCCGCCGCGCTGAGGCGAGCGGCCCCGCTACTCAAGAGTTGACAACGTTGATTGGGCAGCCGATCAGAGCCTGCCCACGACCAATGTGGCGTAGGCCTTGGTGCGATCCGTCGGGTCAGTGTCGAAGCTGGCCGGAAAGACCGAGACCTCCACGAGGTGCTCGCCCTGGAGCGCGTAGACCTTGCCGTTGCCAACCATGAACGCCTTGTCACCGAGACCGGGGAGATCCACGAGGCTGCCGAACTGCTGTTCCTGTTGCTTGAACGGTTCGTACAGTTCGCCGGGATTGGGCCAGACGCCGATCCTGGCTTCACCGTCGCCGCTCTCGGCGCTGAACGTGCATGTCCGCCCGGTGCCGAGCGCCGGAGTCGAGACGAGCTCGGCCGCGCCGTCCGAGACCGACGCGCCCACTGCTGTCGCGGCCTCCGCCTTGGTCCCCAGCGTGCACGGGTCCGGAAGCGACTCGACGGCTTGCCCGCCGCCCCCGCCGCCTCCACCGCCCCCGCCGCCTCCACCGCCCCCGCCGCCTCCACCGTCGGAAGGCACGGCCGGGTCGCCCGAGCAGCCGGCGATTACGACAACAGACATGACAGCTATGAGTATCGGTGCGATGCGCACCCGTTTGCTCCTCGCTGATCTCATCGACCAAGGTCGCCGCAGGTCGCGGCGGGATGGCGACAGGCTAGCTGGGGCTACGTAACGGAGTCGTAATTGTGGGGTTTTCTGGGAGCCTGTCCGGCTCGACCGTAGGCACCACGAGCCCGGCCAGGAAGCGGTCGGCCGGGCCGAGTGAAGCCACCGCGCAACCGGCGACCACATGGGTGCCGCGCCACGGAAGCAGAGCCCGGTGGACCGCGCCGACGTCAACGCGACGCCCAAGCCGGTCATTCTCGGCGGAGGCGTGCGCCACGATGGACAGAGCGAACGCCGCCAGTGGACTGCGACGCAGCGCCACCGCGTCGTCGGCCAACAGCGGCCGCAGCATTCGGACGGCGGAGCCGATCTGGCCGGTGGCCGCGAGCTGGACGGCTCGGCACGCCCGCCAATGCGGCGCGTGCGGTTCCGAAACCACGGCGTCGGCCAGCCTGGAGCCGAGGTCGTGCCAGCGACCGTACGCATGGCTCAGCGCCACCGCATGGACCAGCGCGTGCACCTCGGCATCGTCGGGGTGGACGCGGCGCTCCACTGTGTACGCCTCGGCGGCGAACCGGCCGGCCTCCTCGGGTTGTCCATGGGCCAGGGAAAGGCACGCGCGCAGCCGAAGCGGCAGGCGGAGGTAGAACGGCTGGCGGAGGTCGGCAGCGACCTGCTCCAGCGCGGTGACCTCGTCTTCAGCGGCGGCGAGCTGGCCCGCGCGCATCAGGTAGGTGCATCGCCACAGGCGTCCCTCAAGCAGCATGTGGCGGTCGCCGGCCGCGTCGGCCAGAGCCAGGATCTGGTCGGCTCGGCGCAGGCCGGCGGTGTCCGAAGTCGAACCGAGGCCAGCCCAGTTGCGACACATGAGGGCATAGGCCACAGTGGACGGATCCGGCAATGCCTCCGCGAAGCCCACCGCCTGCTCGCACAGGTCGTCGGCGCGCTCATCGCCCACGCCGGCGAGTTCCGCGCCGAGCCGGGCCAACAGCCGAGGCTTGAACGGGTCGTGCGGCTCCACCGTGTCGAGCACCGCGGCGAGGTGCTCGACCGCGCGCTTGTCGCAACGGCCCAGGGTCGGTCCATGCCCACTGGCGCCGAACACGGCGCGGACAGCCAGGTCAGTCCGGCCCGCCGTCGTAGCGTCTGCCGCGGCGATCTCGTACTCCTGGCGCGCGGTGGCCGTGTCGCCCGCCCGCCAACGGGCGCCCGCCAGTTCCAGTCGGAGGCGGCACCGCACCGCCGGGTCCGTGCCGGCGACCTCGAGCGCGCCGGCGTAATAGTTGGCGGCCTCCCCGTACGCGTGCCGCCGTAATGCCTCGGCGCCGGCGCGCGCGGCCGCGACGGTGGCCCGCTCGGCGGCGG
>JAHRHA010000170.1 GCA_020027875.1 Micromonosporaceae bacterium | reverse complement strand
GACCCGCGCAGCACATGTAGCGCTTCCGCAAGCGCATCCCCGACGGCCCGTCGGCATAACGAGCAGGTCCCCATAAAGCGGCGAGCAGAAACGCCACCGTCTCTCCCGCGCCGGCAACCGCCGCATCAACCGGGCACTGCACATCATGGCCATCGTGCAGATCCGCCACGACACCAACGGCCGCGCCTACTTCCGCCGCCGCGTCGCCGCAGGCAAAACCCCGATGGAGGCGATCCGAGCGCTCAACGACGACTGTCCGATGTGGTGTATCGGCAGCTCGTTGCCGACGCAAGCAAGGCGAGCCCGGGAGGACACCTGGGGGCGACTACAAGATCCAGCGCGGCCGACCCAACCCCGACGGTCGGCTCTTCGGACCAGTCACTGCCCAGGCTCGGCACCGATCCTACGCCGTCCGACCACGACAGCACATACGCGGGCCCGGGCACGAGCGACTCGACCGAGCCGGCCCCTGCCGCACGCCCACGCCCACGGAGTCGAGACGCCGAGACCCCCGCACAACCGGGCAAACCAGACGCTGCCGGGCGACCGAAAACTGTCACTTGACACAGAGGGGTGCCAGATGTGCGCGCTCGGCTCTGCCGGAGGCAGGTACGTTCGTTGCCGCGCGTATGATCTCGGTGCCCTCGTCGATGTGATAGTCCAGCGGCGGTATGACGCCGATAAGGGATTCGACATGGAGTACTTCGTCTACTGCCGCGACCGGCCGGGCTCCAGGGCCCTCCGTTCGGATTTGGCCGAAGCCCACTGGTCATTTATGGACCAGTACGCCGAGGCGATGATTGCGCGGGGTCCCACGCTGACTGTCGACGAGATGACGGCGACCGGCAGCATGCACATCGTGAACCTGCCCGACTCTGACGCCGCGCGCGTGTTCGTGTTCGACGAACCGAACTACAAGGCCGGCGTCTACAGCGAGGTGTTGGTACGCCGCTGGAGCAACATGCTGGGCCGTACGATGTGGGACTTCACCGGGAGCATCGCCGACTACCGTCGATTCCTGGTCATCGGTCATGGCAAGCCGGGCGTGACAGATGCCCGCAATGATCTGCACGCCGAGAACGCCCGCTACGTCGACGCCGGTGGCTATCGCGACAGGCTCATCGCGTGCGGACCGCTGCTGTCCGACGACGGCTCCGAATGGATGGGCACCGCGACAATGGTCGAGTTACCCGATCTTGTCGCTGCCGAAGCCATGCTGATGCATAGCCCCTACGCGCGCGCTGGTTTGTACGACAGCGTCGAGGTCCACACGTGGCGGTTCGGCGGGCGACCCAAGAACTAACACCCTCGCAAGGGAAACGTCCGCGTCTCGTCCGCGCTGGTGAGTCCCCACCGGACGGTCAGGAACGCACCGAAGGCCGCATACATGGCGACAAAGCTCAGCAGCACTGTGAACGCGGCGGCATACGGCAACGCCAGCTCCCGTCGGACGGCAAGGTGGCTGAGCTCGCCGTACCTGCGACCCAAAGGAGTGTCCGGCGTATTCCGAGCGGGCTCGACGACGACGGTCGCCAGGGCGCCAGCGGCGAGAGCAATCGCGGGCGCCGCTAACGCAAACACCCAGCGCCAGCTGAGGGCCTCGGCGACCGCCTGCGCATAGACCTGACCGAGAATGCCGGCCACCAGAAACGCCGTCGACACGGCGCCGATCCCGGTCGAGCGCCAGCGCGGCGGGAGCGCCTCACCCACGTACGCCAATGCCACGGCGGCGAAGCTCGCCGCGAGTAAACCTTGCACGCTTCGCAACAGCGTCACCATCGTCATGGACGATGCCGCCGCGAGGGTTGCCGTGGCGATCGCGAACGCAACCATTCCGGGCACCAGGACCACCTTGCGTCCATACCGGTCGGAGAGCGGCCCGAAAACCAGGAACCCCAACCCGTAGGCCAGGCTGTAAGCCGAGCCCAGCGCGGCCGCCGCGCCGCCGCTCCGTAACGCTTCTCCCACGACCGGCGCGAGCGGTATCGCCAGGTAGAGCTGCATCAAGACCAGAAGTGCGGAACCGACCAACACGGTCAGCGGGGCGGCAACCGGCGCTCCCGGCCCGCCGGGCGCATGGTCAGTCACGTCATCGATCCTCTCAGCCGCGACGCATCCGCCTGTTCTGAAGCCGAGATTCGTCTTGGGCGGGACCTTCGCGGGGAGATGTCCATAGCAGGTCACCACACGACGGTGGCCGCTATCCACACCCCGCCCGGTTATCCCTAGATCGGGATAGGGGATATGGGATAGAGGGCCGAGATAGGCCCCACCCCGGATTCGCGTCGGCAGTTCGTGCCGCAACCGGATCGCGACTCAGTTTGAACTGTCCGCGGGGCCGCGGCAGGTATCCGCGCGACACCAGAATCGACGATGAAGGTGGCTGTCCGTTCCGCGTCCATCCGTTGTCGGCGTGATATTCGCGCATGTGGACGTAGGTCAGAAGCACCATGTTGGTTGGGCCCCGACGAACATCCTCGATTCTTCCGGTGGCTCCAATGAACGGTCCGCGATGGCGAGTTTGGCGTTCGCAGTGCGGGGCAACTTTCCCTGGCTTCGCGTGCCCGGGTACATCGCCGCCCGACTTGTCGGAGCGATCCTCGCCTCGCTCGTCCCGCAGTGGATGTACGGCGGCATCATCAACGGCGCGACGGAACCCAACCCACATGTCAGCATCTGGGTAGCCGTGCTCACCGAGGCGATCCTGACCTCGGCCTGGTCAGCGTTATCCTCGGCACCGCCACCGGCGCGCGCAACATCGGCGCGAACGCCGCCCTCGCATCCTTACGAGCAGCACATGGGCGGGTCGCGATCGGTCATGGTCATACTCCGAGCGGTTCGGGTGGGTGGGTCAGTCGTCGAGCAGGTGGCCGAAGATATCGACGCCCAAGCGCCTCGCCTGCTCCTGGGACAGGACCACACCGGATACCTCGGGATGGCCATCCATCCACGCGTGGGCGGTGTCCGGGCTGGCGAAGAAGTTCATCACGCCGCAGCAACGGTCCGCCGCGGCCACCGCGCTGACGCCGGCCGCGTCCGGCGGACAGCAGTCGCCGTGCGGAGATGCCGCTGTGGTGTCCGAGCCGACGACCACGACCGCGGTGCCGGGCATCCAGGTGGCATGCCCACCTCGGACCTCCACTCGAATCTGCGCACCGGAGGTCGGGTCGGCCGAGCTGATCGTGGTATCGCGGTCCAGCATGTCGGCGACGCCGAGGGCATCGATCGCGCACATCGCGTAAACGCGCGGACCACCAGCGATCGTCACCGTGTGCACGGTGGCGACGCCGGAGAACGGGTAGGCGGCACGGATGCGGCCGCGCTGGTCGAGCCGGATCACATCGTGGTCATGTAACTCCGCCAATAGCATGCCGACGTCATGATCGGCGGGCATGGCGGCGGCGAGGATCGCCGGCTCGGGGGCGTGGCCGGTACTGGCAAACCCATGCAGGATCGCCTTATGCACCACGCGTGCCGGCGCCGAAACGCCTGCGATGCGGCGGCCGGTCACCCCGACCGCCAACTCCGGCGGATACGTGTCTGGCCCGGTCGTCACGATGCCGCCTGCCGGGTTGACGGTATGGCCGCCGCATCGCGCAACGCGGCCAACACCCGCGGCGCGGTGGGTACGTCCAGCCGGCACGCCTGCATCCGTGGCGTACCCGCCGCGCCGGTCATGACATCGAAACCGTCGATCAGGATGGTGGGCGATGGGTACTCACCGATCCGTTCCCGCACTACGACGTGCAGCCCTAGCCGGTCGGCGCATTCAGCCAGCAGCATGCGGGCCGCGCTCGCGTGCGGGCAGTCCGATGCCAGCAGCAGCTCAACGTTCATCATCGCGACCTCCATAAGGACCGTAGTGTCGACGGTGGGTGGCCGCTGCGCCCTCGTTAAGCGGGCCAGAGCGGGACGCGGCCTTTTGGCCGTCGAGCGCCACAGACACCCCTGTCGCATCCGCCTTGCCGGATGCATCTTCGCCGTCACAGTATCCGGCTAAGCGGATAGGTCAACCATAAGGGACGGCTGTGATGGCTCGGCGGGCGAGCGCGGCCACACCGGTGGCGCTGCTCCCCACCGACGGTGACGCGGTGGCGGTGGTGGCGAAGTTCTTCCGCGCCCTGGGCGACCCGACCCGGCTACGGTTGCTGGAGTTCCTGCTGCACGAGGAACACACCGTCACCGAATGCGTCGCGCATGTCGGCCTTGCGCAAGGCCGGGTCTCCACCCACCTGAGCTGCCTGGCCGACTGCGGCTACGTGCAGGTCCGCCGCTCAGGTCGGCACGCCTTCTACCGGGTAGCCGACCCCCGCGTCGCCCAGCTCGTCCTGCTGGCCCACGCGCTGGCGGCGAACAACCACACGGCCTTGTGCGCGTGCCACCGCATCCCGGAACCGGAGGCCGCCGATGCCCGCGTTGCCTGACGCCGCCCGGCGAAGGCTGCCCGCCACCGCGGGGCTCGCCGCCGTGTGCTGCACCGTGCACCTGGTCATGCTCACCGCTGGGGTCGCGGCGGTCACGGCAGCTGCGATAGGAGCTGGCATCATCGCGGTCGGCTTCCTCGTCACCGGAGCCGGCCTGTGGTGGGCCATTCACCGGGCTGCCGCCACCGCCGGCACCCGCCCGCATGACCGCCGCGACACCGATGAGGCCACGGCGCTGCCCGGCACGGACGGCCGGTCGTGACCCGCCAGGCCGGCAGGACCGCGATCGCCTCGGTGATCGGCGCGCTCGGCGCCGCCGGTACCTCGCTAATGGCCACGTTGTGCTGCGTCGGCCCGGCCGCCTACACCGTCCTCGGCGCGGGTGGGGCGCTGGCGGCCGCACGGCTGCAACCCTGGCGGCCCGCGATCCTGGCCGCCTCCGCAGTCTTCCTCGCGTTGGGGTTCTGGTCGGCATATCGGCGCCGCGCCGTCACCATCGACGGGCAAGCCTGCCCGGTCAAGGCCAGCCGCACCGTACGCACGACGTTGTGGGCGGCGGCCGTGCTCACCGTCGCGATTGCCCTCCTCCCACCGGTCCTGCGATGAACCGCAGCCGCCTGCTCTGGATCGCCGCCGCCATCGTCGCCGCGACCGGCCTCGCAATCGGCGCCGTGTACTTGCGAGGAATCCCCGGGCCGACCCGGCCGCACCAGGCCGCCGGTGCCGACGCGAGCACGCTGCGGGAGGCGTTCAACGCCGACGCCGGCAAAGTCCGGATCATCGCCTTGGTCTCACCCACATGCGGCGCCTGTCTGCGCGGCGCATCCGACCTGCAAAACCGCGTCTTCGGCACGATCAGCGATCCGAGCCTGCGCGGCTACATAGTCTGGGTGCCCAAACTCGACGGCCACGAGAACAACGTCGGCGAAGCAACGCACACCATCGCCGACCCCCGCGCCACCCACTACTGGGACGGCGACTCCTACCTCGTGCGCTCCTACAACCAGATCCTGCAACTCGGCCAAGACGCATGGGACGTGTACCTGCTCTACGGGCCCGACGCCCGCTGGGACGGCCCCAACCCACCCCAGCCCCAGTACTGGATGCACCAACTGACCGGCGTCACCGGCCCCGCCCTGGACGCCAACGCGTTCGCCGACCACGCCCGCGCACTGCTCGACTAACTCCAGCCAACACTGTCCGGCCTCCTTTTCGAGCAACTACAGCCTTGGGCGTTCCTTCACACCCGCCGACAACAGCGCGATCATCTCGGCGATCCGTTCAGCACGAAGATCAGGACGCCGCTTCGTCGCGTCGATCCACAACAGGTAGGCGCGACGGTAGAACTGCGCTAGAGAGTCGAAGAACGCCGCAGCCCGTGGGTTTGCCTCCAACGCGGTTGCGATGTCCTCAGCGAGGTCGTCGCGTTGCGGTCCCTCCGGCTCAATCACGACAGTGAGCACATCGCCGGGCGCGACTCCGCAACCACGCAGCCACGCTGGACCGAGCAGAAACCCGCGGTTCTCACCGTGCATTTCGATGACTCCACGCACACTCATGCCGTTGACGGTCCCACCGACATGGTGTTGCGGCTTGGGCCGCCAGATCTGGTCTGGATCAAACGGAACCGGCACGAACACCCGGCCCCGGCCACCCGACCGGGCCACGACCTCGAACCGCTGCGCGTTCACGGCGACAATCCTTCCACACACAAGAGAGCCCGACGCCGGTCACGGTTACCGGTCGGAGATGAGCCAAAGACGTCCGCCTGAGGCGAGTGCGCGGTCTGGGTGCAGCCACACACGACCCGTCGCGACCAACCAGGAGCCGGAGGACGAACGAGCCCTTGGACTTCGCCGAGCAACAAGCCCGCCGCCCTCGACAAGATCTCAGCCTCCGCACGCACCTCCAAACCGGTAACCGAATGCGAGAACACCGACGACGGTCGCCGTGGGCACAACGGCGAGGTCGTCGCGGACGAGCACCTGTCCCACGAGTACGGTAAGCGGCGCGAGCAGGACGGCCCGTCAGCATGAAGCCGTACCAGAAAAGCTTGAGGCTCACTCCGCCCGCCTGGCGGATCCGGTAACCCAGCACTGAAGATCAACGGCGCGAGCGAGGCAAGCGTGGCATGCGCGTGCCCGATGGGAGGCAGCGCCGCCCGCCCATTCGGCTCTTGTGGGGCTCAGCGATCGCCGCGAATGTGGATAGCGCGGGCCAGCCTGTCGAGTGCTGACTCGTTGGTCGGCTGGAGGCGAACGATGAGGTCGTTGATGCCGAGCCCTTCGTAGGCGTCGATCGCCCGGGCCAGCTCGTCGACGGGCCCGGCGAACGACCCGCCGCCGGTCTGGTCGGGATCGGTCAACTCCGGGTCGCAGACGTCCATTCCGACGGTGCGGCGCAGCGTGGCCGGGTCGCGGCCTTCGGCCCGTAGCGCGGCCTGCATGTTGGCGAGCCGCTGACGCAGCCGCTCGTCGGGCAACCCGAACCAGGCGGTATTCCATGCATCGGCATAACGCGCGGTCAGCCGCAGCATCCGCGGGCGGTTGCCGGCCACCAGGATCGGGATTGGTCGGTCCGGCGGCGGGAGCAACACCGCGTCGTGGACCTGGTGGTAGCGGCCTGAAAGAGTTAGCCGCTCGCCACGCAGGAGTGATCCGATGATCTGCAGCGCCTCGTCGAACCGGGCGACATGGCGGTCCGTCGGGTAACCAAATGCCAGATACTCTGGGTCATACCAACCAGCCCCCAGTCCCAGGACGAGACGGCCACCGCTGACGCCGTCGGTGGTGACCGCCATCTTCGCCAGCAGCGCCGGGCTGCGAAACGACACGCACATCACGAGCTGGCCAAGCTCGATCCGGTTGGTCGACGCGGCGAGCGCGGCCACGATGCTCCAGCCCTCGTGGATGGCCCCGGCGGGTCTGCCGGCCGTGCCGGCCAGGAAATGGTCGCAGATCCAGACCGAATCCAAGCCCAACCGCCTCGGCGTGGGTCGCGAAGGCGTGTATCTCTGACCAGGTAGGTAGCCGGCCTGACGCATCCGACGCGCCAAACGGCAACATCACGCCAACTCTCATCAACGTGAGACCCTAGCATCTGCGACTGCTCTGTCGTGTGATCATGTCGGCATCGGGCAACCACGCCGGCCCCTGCCGGTGATGGTTTGGTGGACGCGCTCGACTCGCGGCAAATGGGGTGGTGCCAACAAGCGGCGATGGTGTTGGGACAGGTCAGCTCCTTGGGTATCCGATCCCTTCGGCGTCCTGCCGTACATCGGCAAGCGTCAGGTCGGGATTCAGGGCCGCCACTGTGGCGTCGTCCAATGGATGTAACGCCCAGATGTGTGCGGCCGCAGCCGGATTGAGCGCGGACTCGTAGTAGTCGGCGGCAAAGGCCAGGTACGCGTCGGCTTCTGGTCCGCACAGGATGGTGAGCACGCCTGAACCGTCGGGGTCAACCCGCGCCGGTGTGCCAACTCACGTCGTCCGTCTGCCGCCACAGGCAGAACGTGGCCTCCAACAATCCGTCGTAGCTGAACGCGGGTTCGTTGATGTGGGCGTGGAACACTGCCGGAACGGCATCGATCAGCCCAGCCAAAGCTCACCGCCGTGGCGCGCGGGACTCATGGGCGACTCGTGGTCGAAGCCGCGAATGATCACACCCAACGGCCCGAATACGATCGAATACGCGTCGCCGCTGCCGTTGCGCATCACAGCGGCGCACCGTCTGCGGCAAGACAGGGCGTTGGCGGTAGCGTTCTGTCGGCAAGAGCCAGGTGGAGAGCCGGCTATGGCCGTTCAATCCTTGATTGGCGTCGGTTCCGAACAGTGGGTGAAGCTCAGTTGACCTGGGGCAGGGACCGGTCCAGTGCAGGTTTGTCGTGAAATGATCCGGGTGCCGAAGCGGTCCTGCCTGGAGTCGGTGATGACATCGACTCGGCGCTGCGCATCCGCGCGATAGATGACGGTGATGGGGTCGCCCTCCACGGTAGGTCTGGTCTCCTTCAAGTGGACAGAACGCCCGGCCGCTACGGCATCAACAAAACAGCGCATTGCGGAGTCAGGCAGTCCCTGACGCTGGTCAAGGTCAAAGGTCCCGCAGTCCGTCACGACCGAAGGGCGGGTGTCGGCCGGGGCGGGAACGTCGCCGGAAGCATCCGTCACGGCGCACCCGGCCAACGCGACCGACATCAGGACCAGACCAAGCACTCGTTTGCCGACCATCCCGACCTCCCGATCGTCCCGCTAAGGGTTGGACGCGACCGTGCGACGAGGCGTTCCCGGCTGGCCCACCTGTGCCACAAACGAGCTCCGGGCGCGCCCTCAACTCGGCATATCCGGTAACTCGCGCCAGTTGTCCGGGAAGTCTGCCGATCCCGGTAGCGGAGGAGCGTAGGTAAGCGAGTGAGACGGGAGGAGCTGACGTGTCAATGGGTCACGCCGACTTCTACGGCCTCAATGATTCGCTCGCCCGCGAGCGCCTCGAGCCAACGGTCACGCCGGTGCCAGGCAATGACACGCCGACGGTGCCGACAGAGCGGCCGCCGCGGAGCGTCCGTGGCGCATCTGCGCGTACGACGTGACTCCTTGCTGAGATACCTATCCGAGGTCAAGCGTGCGAACCGCCTGATCGACCACTACCTTCCAGTCGGCGTACCCCGTTGTACCGGGTGGC
>JAHRHA010000319.1 GCA_020027875.1 Micromonosporaceae bacterium | reverse complement strand
GCGCCGCCTTCGTGCGCCGAGACCTTCGAGTGCAGCTTTGGGTTACGATGACCATCCTCTGGGACCGAAATCGGCCCCTTCACGAATGATGCGGGCTAGTGGACCGTATCAACTGATTGAGTAGTGCTCACAACAAGCCTCCAAGTGCGGTTCCCGCGGGCGCGACAACGGAGCGCCCGCTACCGTTTTGGGTGTTACATGCCACTAGTTCCCCTGGCTCACAGCGTGATGGTGACGACCCCGGCGGCGAAGCTGGTGGCGTACTGGCGCAGCGACGATCTGGCAGGCCCGGTCACGACGCGGCCGTCGCGGGCGTAGCGCGAGCCGTGACACGGGCACACATAGATGTCGCCGGCGGTGCCGGTGATCGTGCACCCCTCGTGCGTGCAGACGGCCTCGACCGCGGTGAACGCGTTCGCGGCCGTCCGCGCCACGAGGAAGAGACCCGCCATCGACTCGACCAGGACGGCGCCGCCGACCATGTCGAGCGGGGATCCGCTGGTGTTGACGCGCACGGCCGATCCGGCAAATGTGCCGGGCAGCCTGGTCAGCAGCGAGGGCGCATCACCGCCACCGGGTCCGCCGGCGCCCGGCGGTGTCGGTGTTGGCGTCGGCGATATGGGTGACGAGCCGCCGCAGGCGGAGAACAGCGACACGGCGGCGACACCGGATGCCGCACGGCAGGCACCCGCGCAAAACCGGCGTCGCGACACGGGCGTGTTCGTATCTGACATCACCATTCCAGACAGACAGTGGAGTGCCACGGCGTCGGCAACACCGCGTCACAAGCGATCTACTGTGCTGAGCGTGGAACTACGCGGCGGGGGGATTCGCCGTGTACATCGGGGGGAGGCACATTATAGGCACAGCTCGTCGGTATGCGAGCGACTTATTTGCAGTGCAAGCTTTCCACCCTCGCTCCTCGATGCCGTGCCAGGCATCCTTACTCACCCGCTGTCGCTTGCAGGCTAGAAACGCCAGCCGGCGCCGAGGCTCGCCGCGAGGTGGCGCGTCGTGCAGTCGTGGCATGGCGGCGCGAGGCTGCGGTGGCGCACGACGGTCGTGCCGAGATCGAATCGCAACAGGCTGTCGCCGGGCGGATACACTTCGACGCGCCTTCGAGATCCATCGCGAACTCGGTGCGGTAGACCGGACGCGCGAGCAGTATCGGGGCGCACATCTCACCGGAGCAGCCGAGGCCGCGATCGAAGAGTCGCGGTGCCTGATAACGTCGACTACGCCAGCGGACCGAGCGTAGCGAGGGAAGTTGGCGGGGTCGACGGGACTCAAACCCGTGGCCTCCAGCGTGACAGGCCGGCGGCAACAGCAGCCGAACGCAGCCGACCTCGGAAAATCGGGGTCGGCTGTCCGGCCTGTTTGGCCATTCGAGGTCGATCGTGGACGCCTGTTTCGGAACGGCTTGCAGGTTCTAACAAACGGGTCCCTCCGCCACGTGCCGGCGGACTATGAGCCGAACCGCCGTCGACGCAGTGGCGGCCATGATTATTGCGGTTCACAAGCGTCGTTTACGTCACGCGCCCAGTCGACGAGTACCGGTCACACTGATCAAGGCGCTCTTCGGCAGCAGCAACCGCGTGGCAAACGGTCGTGGCGCGCTTGGACACGCTCGCCCGGTTGACGCGGTCAGTCACGATGCCGGGGCGCGACTACCGCGCCGCTTCCCAGATTGCAGCGTAGCGCGCCGAGCCGTCGAGCGTGTACCCGTCGACGAGCTTCAGTCGATACCCCGCGTTCACGAGGTCGCTGAACGCCTGCTGGTATTGCTCCGAGGTCATCCGATGGCGGGCTACCGACGCCGGTCCAGCCGACTTCTCCCAGATTGCCGCATAGTAGTCCGTGCCACCGACGGTGTATCCGCTGACGTGCGTCAGGCGGTAGCCCTGCGCAACATACGCATTGAACGTGCCCTGATAGGTGCCAGAGGTCATGCCGTGGTGCGCGACCCAGGAGGGGCCAGTGGTCTGCTCCCAGATGGCCGCATAGTAGTCGGTGCCGGCCACTGCATAGCCCTGCACCCGCTTCAGGCGGAAGCCCCGGCCGACCCACGTGTTGAACTCGGCCTGATACTGAGCGGATGTCATTCCGTGCCGCGCCACCCAGGACGGACCTGACTTGAGCTCCCAGAGGGCGGCATATCTCGCCTCGCCGCCGGACTCGTACCCCTCGACGAGCACGAGGCGATATCCCTGGCCGACCCACGTGTTGAACTGGCTCTGGTACTGGGCCGAGGTCATGTTATGGCGAGCGACCCATGCAGGCCCGGACTGCTTCACCCAGATTGCTGCGAACCGCACGGTCCCCGCCTCGTCGTAGCCGCTCACGTCAGCGAGGCGGAATCCCTGCGACGTCCACGTGTTGAACTCGGACTGGTACTGGGCCGACGTCATCCCGTGTCGGGCGACCCACGACTGTGCATTCGAGTCGGTTGCAAGCGACACAACAAACAGTAGAGCGCACCCGACGACCCATAGCTGGCTTCCCGCCGTCTTTCTTGTTGAAACGACTGTGTCCACGATGACCTCCTCTTGCAGATGGTTGAACGATGTCGCGTTGATCCTGAGGAGATCACGATATCTGGCGGGCCGGACCGTATCGAGGTCGTACGGCACCGAGGTTTTGCGCCGTACGCACGTTTTGTGTTCTGAGCTTGTTTCTTGCCGGTGAGAAAGCTTCGTTACAGTGCCGGACAGTCGGCCGGGCATGAGCGAGCCGGCGGATGATCGTCGGCATGCCGAGCAGGATTCGCGCACAGCGACGCTCTGACCACCGACTGCGAGATCTGGTTCGCCGCGCGGGGGATGTTACCGTCGCAACGGATCTCAGTGTCCCTCGCGACCGCACGGCAAGACACGTGCGCGCTCGACGACCAGTCATCCTGTCCGCGAACATCGCCACATCAGCTGACACAGGCCGAAGTCCGGGTCATCGAGGAGGCTGGTGACCTCGCCTGACTATCGACACGTCCCGACAGGTACGCTTGCTGTGCTGGGCCCAAGGGCTGGACCGCGTCTGGCCTCCCCGTCAACCTACGATCTATTTCGATCCCGTCTTCGTCGCCCTCTCCTGGGTGCGAGCGCCCCTGAGGATGTCCTCCAGGCCGTAATTGCCCTCGTGACACGCGTACTCGAACAAGGGGCCGTCAATTCTGGTCATGGGAATGGCCGCGGTCCATGGTTTCGTAAAGACGCCCGGAT
>JAHRHA010000318.1 GCA_020027875.1 Micromonosporaceae bacterium | reverse complement strand
TGTGTCCACGTCAGCGGTGGTCGGCCGTCGCCGAGCTCGACCGGGTGTAGGACTCGGGCATAGGCTGCGAAGCCGCGCGGCACCACCGAGCCGACCGTCCCGAGCGGTCCGCGCACCCGCCCGGCGATCCAGTCGGCCACAGATACGTCCGCGATGGGTTCGAGACCACCCTTGGTACTCACCCCGTCAGCATGCTCGCGACAACTTGCGCGACGCATTCATCTCGGCAGAGTCGCAAGTATCCCACTGGTTTCCCGAACGCGCGGATCGCGGCAGATGAGTATTGTGGGTGCGCATGAGATCTGGCCGCCGGTGTCTGCTTCTGCTGCACCTCGTTACGGCGTGTGCGGTGTTCGCGGGCGTCACGGCCTGTGATCTTGGCGAGTTTGCCCCCGATCGTGTGATCGTGACGCAGCTTGAGCCTCAGTCCGTAGGCCTGTCGGGCGAGGGCGGCGATCCTCTCGTCATCTATATCGTCGTGACTTGGACCAAGGAAGGCTGGTGCTCCGGGCAGTTCACGGTCCAGGCGACGGAAAGCCTCACTGAGGTCCGCGTAGGCAAGGTCACCAGCCGCGAGTACCCCGGCGGGTCGTGCGCAGGGGTCGGCACCGTCGACAACATGGCCGGCGCGTCCCTGCGGCTCGCCTCGCCACTCGGTGACCGTGTCGTCGTTCGAGACAGCGATGGCGCACGCCTACCGATACATTAGATCCCACGGGAGCGAACAGAGACACACTGTCATCGGCAGATCCGGTAGACCTGGCGCACCACGGCCGACGCGCGACTCGCGGGGCGGAGTGTGCCAGCCGAGACTCCGCTCTCGCAAGCTCCACTACCTCATCAGGCGCGACCAGCACTTGCGGGCCCGAGCCATCAGCCGGGCTCAGCGGCGCAGGCTCATACGAGTCCATTGCCAAGAGAATGCCGCCAGAACAGGTGAACACCACGCGACCTGCGGCAGATGCGGTCACTTCCGCAGCCGTGTACGCGGTCCTCCCGGGTGTGACTAGCAAAGGGACGGTCAGCAAACCAGTCGAGTGAACATGAGCGTGGCCTCGTCGGGCCGAGTACCTCCGCCACGCGGTCGGGCCATCGCGCGAAGAGTTCGGCTGACAGCCGTGGCTCGAAGGCTTGCACGGGCGAACAGACCTTGAACCAGACAACGCCGTCCGCGGTTCGCACCCGCATGACCGTGGCCCACGGGCGAGAATGCACCGTCTCGATCGGGCCCAAAGGATCAACGTGTGCCCGAATCCACTCCGCCATGGCCGGGTCCATCCCACAATATGCAGCACGCGAGCAGTCGCAACCTGTATCGACGGTCGCCCGCTCATCGGCAGATCCGGTGATCCCGCCCATCACGGGGCGACGCGCGACTCGCGGCATGAGGGTGCGAAATCTGGGATCGGGAAGAACGTGGTAGAGGCGCCTGGCAGATAACGCTCACACCGCATCGACCACCCTGCTCACGATCCATGCGTGCTTGCCAACCTGCCGGCCGCGGGTGAATCCGAATTGCTCAAGGAGTTCGACGGTCGCGCTGAACAGGAAACGGCCCGGCGCCTCGCGGCCGGTGGTCACCTCGGAGATGGCCTCGACGAGGCCGCCGCCGGCATGGGCGATCTGGTCGAGAGCGCCTTCCAGCGCCGCCCGTGCGATGCCCTGGCCGCGATATTTCTTGTCGACGTAGAAGCAGGTAATCCGCCAGTCCGGACGCGGCGGCGCGTCCTTCTCGTACTCGCGCCTGTGCTTGATGCCAGAGAGTTCCTCGGGGCTGCCGTACTGGCACCACCCCTGTGCGGCGCCGTCGTCGTCGAGGACGAGCGCGGCGTGAGCGCGACCTGTCCGGACCCGGTCCTCCTTGACCGCGCGATGGCTGATCCCCCTCTGGCAGCCCACGTAGAGGCGTCCAGGGGTCGGATCGTGTACGACATCCTTGAGTCCTTTCGCCCGCGCGCCCATCTTCCCGGCTCGCGAGCTCGACGCACAAACGCTCGCCGCTTGGCTGGTGTCCACCGCCGTGAACCCGGCGTCGAGAAACGTGGTCCGAAGCCCGCAATGGAGTTCCTCGTCGATGGCCCGACGTGTCCGGCCCCCGGCTGCGGCGCCAGCTCGTCGAGGTCAGCAGAGTCTGGCCCCTCGAATGGGCCCCAGCTGGGGAAGGGCATGACGCCGTCCCTCAGCTCGAAGAAGTCGGCGTAGGGCCTCCCGTCGGCGGACGGGAAGCCGCCGATGAGGGCGATTCTGGCGACTTGCTCCGGCCGCGCGTCGTACCCGCCACGAGGCGGGACAGGCTACCAAGGTCCAATAGGAAGGCACCCTTCTCGGCAGATCCTGTAAGCCCGCCCATTACGGCCGACGCGCGACCCACGGCATGTAGGACGGTGCTGATCCAGAACTGGCAGGATTGTGGCGTGGGGCACGTATGAGCCGGCCGTCACGATCCGGCGTTTCGTCAGGGGACAGGCGCCACCTGCGTGCCGATCCCACCAAGCAACGCAAGTACGAGTTACTGGCGCAGGGCCAATTCTTCGCACCGGTCGTGGATCTCGCCAGCGCCTACGTGGCCGCGGCGATCGCCGACCCAGCCGGTACCGAGGGCGAGTTCTGGGCACTGTCTTGCCTGCCGGGCACCACGCCGCGGCGGCTGTCCGCATTGACTATGAGGATCACCGACATCTTGGTGATCTACCGGGCGGAACCAGTCCAGACGACTCAGGTCGACGCGCTCATGATCGTCGAGCGGTCGACGCTCGAGGCCGGCTTCGGCACTCGCGCGCTGGCGCGCAAACGATACCCACGCCTGCGATTCACCGACTCCGACTACCACGGTGCCGGGATGGACCAGATGATGATCAGCGGCCCCTACAAGCAGATGATCCGCTCGTTACGTGACGAGCCAGTGATGGATGCCGCCCGTGAGATGGCCCGTCGAATGATGCGTGGTGGCCGGGTGATGCATTGGCGCGGGCACAATCCCCTGCTCGCTGACCACGTACTCGGCCGGGCGTGAGAAGTCCTGCTGACCAAATCGCCGCTACCGGGGCCATCGTCCGCTCGGCGTGGCGATGCCGCGAGCGCGGCCGCGCTTCGCGGCTGAGGGTGCAGGTCCGCAGTTGGTGCTCACCGTCGCCACGACACGAGTTGACCCGTACTGCAAGCTACCAGGGCGTGCACATCCCATGTGACACAGCCAACGTGTTCCTTGTGCTGGTCCTCGACCTGTGGCGGCAGCAAGTCCACGGTCACCATGTGCTCGACCTCCGGCGGCTCTACGGCTGACCTGACGGTTGCGTAGCTGGCCGGCCAAGAGTGCACCTTCGGTAGAGGTATCAACGAACACCGACCGACCCGATCGCGCCAAGAGGACGTCTATTGCAACCCGACCGAAGGCAGTACGGTACGAGCGTGGCGACCCTCGACGACGTGGCCGTAATAGCCTTGGATCTGCCCGAAGTTGCTGAAGGTGAACGTCACGGCAACCGGACGTGGTCCGTTGCTGGCAAGGGATTCGCGTGGGAGCGACCGTTCAGCAAGGCAGACCTCAAGCGGTTCGGGGACGCGACCCCGCCAGATGGACCCATCATTGCCGTTCGGGTCGGGGATCTCGGTGAGAAGGAGGCTGTGCTGGCCGCGCAGCCCAGAGCCTTCTTCACGATTCCGCATTTCGACGGATATTCTGCTGTTCTCATTCAGTTGCGGAACGTCTCGAAGAAGGTGCTGCGAGATGCGCTTACCGACGGCTGGTTGGCATGCGCACCGCCGAACGTCGCGGAGCAATATCTCAAGCGCCGTTAGCATGCGGCGGCATTGTCGCGTGCCCCGCGCGGCTAGCGGCAGCAGGGCCGACGGCCGGCGAATTAGGGGCCGGGCTGCGGCAGCGTCGAGTTGTCGATGACGAAGCGCAAGCGGACGTCAATCGCGACGACCTTGTCGGCTCCACGCATGCTGGCCGGTGCCCGATCACGGCGTCGCCGGTCAGCCGTGGGCTGGCTCTGCCGGTGTGCGTCGCATAGCAGCAGACCCGGCCCCGGCCGATCGGAACGGCCAAGAAAGTGACCTCGCGTGCGACGCGGTCGTGGATTGCAAAGCGGCATCTCTTGCGGCGGTGCCGGGCGCGGCGTACGAATGTCCTTACGGGTTGACCCTCGGGGGACGTATCAGCCGGCCGCCCGTGGTTTCTGGCGTTTCCGTCTCTGCCGAGGAGGTCACCCGACCATGAATCGTCGTGTCATGATTGCTGCGCTCGCCGTCACAACGACGGTCGCAGTCATAGGAGTCGCCGCGAGCGCCCAGTCCGCAACAGGCCTGGCCCCGAGCTTGACCGGGTCGATCGCGCGCGGTGGCTCGCTCACCCTGGCAGGCGCCGAGGCGCAGGCCTTTGCCGTACCCAGTGATGTCGTCAAGGTGTGGTCGACGCGGCTTGCGAACGGCACCACGCAGACCCGCTACCAGCAGATGGTCGGCGGTGCGTCGGTGTTCGGTGGGCAACTGACGGTCCTGGCCGACCGATCAGGCCGCACCACCGCCGTGATCGGTGCCTACTTCCCAGGCCTGAAGGCCAAGAATGCGGCCTCGGTCAGTGCGACGAGTGCTCGTGGTATCGCGGGCAAGCGGATCGGCGGCGACGGCCGCTGGACGTCGGCGCTGCGAATCGACCCGAAGGACGGCCGGCTGTTCCACGAGGTCGTCAACCAGCGGTTCGACCACCGCTGGGTGCACTGGATCGACGCGGCCTCCGGCGCGGTGAAGAAGCAGTACGACGCGGTCGCGCACGGTGACGGGACCGGCGTCAAGGGTGACACCAAGACGATCTCAACGACCCGCATCGGCAACACGTTCTTCCTGCGGTCGACCGACCTGCGCCAGGAGACGTACGACGCGGCGAAGACCTTCAATCTGCCCGGCACGATCATGACCGATACCGACGACCATTGGAACTTCAACCTGCCGAAGCTACGGACGCCGAGCCAGGCGCCCGGCGTGGACGCGCACTACTACGCGAACGTGGTCGACGACTTCTACGCCGACAGCTTCGGGCGCGACAGCCTCGACGACAACGGCATGCAGATGATCTCGTCTGTGCACGTCCTGAACCGCTTCTGCAACGCG
>JAHRHA010000317.1 GCA_020027875.1 Micromonosporaceae bacterium | reverse complement strand
CATCGACACCTACATCGCGGGCGTGCTCTATCCGGCGCGCTACGCCAAGAAGGTGCGCATGCTGGCGGGCGCGGTGATCGTGCTGTCCTGGCTGGGCGCCTACATGATGCGGCGCGCGCCGAGGCACGCCACCTCAGGTGTGCGTGACCACGACCGCGAACGAAAGGCGAAGGTCCCGGCGTCGGTGGCGGTCAACGTCGGGTCAGCAGGCGCCACCACGCGCGAACGCGGCCACCGCGCACCTGCCCGGTGAAGCCCGACGTGGACAGCGCCGCCCGACGCTCGGTAAGCCGGTACGTCCCCGACGGCGGTCGTCGGTGTCCTGGGTCGGATGAGAACGACAGCAAGATCCGGGTACGTGTTTCGATTCCTTCGGAGATAATTGAGCCGGCGGTCCTGCCGTGCCTCGCCGAGCCAGCATAAGTGCCTAGGAGGCGCCATGCCCAACCCGCACGCGACCTTCGCAACGTCGATCCGTTTCGACCCGCCGATTGGCGATCGCCGGCCTGACGAGGTCATTCGCGCCCCAGGCGGGCTCACCCTCGTGCTCGACGACACGACCCGGGTACGCATCGACCCTTACGACCGTAGGTCGTCGGGCTTCGTTAGCGTGCTCGAAGATCTCGCGCGGCGGCGGCGCCCGGCGTACGTCGAGGTCAACCCCGATACCGGTACGATCGCGCTGCTGCTAATCCCCAGGCCTGCCTGGGTCATCAGCGTCAGCGCGGGCGCGGAGAACACGCTCGAGGTCGAGCTGCATCCCTCACACGCACGGCACTTCTTGCGCATGAGCGAGGAGAACTCCGATGTGCTCGAGCGTCGGCTCCGCGACGCGCTCGAGGCGAAGCGCCCGGTGCTGTTGACCGAAGGCCACCGCGGAGGGATCATCGACGTTCGCGACGTCGCGCCGGACCCGGAGTGGCCACTGCCCCCTTTCCCTGAGCCGGGCGGACCCAGCCCGCCCCAAACGACGCGGCAGACGCGGCGCGCGCGTTTCTATACGTTGTGGAAATGGTTCTGGATACCGGCGTGGCTATCCCAGTGCCCCAGTCTCGCAACGGCGCAGCAGGTCTTCGATCAGATCGCCGCCAAGACCTGCGACCCGACGTCGCCCACCGACGTGTGGACCCTCGGCGGGCCGTGCATCCCGTTGCTGTACCCGGACGACGGCTGTTGGGCGAGGGCCCATGAGATGTGCCGGCTCCTGCTGCAGAAGGGCTACTCACCACGCAAGCTCTGGATTTCGGGGCCGCTGCACGTCGACACGCCGAATCACCCCGATTGCTTTGTCGATTGGGCCTATTACCACGTAGCGCCGATTCTCTGCGTACGCGGTCCGAAGCTCTTCGATAGTCAAATGATGGTCATCGATCCATCGCTGTTAAAAACTCCCGTGACGCAAGCAGCGTGGATATTTGAGCAGAACAACCCCAACGCGACGTTGACTGAGACCGACGCGAGCCAGTTCTTCCGCAACGGCGGCACCGACCCAAACTACACGGAGACGGCGAAGTACCTGCACGACTACCACGTGCTCCTGCTTAACCGGGCGAACGAGCTCGGGCCGCCGCCGTACCAGTGCCCCTAGTCGTGGCAGCGTGGCTCGAACGAGAACATCGACGGACTGCTCCGCCAGTACATGCCCAAAAGAACCGACCCGGTGGGCGGCCCGGAGCATCCCGCCACCCTCAGCGCCCGGGAAAACCTCGCCGGGTGGACCGGGGGTCGGGGATTGATCCGGTCGCGGCCCGCGACCTGTACGCCGAGCTGCTGCCGATCAGCCAGCGGATGTACGGGCCGGAGCACCCCGACACACTCACCGCCAGGGCCGCCCTCGCCAAGTGGACCGGGCATGCCGGGGATCCGGTCGCGGCCGCGACCAGTACGCCGAGCTGCTGCCGATCATCCAGCTGCGGCGGCGAGCAGCTCGTCGTCGTAGAGCGCGGACAGCGTCAGCCGAACGTCGTCGGGCAGCGCGGCCGGGTCGAAGCCGGGGCGAAGCGCACGGTCGGCCAGCAGATAGGCGTGCAGCCAGTTCCCGCCGGCCTGGCGCACCAGGGCCGGCCGGTGCTCTTCGGCCACACCCCGAGCACGCAGGTACCCGGCGATGGTGGCATCGCTGGCCGGCGCCGTTGCGTTGAGGGCTCGTCGGGCGCGGGGGTGGACCGGGCCCCGGTTCCGGTCAGATCGCCTTGGACAGTTCGGTGAACGCCACAGCAACCCGGTCGGCGACGGGTACGTCGGTGGCGAGTTCGTAATGTCCGCGACGCAGGTTCTGCATGAAGGCGTGCCCGGCGATGATCACCTGCGCGGTCCGGTCGGTCTGTAACCCGCGCATCGGTCTGAGCCGGTGTTTGAGCTGGCTGTGATCGGCCTCGATCGGATTGTTCGCGTGCCGCTCGACGTGATGCCACGCCGACGGGACCAGTTCGTCGAGGACGGCGGGGTAGATGGGGCGGCGTCGGTAACTACCTCGCTCGGGGTCACTTCAGCATGCTCAACGCTCGTTGGAAGAACCGGCGGGCACTGTAGTTGTCACGCCGGGCGGAGACGAGCACGTCGATGACCTGCCCGTCCTGGTCGATGGCCCGGTAGACGTAGCGCCAGACGCCGTTGACCTTGACGTATGTCTCGTTGACGAACCACCTGTCACCAGGTGCGTGGCGGGCGAACCTCGCCGGGTCCGCCAACAGCGCGTGAATCGTTGCACCCAGCGGTAGACCGTGACGTGGTCGACCTCGATACCGCGTTCGACAGCAGCTCCTCGACGTCGCGGTAGGAGAGGTTGTAGCGCAGGTACCACGCACCGCGACCACGATAACGTCCGGGGGAAACCGGAACCCGGCAAATGCCGACACCGGTGGCGACCACGGGCAAGGGCAGGTCGAAGACTTTACAGAAACAAGCCTGCCTTGATCACGCCATCGCCCAATGCAACGGAGCCGGTGGCTGCAACAACTTGGGCTGGGTGTTCGGGATCTGACCGCCGTGCGGGTGGAGGGGTATCTGGGGCACCGGCGTGCGGCTGGCTACTCGTCGTTCTGCTCATGGGCGAGCCTGACGCCATTGCTGGACGTGCTCACCGTGTGCGGGGCACCGCTGGGCGAGCCTGAAGGGTGCAACTTTAGCGGCACGGGCTGTGACCAGGCACGACATCGGGCGGCAGGATGTGTCCATGGTGGTGAGCACACTGGCCTTCATGGTCGTCCGACAGGTCCTCGGGCT
>JAHRHA010000316.1 GCA_020027875.1 Micromonosporaceae bacterium | reverse complement strand
GGATGTTGCCGCCCAGGAGCGCATCAAGGCACGGCTCGCCGGCGCCGGTGTCCACCCGGTTGTACAGATCGACTACTGGGAGGCCAACGGCGGCGTCACATACCAGGACCCGGACGGGCGAGAAGTAGTGTTCGCGTCCTGGGTCTATGGCCCGCCGAGATCCTGATCCGCGCTGAAGGCGCAAGAGAGCACACTCATGCCGCTGATCGCGCGGATGCGTTGTTGTGCACTCGAGTGCACACTCGTCTGGTGGCTCCCCGACATTGGCGAAGTTTCGGGGCAGTGGACGTGCACTACCCGCACGAGGGCGGTGCGTATGCGGCTCTTGTCGTCGCCGCTGACGCGCGATTCGCCGCGATTGTTGAGGAACATGTTGCCCACCTGACGGACGTCGAGTCATACCAACCTGGTCGATTGTTCGCCCGGGAGCTTCCAGCTATTCAGGCCGTCATGACCGAAGCGCCCGTCTTGGATGTACTCATCGTTGACGGCTACGTCGACCTCGACCCAGACGGACGCCCGGGTCTGGGTGCCCACTTCTACGCGTATCTAGACACGCCCGTCATCGGGGTTGCCAAGACCGCATTCCGCACGGCCACCCGCGCGATGGCGGTCCACCTGGGCACCGCGACCCGTCCGCTATACGTCACGGCGACCGGAGTTCACATCGAGTACGCGGTCGCCCTGGTCACAGGCATGGCCGGACGACACCGGATGCCCGACGCATTGCGCCGTGTCGATGCCCTAGCGCGCAACACCCGTTGACCCGAGAATCCGGACATGCCTCGATGCGAGTTCATGCCGAAGTGAGTACGTCGGCGGGCAGGGCATCTTGATTTGTCCAACCGGCTCTGCAGGTGGTGTGCATGCGTGCTGCTACAAAGGACGTGCCATGGGAGATGCGGGTGAGCCGATCAACGCGACGGCACTGCGTGGCCACATCGAGCGGCTGACGGCCCGTGGCCCGCGCCATCGCGACAACGAGACGGCAGTGCTTGCCGGGCTCGACCACATCACACGGTGCTTGACCTCCTACGCGTACGCGGTCGAGCGTGAGCGGTACGGCGACGCGCCTTATGAGGTCAACCTGCTTGCCGAACTCGCCGGAACCGGTGACGGGCCGGTGCTGGAGATCGGCGCGCACTGGGACTCGGTCGTCGAAGGTCCAGGGGCCGATGACAACGCTAGCGGCGTGGCCGGGTTGCTGGAACTCGCGCGGGTCTTCGCCGCGGGCCAAGCCCTCACGCGCACTCTTCGGTTCTGCTTCTTCGGCGGCGAGGAGGACCAGCCGGTCGGATGCACCGGCAGCCGCGCGCACGTAGCTCGCCTTGACGCGAAAGGTGCGTGGGTTGACGGTGCGATCGTGCTGGAGATGATCGGGTACCGCGACGTCCGTCCCGGTTCCCAGCGCTTGCCGCAGGAGCCTAACGACCCGGGGATCGATCTAGCCCGGTTCAGCCGGGCAGACTTCATCGCCGCCATTGGCAACGTCGAGGCCGCCGACTATCTGGCCGCGATCTGCGCCGCCGGGCAAGCCCAGGATCCAACGCTGTCGGTTCTGCCGGTGAGTCTGCCAAAGGATCATACGGCCAATGGCGCGCGCAGTGATCACTATCCCTACTGGCTGAGCGGCCGGAAGGGGGTGATGGTCACCGACACAGCCGAATTCCGCAACGCGCACTACCATCAAGCGACCGACACCCTCGATACCCTCGACCTCGACTTCGCCGAACAGGTGGCCCGAGCAGTCGCAGACGCCGTCCGCGCCCTGTCGTCATAGCCTCGCCTGCCTACCGACTTCGTCCCAGAGCCGCCGACCCAATCCGCGGCCTCTACCGGCACCGGGCAGGCGGACCAGCCCCGGGAAAGTCTCTCAGTGCCAAGCAACGGGATCTGCCGCGATCCGCGCGTTGATCAGGCGTCGGCGGACCCATCCGACTCTGCCGAAATGAGCGCGCTTCCGGCCGATGGACTGTGGGCCTTCCAGCGCTTCGCGACGACCAGGGCGAGCGCTCCTCCAGAGCAAGGCCGCGCAGGGCGGCGCACGCTGCGGCCGCGATCGTGCCCAGGAGCTTGCGGACGAGGTGCGAGTTGTCGGGCTTGTCACCCACCGCCAGCAGCGAAGCACTCGCTCCTGCGATCCCGCGCGGAACTTTCCGGTTCATGGTGCCTTATGGCAGGTAACCGTTACGCAGCCAGCGAGCGTAGAAGTGCTCAGCTTCGGTGATCCGCCCGAGCTGATCAAATCCGCTGAGCGTGTCCTCCGGCCGATGCTCATGCGGTCGTATGACCTCGTCGTGGTTCTGCTCCAACAGCGCATGCTCGAGCCGACGGTAGTGCGCCAGCCACATAGCCAGCGCGGTCAAGGCGACATCATTGAGCGCCCGGCAGAGCGCGGATCCGCACGCGTCCGCTGCCTCGCCCGAGCGTATTGACCATCGGTCCGTCGACGGCATACCGTCTGATTGCTCAAGTGGCGGCCGAAGGCGGCCATGCCATTAAGCGGAGGAGGCGGTTGGGTGGGTGCGAGGCCGTCCGTCACCGTACTGAGCTTCGCGAGACATCAACCACCGACTGGTCGCCACCCGATGTTCACGTAGAACAGCGACTCGTCGCCCCAACTGCCGGTGGAGCCTTGTAGGTCCAACAAGGTCGCGTCGCCGTGCTCGTCGATCCGCCGGAACGTGCCGTGCGAGCACGCGAAACCGTGTCCACGCAGCAGCGGCGCCGCCTGCGTTTTGATCATGTTGAGGTAAGCACGTCGGACCGGCGCTCCACACGGCCGAGATTAACCGACACCGACAGTCGCGGTCAGTCCTTGGCGAGCCGCCCGGTCCCGCGAGTTCGCGCCGATCTGCAAGCGAACTGCAACCACTCATGCCGCGAGTCGCGCGGTCGCTCGATAGCCTCGACGTGGTCGCCGACCTCCGTCATGAGCATGTCGCTGGCGGGATGCGGCAACTGGCTCACATCCGTCGTGCACCGGCTCGTAACACCCGCGCGAGTGCCTGTTCACCGCCCTCAAGCACCTCTGGCGCTTGCGACCGGAGAGTCCGCACGATGAGTTCGAGGCGGCGTTGCAGGACTCCCCGCGTGGCGTTGCGTGGCAGTAACCGCACGGCCCCGCGTAGTTCGGGGATGACGTTCTCGACGGGTATCGGACCGGCTCCTGCTACCTGAATCGACACACATAGCTCGCGGTCGTACCAGTCCGCGTCCACCGCGATCTCG
>JAHRHA010000074.1 GCA_020027875.1 Micromonosporaceae bacterium | reverse complement strand
CACCGCGAGCGCCAGCGGCCTCGACCCGCACATCAGCGTGGACTACGCGAAGCTTCAGGCTCCTCGCGTGGCGAGAGAGCGGGGGGCCGATCTTGCCGCGGTCCTCGCGCTCGTTGACGAAAACACCTCAGGTCGGGGTCTTGGCTTCATGGGCGAAGCGGGGGTCAACGTACTGGAGCTCAACCTGGCTCTGGACCGCCAGTTCCCGTAAGGCCGCGGTCGGGAGGGAGGATGTAGGCGTGGCACGCGGACAGTTACGGGTTTACCTCGGGGCCGCCCCGGGCGTCGGCAAGACGTACAAGATGCTCGAGGAGGGGCGGCGCCGGCAACACCGCGGCACCGATGTTGTCGTGGGCTTCATCGAGAGCCATGGCCGGCCGACCACCGAGGCGATGATCGGCGACCTGGAGGTGGTGCCGCGCAAGACAATGAGCTACAAAGCCGCCACGTTCACCGAGATGGACATCGACGCTGTTCTCGCCCGGCGGCCGCAGGTTGCCCTCGTAGACGAGCTCGCCCACACCAACGTTCCCGGCTCCCGCAACGCCAAGCGATGGCAGGACATCGACGAGCTGCTCGACGCCGGCATCACCGTCCTGAGCACCGTCAACATCCAGCATCTCGAATCGCTCAACGACGTCGTCGAGCAGATCACGGGGGTGACGCAGCGCGAGACCGTGCCGGACTCGGTGGTACGCGGCGCCGAACAGGTCGAGCTGGTCGACATGACGCCGGAGGCGCTACGGCGGCGGATGGCTCACGGCAACGTCTACAAGCCGGAGAGGGTCGACGCCGCGCTCGGCAACTACTTCCGTGTCGGCAACCTGACCGCGCTGCGGGAGCTGGCTCTGTTGTGGCTGGCCGACAAGGTCGACGACCAGCTCGACCGGTACCGCGCCGACCACGACATCGACAGCACGTGGGAAGCCCGGGAGCGCGTCGTCGTGGCGCTCACCGGTGGCCCCGAGGGCGACACTCTGATCCGGCGCGCGGCGCGGGTTGCCGCCCGGAGCAAGGGTGCGGACCTCCTCGCCGTCCATGTCGCCCGAAGCGACGGCCTGGCTGGGTCCGATCCGGCCAACCTGGCGCGGGAGCGGGTGCTCGTCGAGAGTCTCGGCGGCAGCTACCACCAGGTCGTGGGCAGCGACGTCCCGACCGCGCTGCTCGACTTTGCCCGCGGTGTCAACGCCACCCAGCTGGTGCTCGGCGCGAGCCGACGGGGGCGGTTCGCGCAGATCTTCTCGCGCGGCGTCGGGGTGACCACGACGGCCATGTCGGGCCCGATCGATGTACATCTGGTGACCCACGAGGCGATCGGGCGGGGCCGACGGGAGTTCGCGGCGCGGACCGCGTTGTCGACGCGGCGCCGACTCGCCGGGTTCGCGCTCGCCGCGGCGGGTCTGCCCGCGCTCACCGGGCTGCTGTGGCTGCTGCGCGACGAACTCTCCCTCGCCAGCGACATCCTGCTGTTCCTGGGCGCCGTGGTCGGGGTCGCCCTGCTGGGCGGGATGTGGCCAGCGTTGGTGGCCGCCGTAGTGGGCTTCGCCCTGCTGAACTACTTCTTCACTCCACCGATTCATACATGGACGATCGCCGAGCGCGAGAACGTCCTTGCACTTGTTGTGTTCCTGGTGGTTGCGGCGTCGGTGAGCGCGGTCGTCGACCTCGCCGCCCGCCGAACCCGCGAGGCGGCCAGGGCGAGCGCCGACGCCCAGACCCTCGCGACCGTCGCGGGCAGTGTGCTGCGGGGCGCTCGGCCGCTGCCGGCATTGCTGGAGCGGCTGCGCGAGACCTTCGGTCTGGACTCCGTCACGCTGCTGGAGCGAAGACCCGACGCGCCACAGACGCCCGGCCAGCAGAGGGACCCGGCCGTTTGGCGAGTCGCCGCGACGGTGGGCGGACAGCCATGCCTCGCCCCGGGCGAGGGCGATGTCGACGTGCCCATCGACGACGAGCTCGCCCTTGTTCTGCGTGGGCGACCCTTGGATGCCGCCGACCAGCGCGTCGTGGAGGCGTTCGCTGCCCAGGCCGCCCTCGCCCTTCGGCAGGAGCGCCTCGCCCAGGAGGCCGCGAAGGCCGGCTCACTCGCCGAGGCGGACAAGATGCGCACCGCCCTTCTCGCCGCGGTCAGCCACGATCTGCGTACCCCGCTCGCTTCGGCCAAGGCAGCGGTCAGCAGTCTGCGCAGCCAGGATGTGTCCTTCTCCGACGCCGACCGCGACGAGCTGCTGGCAACCGCCGACGAGTCCCTCGATCGGCTCAGCCGGTTGGTGTCCAACCTGCTCGACATGAGCCGTCTGCAGGCCGGCGCCCTGGGCGTCACGTCCACTGCGATCGGCCTGGAGGACGCCGTACCCCGGGCCCTGGACGAGCTGGGCGAACGGGGCCGCGCTGTGCGCATGCGGATCTCCGACGATCTGCCCGCCGTGGCCGCCGACCCGGGCCTGCTCGAACGGGTGCTCGTGAACGTCCTCGGGAACGCGCTGCGCTTCAGCGAGTCCGAGCAGCCACCGCTGGTCACCGCCAGCGAGCACGGAGGCCAGGTCGAACTGCGCATCATCGACCACGGCCCCGGCATCCCCGAGTCCGAACGCGACCAGGTCTTCCTGCCCTTCCAGCGCCTCGGCGACCGGGACAACGACACCGGCGTCGGTCTCGGGCTGGCGCTGTCACGCGGGCTGGCCGAAGCGATGGGCGGCAACCTCGTCCCCGAGACCACCCCCGGAGGTGGCCTCACCATGGTGCTGACGCTCCCGTCGGCGGACTCGGCGACGACGGAGGGCGACATTGAGGCGACCGAGGTCGCCGACCGGGCCATTCTTGAACGACTGCATCGTCGGGCTCCGACCTCGGAGCAGACCCCGTGACCAAGATCCTGGTCGTGGACGACGAGCCACAGATTCTGCGGGCGCTGCGGATCAACCTGCGGGCCCGCCAGTACGACGTGGAGGTCGCCGCCGACGGCGCCAGCGCCCTTCGCGTGGCCGCGAGCCAGCAACCCGACCTGGTCGTGCTCGACCTCGGCCTGCCCGACATGGACGGCGTCGATGTCATCCGCGGCCTGCGTGGCTGGACGACCGTACCCATCATCGTGCTCTCCGGGCGGGCCGGCAGCGCCGACAAGGTAACCGCGCTCGACGCCGGAGCCGACGACTACATCACCAAGCCCTTCGGCGTTGACGAACTCCTCGCCCGCATTCGCGCGGCCACCCGCCGCCACGGCGCAGCCGAAAGCAGCCCATCCACAGTCCGCATTGGACAGTACACGGTGGACCTCGCCGACCGGGTCGTCCGGTCCGCCGACTCGGGCACGCAGGTGCGGCTGACGCCCACCGAGTGGCACCTGTTGGAGATCCTGGCCCGCAACCCAGGCAAATTGGTCAGCCAGCGCCAGCTTCTGCACGAGGTGTGGGGGCCGCGGTACGAGACTGAGACCAACTACCTGCGGCAGTACATGGCACAGCTGCGGCGCAAGCTGGAGGACGACGCCGCCCACCCCCGCCACCTGCTCACCGAACCCGGCATGGGCTATCGATTCCAAACCGAGCCGATGCCAGCTGTCCCAGCTGGCGATTGATCCGGGCCCGGCGTCAAGAAAACGTCAAGATGCCGGCGGATGGGTGATCTTCGGCCGTACGCTGTCGCCGTGCCGGCACCGACGTCGTTGTTCAAGCGGCTCCTGTTAGGACGCCCGTTCCGCAGTGACCGGCTGGGCGAGACGATGCTGTCCAAGCGGCTGGCGCTGCCCGTGTTCGCGAGCGACCCGCTCTCCTCGGTCGCCTACGCCACCCAGGAGATTCTGCTCGTCCTCACACTCGGTGGGCTGGCGTACCTATATCTGGCGCCGTGGGTCGCGCTGGGTGTGGTGGTCCTGCTCGCCGTCGTGGTCGTCTCCTACCGGCAGGTGGTGCGGGCCTACCCGTCCGGCGGCGGCTCGTACGAGGTAGCCTCGCGCAACCTGGGCGCGTCGGCGGGACTGGTCGTGGCGGCGGCGTTGCTGGTCGACTACATCATGACCGTGGCGGTGTCCGTCGCGGCCGGGGTGGACAACATCATCTCCGCCGTACCCGAGCTGAACCCGTGGCGGATACCCATCAATATCGGCTTCGTCGTGCTGCTGGCGGCGATGAACCTGCGCGGCGTACGGGAGTCCGGCCGGGCGTTCGCCGTACCCACGTACCTCTTCATCGCCGGAATCGTGATCATGGTGGCAGTCGGCCTGGGTCGGGCCGCCTTTGGCGACCCACCGGTCGCCGAGAGCGCAGGGTACGGCATCGAGGCCGAACGGGTCGGCCTCACCGGGCTCGCGCTGGCGGTTCTGGCGTTGCGGGCGTTCTCCTCCGGCTGTACCGCGCTCACCGGGGTGGAGGCCATCTCCAACGGCGTGCCAGCATTCAAGCCGCCCAAGAGTGAGAACGCTGCTCGCACCCTGGCGGCCATGGGCCTGATCGCTATCGTTATGTTCTCCGGCATCACGGCGCTTGCCCTTGTCGCCGACGTTCACGTGGCCGAGAACACCTGCGACCTGGTGGGGTTCACCGGGGACTGTGCCGCCGACCCGCAGCGCACCGTGATCGCCCAGATCGCCGCAGCCGTCTTCGGCGGCGACAACACCGTGCTCTTCTACTACATCCAGGCCGCCACGGCACTGGTCCTCATCCTCGCCGCGAACACGGCGTTCAACGGGTTCCCCATGCTCGGATCGATCCTGGCGCAGGACCGCTACCTGCCGCGGCAGCTGCATACCCGAGGCGACCGGTTGGCCTTCTCCAACGGCATCATCGCCCTGGCTGTCATCGCCGGAACGCTCATCGTCGCCTTCGACGGCTCGGTGACCCGGCTCATCCAGCTCTACATCCTCGGCGTGTTCACCTCGTTCACGCTGTCCCAGTTCGGCATGGTGCGGCACTGGAACCGGGCCCTGGCCACCGAACGCGACCCCGCGCAGCGCCGCCGCATCCACCGCTCGCGAATCATCAACGCGGTCGGCGGTTGCCTGACCGCACTGGTCCTGGTCATCGTGCTGACCACCAAGTTCACCCACGGCGCGTACCTGGTCGTCATCGCCGTACCGCTGCTGTGGTTGATGATGCGCGGCATCCGCCGCCACTACGACGCGGTACGCCGCGAGCTGGCACCCGAATCCGCCGACGTCATGCTGCCCAGCCGCGTCCACGCGGTCGTGCTTGTCTCCACCGTCCACAAACCCACCCTGCGTGCCGTGGCGTTCGCCCGGGCCAGCCACCCTGACACGCTCACCGCGGTCACGGTCAACGTCGACGGCGCCGACACTCGCAGCCTGCAGCAGCAGTGGGAGGAACACGACCTGCAGGCGCCGTTGACCATCATCGAGTCGCCGTACCGGGAGATCACCCGGCCTGTCCTGGACTACGTCAAGACCCTGCGCCGCGAACGCCCCCGCGACGTCGTCGCCGTCTACATTCCCGAGTACGTGGTCGGCCGCTGGTGGGAGCACCTCCTGCACAACCAGTCCGCGCTGCGCCTGAAGGGCCGGCTGCTATTCGAGCCCGGCGTGATGGTCATCAACGTGCCCTGGCAACTGCGCTCCAGCGCCACCCTTGACGTCGATCGGGACGTGCACAGCCCCGGCGAGAGTCGCCGCGGCGTCACCACCACGCCCAGAGAGCCGCTGGACTGATCCACCCAGGCGAACTCAGTACACGGCGGCTGTCGCTTAGTTCAGTGGACGCTGTACTATCTGGGTCGTGTTGTTGGTCTCCTCGCACGCTCAACTGTTGGCCCGGTTCGGCCATGCGCTGTCCGACCCGACCCGATGCCGGCTCCTGCTGGCCCTGCGCGACGGGCCCGCCTATCCGGCGGACCTCGCGGATGCGCTCGTGGTCTCGCGGACCAATCTCTCCAACCACCTGGCCTGCCTGCGCGGCTGCGGACTGGTGGTGGCGGTGCCTGAGGGCCGGCGTAGCCGCTACGAGCTGGCCGACGGCCGTCTCGGCCATGCCCTCTCCGATCTCGTCGAGTTGGCGATGGCCGTCGACCCCGACGTCGCGTGCCCCGTGGACGCCAACGGAGACTGTGGATGACGTCGACAGCGCCGGTCGCGCCGAAGGCCGCTGCCGAACTCCCACCGGCGCGCAGTGTGGTACTGCGTCGCCGGATTCGATTTCTGGTCGCGGCGACGATCAGTTACAACGTGATTGAGGGCATCGTTGCGATCGCGGCGGGCACAGCAGCGTCGTCCACGGCGTTGATCGGCTTTGGTCTGGACTCCATTGTCGAGGTCTGTTCGGCGGCCGCCGTGGCGTGGCAGTTCGCGGCCCCGGATCCGCGGCGGCGGGAGAAGGTCGCGCTGCGGATCATTGCGGTGTCGTTCTTCGCGCTCGCGGCCTACGTCACTGTCGAGTCGATCCGGGCCCTGCTGGGCGCCGCAGAGGCGGACCCCTCGCCGGTGGGCATCGGGTTGGCCGCCGTCAGCCTCCTGGTCATGCCTATCCTCTCCGCGGCGCAGCGGCGTGCCGGCCGCGAATACGGGTCTGCGTCGGCGGTGGCCGACTCGAAACAGACCCTGCTCTGCACCTATCTGTCGGCCGTGCTGCTCCTCGGCCTCCTAGCCAACGCCACGCTTGGCTGGTGGTGGGCCGACCCACTCGTGGCGCTCGTCATCGCCGCGGTTGCCGCCAACGAAGGCCGCAACGCGTGGCGCGGCGATTCCTGCTGCCTTCCTCCCGCCGCCGATCGCGCACCAGTCCGGCTGGCCTCCGGTCATCCCGATGACCGAGCCGGTGGGCCAGCGTGTTCTGACGATTGCTGCTCTCCGTGATCACAATCGACAGCACCTCGCCGACCCTGCCCTTCGAGCAGGTCCGCGCACAGCTTGCGCGTCAGATCGTCGAACGAACGCTCGCGGTCGGCACCAGGCTGCCTACCGTACGACAACTCGCCACTGATCTCGGTCTCGCGGCGAATACTGTTGCCCGCGCGTACCGGGAACTCGAGGAGGTCGGCCTGATCGAGACCCGCGGACGGTCCGGCAGCTTCGTCGCCGCGGCTGGTCACCGCAGTCGCGAGCAGGCGCGCGAAGCGGCGCAGCAGTACGTGCGACTCGCCCTCCGTCTCGGCCTCGAACCCGAAGAGGCGCTCGCCATCGTGCGCGCCGCCCTCGAGTCCTCTGCCACTGTGCCTGGTTGATTGGCTCCGCCAAGGGAGACGTCTGGGGGAGGCGGTCAGCAGGTCACATGGAACAGCCCGACGGCGTCGCGCTTGGTCTTGTTCCACACGGCGATCGCCTTGGGCGTAGGCCGCACAACCACGCTGCAGCTCCGGCGCTTCAAGTAGGCCGCAGCCTCGGGTGAGAGTTCGACGTTGCCGTACTGGCCGCTGCCGACGATCAAACGATCTGCGCCCGAGGCACGCTCGTACACGTACGTGACCTCCTGCAGCGAGATCGTGTGCGACGTGCCATAGACCGCCTTGGACAGCTTCTTCTTCCTCTTCTTTACCTGGCCGTCAGGTCGGATGATGACGTCGTGCTCGTAGACCGATCCCGCGACCGTGATCGAGCCGAACCTCGTGCCGTCAATGCGTGGCTTCACCGTCCACCTCCGCTCGTGACACGCAGCTCCATTGCTGTCTACGGTGAACATATCCGGTTGACCATGATGGGTCGTGGGCGAACCCGGGTACCGGCTTGGGAGGGTGTCGCCATGGAGGTTCGGTGGTTGACCCACCAGGGAGCTGAGCAACGGCCCGTCGACGAGCTGGCGACCCTGCTCGATCGAGATGACGGGCTGGTCTGGGTGGACATCCCCACCTGCGACGAGACGGCCGAACGCGTGCTGTTGGACGTGTTTCGGTTCCATCCGCTGGCCGTACGCGACTGCGTCGAGCGTAACCGCGTGCCCAGGGTGCACGCCTACGCTGACCATGTTTTCGTGGTTCTGCACGCTCCCGAGCTGGGCAAGGCCGGCCACGTTCATTTTGTTGAGCTGGATCAGTTCGTGGGGCCGCGCTACCTCGTCACCGTGCATGGGCCGCTCAACCCGGCGGTCGACCCATCGGCGGCCTTGCGCGAGACCCGCGCCGTGCTCCGCCGGCTTGAGGCAGGGCGGCTGCGCCCGGCATCTCCCTTCGAGCTGTCCTACGCGATCATCTCGGCGTTGTCCCGCCACCAGGAGGCCTTCGTGGAGATACTGACACGTGACGTATGGCAGCTCGAGCAACGGGTCACCGGCGGCGACTTTGGTAATGCGGAGGAACTCCTCGAGGATATGTTCCGGGCCCGCCATGGCCTGCTCGCAGTGCGGACAATGGCTGCGCTGAGCCGCGAGGCCTACGGGAGGATGTCCGCCCTGGCCCGGTCGATCCCGTCCGACGAACGCCCACTCCTAGAGGACATTGTGGACCAGTTCGAACGTGTATGCAGCGTGGCCGATGGACAGCGGGAGTACCTCCAAGGAGTGATTGAGTTCTATCGAACCCGCACCGAGACGAAGATGACGATCGCCGCCGAGCGACTGGCCGTCATCGCCGCGATCACGCTCCCGATCACGGCCCTGTCGTCGGTGTACGGGATGAACATCATCGTCAATGACAACACGGACTTTCCTATGCTGGCCGTCGTGGTGGTGGTCATGGCGATCATTTCCGGCACGCTGCTGATCTGGGCGAAGCGGCAGGGATGGTGGTAACTGATGGTGGCGTCGCATGCTGGTCCAAGGACTGAGTACCGTACGACCGGATGAAACGCTGATCAATGATAGGCGCTGGGGGAGCCATGGCTGACTATCCGACACTCTATGACTGGGCGGGCGGGATGCCGGCGTTCGATCGGCTGACCGAGGGTTTCTACCGGCGCGTTCACGCCGACCCGCTGCTCGCGCCGGTTTTCGCTCACGTCGGCGACGCTCACGCGAATCATGTCGCGCTCTGGCTGGCTGAGGTGTTCGGTGGTCCGCCGTCCTATACCGACGAGCACGGCGGATACCCAGCCATGATGCGGCATCACCTTGGCCTGGCGATCACGCCCGAACGGCGCGCCCGGTGGGCGCAACTCATCTCCGAGGCCGCGGACGAGGCCGGACTGCCCGAGGACCCGGAGTTCCGGTCGGCGTTCGTCGCGTACGTCGAGTGGGGGTCCCGGATCGGAATGGCCAACTCTCAGCCGGGTGCCGCGCCACCCGCCGAGGCCCCGGTGCCTCGATGGGGCTGGGGCGAGGCACCGCCCTACCCCCCGGTCGAGTCGGCTTAGGTGTTATGCGAAGAGCGCACTGTTGACCAGGCCCGCCAGCCGCGGCTGAGAATGTATGCGGTGACGAGAAGGAGCGTGACCACACCGTCGGCGGCGAGTGCGGCGGCTGCTCCCTCGGTTTCGGTTCCGTAGGCGAGCGCGGCGATGGTGAGACCCAGCTTGTTGAGGATCGCGAGTTCCCAGATGCCGGCGTACCCGCGGGGTCGGTAGGCGAGCAGCAGGAAGATGCCGGCGAAGACGACGAAGCCCAGCAGGCGCCAGGTCTCGACCATGCGCGTCATCGGTCCGGCGTCGGCGACTATGCCGACCGCGCCGACCGCCGCGCCGATGGCACCAATGGCGACCACGACGAGCAGAATGCGCGCGATGCGGTCGCGGACGGGTGCGCCGGCGGGAACGCCGAGCGCCGCGGTTGCGGGAAGCGTAGACATTGGGGTTCCTTTCCCAAGACGGCCTAACGGTGTTAGGCTGACTGTACCTAACGCCGTAAGGGTTGTCTAGGGAAAGGGAGCGATGGCATCCAGCGTTCTTGGCGGCCTCACGCCGCGGGCTCGAGAGATCGTGCAGGCGGCTCGTGGGCTCCTCGACGAGGAGGGGCCGGGTGCCCTGTCGATGCGCCGGCTGGGCGAACGCATCGGGATGCGCGCGCCGTCGCTCTACGAGCATGTGCGTGACAAGCGAACACTCGAGGCGGCGCTGATCTCAGTGGGCTTCGAGGAGCAGGCCGCACTGTTCACCCGCGCGACCGATCGGTCCGAGGAACCGCTGATCGCGGTCGCTGCTGCGTACCGCGAATTCGCCCGCCGCCAGCCGCACCTGTACCGGCTGATGACCGAGCGGCCGCTGCACAGGGAGCTGCTGGCGCCCGGTGTTGAGGACGCGGCCGCATTACCGGTGCTCCTGGCGATGGGCGGCGACCTCGAGCGCACGCGTGCCCTCTGGGCGTTCGCACATGGGATGGTCATCCTCGAGCTGAACCACCGCTTCCCGCCCGACGCAGATCTCGACGACACGTGGCGCAAAGGAATCGAAGCGTTCCGTACGATGCGGCCTGCTTAGCCGGGTCCGTTCATGCGTGCGCGACGGCCAAGACCTGCAAACCGTGGCCTCACGTGTTGGCTCGCACGGTTAGTCGCGTGTTGGCGACCGGAGATTGTTGGGCAGCTCCGCTCTGGTGAATAGCAACCCGGCCGGGGTGCGGGTGATCGGGGCGCCGACGGCGGCCGCGAGACGCCTCCACGGTGCCAGCCGGAGATCGTAGATCCAGATCCGGCCACCCGGGCGCGTCACACGGGTCAGTTCGCGCGCGGCGCCGGACACGTCGCGCCAGTGGTGGAAGCTGGCTGTCGAGATGACCACATCGACGCTGTCGTCGGCCAGCGGCACAGCGGCGACGTCGGCCACCTCGATGTGAGTGCGGTCTGCCACGCCAGCGTCCTGTGCGTGCCGCCGAGCAACCTCGATCATGTCTAGCGAGATGTCGATCGCATGGACGGTGAGGTCGGCACGGCGGCTGGCCAGTGCCACGGCGAGCCGGCCGGGTCCCGCGCCGACGTCGAGCACCGCCCCGCCGGGCGGTGCGGCCCGGACGGCGTCGGCTAGGGCGCAGGCGTGAAGACCGCCAAAGACTCGATGGGTGTACCGGTCGTACGCGGTGCCATGGCGGTCGAAGAGGTGCTGCATGGCGGTCATCACTCTATGCATGGCGAGGTCCTTAGTTGTGTCGTACAACTGTTGACGCTTAGAATACGACCCAGAGTTGTATCGCACAACTGTTAGGGGTTTGTCGTTTGGTTGGCGAGCCGCACAACATTCTCGACCTGGCCATGGGCCAGATGTTCCGGCTGCGCGGCGTATTGGATCCCACCCTCGCCGTACCGGGCCTGGGCGCGTCGGTCTCCGAGGCGCTGGCGCTCTCGCACCTCATCTCCGGTGAGATGACTCAGCAGGACCTGGGCGAGCACCTGGGCCTGGAGAAGAGCACGATCAGCCGGCTGGTCGATGCGATGGTGGGCAAGGGCTGGGCCGACAAGCAGCCTGACCCGGGCAATCGCCGCTACCGCAGAGTCCGGCTCACCCCGACCGGGAGACGCGTCGCCGCAGAGGTCGTCGATGCCATGGGGAATCGCCACGCGCGGATCCTCGCCGCACTCACACCCGAGGAGCGGCACGCGGTTGCCGTCGGTCTGAGCGCGCTGCTTCGCGCATGGTCACACGAGTTCGGTACGCGCCACGAAGCGGACCGGGCATAAACCGGCCGGCGAGAATAGTCTCGTTTGGTGTCAACATCCACGAATGACAAGTGGGCCAGATGGCTGCTGCATGGTCGCTTCGCCGACGACCCAGCTCGGCGGCGCTCGATCCTCACGTTCCTCGCGCCCGTCCGTGAACGAGTCCTCGACAACGCCGCACTGTCCGATGGGGACACGGTGCTCGACGTCGGTGCCGGCGATGGCCTCATCGCGTTCGGAGCGCTGGATCGGGTGGCGCCCTCGGGCACGGTGATCCTCCACGACATCTCCCAGGATCTGCTCAACCACAGCCGCGACTTCGCCGAGACGGCCGGCATGCTTGACCGCTGCCGCTTCATTCAGGGCTCGGCCGCGGATCTGGACGCCATCGGCGACGACTCGGTGGACGCCGTCACCACCCGATCCGTGCTCATCTACCTTCCGGCCGAGGAGAAGGCACAAGCTGTTCGCGAGTTCTACCGTGTTCTCAAGCCCGGCGGCCGAATCTCCTTGTTCGAGCCGATCAACCGCTTTGGTCATCCCGAACCCGATCACCTCCTCTGCGGATACGAGGTGACACCGGTAGCGGACCTCGCCGCCAAGGTTCGCCAGGCGGCCGAGGGGCGCCACCCTCCAGAGGAGCATCCCCTCCTCGACTTCGACGAGCGGGATCTGCTGGCATGGATTGAACAAGCAGGATTCTCCGAAGTTCACCTCGACTACAAGGCCGAGATCATCCCGCGTGGATGGTTCGAAGACTGGAACGCGTTCCTGCACGCCGCCGGCAACCCGCTGGACCCGACCATGGCAGAGGCGATGGCTGAGGCCCTGTCCAGTGACGAGGCCGAGCGGTTCTCGGCACATATGCTGCCTCTGGTTGACAGCCGCCAAGGCATCCAGCGGATGGCGCTGAGCTACCTGTGGGCAACAAAGCCCGGCGAGGTTCCAAATCCACCTGCCCCGTGACGCGCAGAGCAGATCGACCAGGCCAACGCGACGGGCCGTATGCCGGTTGTGTTCATAGGGCTAGCGATTTTGGCTGAGGCCCAATCATAGTCACCCGCACGCGTAGGTGAACGCGCCGGTCGCCTCAACTGGGCTCGGCGCCAGGATCTTAAGTGTCGCCGTCACCGGGAGCGTGCCGCGCCCGCTGAAAGACCAGTAGAGGTGGACCTCTACGGCGGCGGCACCCCGCGGCAGGCTTTGATCCAGCACCGCCGAGGTCTGTCCGTCACTGCGCACCCACTGGTAGCTAAACGTGCCGGCCCTCCCGTTGGTCTGGACGGTGCCGACCACATCGATCGTGATGTCGCATCTGCTGCCCGGCGGCTCGGCGGGCGCGACCGCGACGGCGGTGACAACCAGCGGGTTGCGTTGGCGATACCAGAAGACCCCGGCGACTCCCGCGGCGAGCGCGAGCGTCACGAGTCCACTGAGGACGGATCGCAACAGCGTGCGGCGACGCTTCGTGCGCTTCGTGGCGGTGCCGCGCCACACCTGCTCGGCCGTCGGCGCCGGAACTCCCGGGCCGAAGCGCAGGTTGACGGCGCCACCGGAGCCGCCGCCACTCTGCGCCGCCGGCCGCGCGGCCCGCTTGCCCATCCGAGTCGCCTGGTCGGCTGGCTCCGTGGCCACCGCCGCGACCGTGGGTGGCACCTGGGCGGCCTGTGCGGAGACCGGGTCGGGAACGGCCGGGCGCCCCTGCGCGGGAACCGGTGATCGATCCCCGGCCGGGAGCAGCGTGCGTGACTCCGCTGGCGGGGCGGGTGGTTGAGCTCCCGGGATCGATGGCACGGGTGCGGCGTGGGCCGTCTGGGCAATGGCGACCAGCCCGCCGCGGCTCGGAAAGTCCGGCAGTTCCTGCGCTGCGGTGGTGAGCGTACGCAGCGCGGCGGTGAGCCCGGCGCCATCGGCCTCGGACGCGACTGCGCCCAGCAGGTCACCCGCGGGCGGGCAGGCCTGCGCAAGGGTACGCACGAACGCCGCCCACGCCGCGACGTCGGCCCGCGGGTCTGGGGTGCCGCCGCGCAGTGAAGCCGATAGGCCCACCTCTACGAGCGAGCCTGATCCGGCGGCGGTGAGAACGACGGTGTCGGCCCCAACCGCGCCGTGCGCGACGCCGGCCTGATGCAGTCGGTCCAGCGTCTCCCCGGTGTCGCTGGCGAGCAACGCCACCGCCGTCGGGTCGAGTCGGGACCCGCCCGCTGCGAGGAGCTCGGCCAGAGTCGGCGCGGCCGGCACCTCGGTGATCAGCCATACCCTGTCGGCGTTCATGACGAGGTCGGCCATGCGCAGCACACCAGGCAGGTTCAGCCGGCGCACCGCGGTGACGGTGGCGACCGCGCGGTCCAGCGCACCCGGCGCGCCTACTAGCGCCTGATCGAGCAGCAACACACCACGCCGCCGGCCGTCGGGTGTGGCCGCCTGAAACCACGTGCCGCAGTGGCTGGTACGCGACCCACCCTCCAGTCGCAGCCCACCCCCGGACCCAGCAGTCATCTCGCTCCCGTCATGCTGAGCAGTCAATCGAATCCTGGGCCGTTGGCCCGGCCGGACTGGTCGTCACCTTCACGACGATGTAGTAGGTGGCCACCAGGCGGCAGGCGCCTGGCAACGGGTAACCACCCGTTGCTGGCACAACGACGTTCGTGTACAGGGTCTTGCCCGAGAGGGTCTTCTGGTACGTCATGGCGCCGGTGCCGCTACCACCGGCGGTTGGTGATCCCGCGAACCGGACGTAGATCGTGACCGGCTTCGTACCGGAGGTCTTGACCTGCAGGGTCGCCTTGGCTACGGAGGCCTGCCCGCCGGTGAGATAGACGTTCACGCTCAGGCTGGTGACCTTGGTAGCAGGCGGTGGGGGCGAAGGCTTGGTGGTCTTAGGCGGCGGAGGCGGGGGTTTGGTCGTCATCTTTGGTGCCGAGGTTGGCGAGGCGGACGGCGTCGGCGAAGCGGACGGCGTCGGCGTCGGTGACGCAGTCAATGGAGTTGTGATCGCGGCGGGGTCGCCGGGGGACGGGTTCGGTGTGAGCGCGATGGCGGAGCCGATGCCCGTGACCACCACGAGCAGCACGCCGATTCCGACAATGATCTGCCTCAGCCTCGAGCCGCCGAGCACCGTGGTGGCGACGGCACTGCCGCCGACGAGTGCGCCCGCGAACGGGAACAGTAACGCCAGTAGGGCGGCACGGCGGGCGAGCTTGGTCCGCCCCCGCTCCTCCCATTCGTGGCCGTAGCCGAACCGCGCCGTCGATTCCAGGTCGGCGAGGAAGGCCAGCGCATCGGACGGGCGCCGGCCAGGATCCTTGGCCAGGCCACCGCGCAGCAGGCCGTGCAGCACCGGCGGGGCCGCGTCGAGCGGGATCGGCGCCTGTTCGTGCTGCAGGCGAAGCGCCGCGAGGTCGCCGCCGCTCTGGTACGGCGGCCTCCCGGTAAGGCACTCGAAGAACGTCGCGGTCGCGGCGTAGATGTCACCCTCCGCCGATGCCGGAGCTCCGGCCCACTGCTCGGGCGCCATGTACGCCGGTGTTCCGGCGACGACGGCGTCCCGGCCGGCCCGCACCGCGATGCCGAAGTCGGCGAGCTTGCTGTTGCCCCCCTCGTCGACGAGGACGTTTTCCGGCTTGTAGTCGCGGTGCACCACGCCGTGCGCGTGGGCGGCGGCTAGGCCTAGGAGGGAGCCCTTGAGCACGCAGAGCGCGGCCTCCGGCTCGGTCGGGCCGTGCTCGCGCAGCATCGCCCGCAGCGCCACGCCGTTTACCAGCTCCATGACGATGGCGGCACCGGCGTCGGACTCGACGTACTCGAATAGACGGACGACGTTGGGTGATTCGACCTCGGCGAGCAGGCGGGCCTCGGCGCGGAACTCGCGTAGGTACGCCTCGTCGGCGCGCAGCCCGTCGTCGAGGTACTTGATGGCGACTGGCGAGCCGGTCGCCTCGTGCGTGCTCAGCACCACGCGGCCGGACGCCCCGCGGCCCAGCTCTCGGACCTCGGCGTAGCCGGGCACCACCCACGAGCTCATGTCGACGCCTCCGCACGACTGGCTTCACCCGCCGGGACCACGTGGTGTGCGCTCGCACGCTTGGAGCGCACGACGAGACCACGGACGATTCGGAACCAGATCGGGAACATCGCCACGCCGATCGCCGCGGCGACGAGCACGGTGTCCAATGGCGGGCGCAGATACTTCTGCACCAGGTCGCCGAGGCGCGAGTTCCACGCCACGAGGGCGATGAGGACGAACAGCGACATCCCGACGATCGCACCGAACCCGTACGCGGCCATGCCCAGCTGGCGCAGGCCCGGCCGGCGGCCGGCGCGCAGGTCGCGCCAGAGCCCGCGGGTGAGGTACGAGGTCGCCTCCTCACGCAGGCGCGGCATGCGCAACGCGTCGGACAGCGCCTGGTAACCGTCGAGCGGCATGAGCGGGTTGAGGTTGTACAGCGTATTGAGATAGAGGCCAAAGGCGAGTTGGAAGCAGACGCCGGAGATGACCGGGTCGCGGATGTACGCGGCACCCAGCGCAGCGGCTCCAGCCAGTCCGGCGGTCGAGAGTGGACCGGACAGCGTCACCACCAGGCGCGACCAGCGGCTGCCAAACCACATGTCGCTCGTGTCTACGAACGCGAACGGCAGCCCCAGCATGAGCATAAAGCCGCCGCGGGTGACCTTGCGCCCGTACGACTTGACCGCGAGGGCGTGCGCCGACTCGTGAATGACCAAGGCGACCAGGTAGCCGACGGCCACCGTCGCGGCGCCCCATACACCGGCGCCACCCACGTCGAAGAGTCGCTGCCGCCCGGTGGCGACCCAGAAGCCGTATAGGCCGCCGAGAACGAGCACCCATAGGAGCAGGACGCCGGTCCGGGTGAAGAACCGCCAGCCGACGGTGCGGTACATCCGGTCGAAAACGCGGTCCAGCCCACCGACGGAGATCTTTGCCTGAAGTAAGGCCCGAACGGTGGCCCGGCCGATCCGGCGGAGCAGCGGCCGCCGCTCGGCGTCACGCTGGCCGTGCAGACCACGGACGAGGTCCATCGCGGCGAATGTGCGCAGCGTGCGTTCGATCCGGGGAAGCGCCAGCTCTCCGAACCTTTCGGCGTAGGCGAAGAGAAGGTCGCGGACCGTGTTCTCGCCGTCGATGCTGTTCCAGATGAACACATCGTGGGCGTCGAGCTCCAAGTACTTGCCCGAACGCGTGTTGCGCAGCACCCAGATCTCGCGGCCACGGTCGTCTGGGATCTGCTTGAGCGCCCAGCCGCTGCGCCGGCGCGGGCGCACCGACAACGGCTCGGTCGCGGTTGGGGCGGCCTCCTCAGTGGACGCGCGCAGCATGGTGTGCTCGGTGCCCCGTACCACGGTCTTGGAGCCCACCTCCGCCGAGCGGGGCTGTTCGAAGGTCATCTCTACGTCGCCGATGTAGAGCGTGGTCGTGTCTCGCAGGGCGGCCTGGTCGCCGTGCAGGGTGCGGCCGCTGACTGTCGTTCCGTTGAACGAATCCAGATCCTGGATGGCGAAGCCCTCGGGGCCTCGGACGATCCGGACGTGGTGCCGAGAGACGCTCGGGTCGTCGAGGACCACGTCGTTGTCCACCCCCCGGCCGATTGTGGTGACCGGCTTTACCAGCGGCACGGTGGCCTGGTCCGGGTCGCCGGACGCGGCGCCGCGAGCACCGGTTCCGCCCCGGCGCAGCTGTGGGGCGGTGTACGCGGCGACCTTGATCCGCCTGCGGATCGTGCCGCAGTGAAGGCAGTACGGGTAGTCCCGGCGGAGGTGCACATGGCAGGCGTGACACAACATCGCGGGGCCTTTCGCCGAGGTCGGCGTGTCCAGGCGGTGCGATCGTACGACCGTTTGCGGCCGACACGCTGTCACCGACTGGACACGCGTCGATGGATACTCGATTGCTGGCCAGTCAGATGAGCTTGAAGGGCTCCTCGGAAAGCAACGGCTCTGCCGACCCGGGGATCTGCGCCTCGACGCCCTTCACACCCTCGGCTTGGGCCGGATCGGGCTGACTGTCGACGATGATGATCCCCTCGGCCTTGCCCGGTGCCTGGCCGGCGTCGGCCTCGGCTTGGGCCGGATCGGGCTGACCGCCGATGATGATGATGCCCTGGGCCTCGCCCGGTGCCTGGCCGGCGTCGGCCTCGGCCGGATCCGGCTGACTGTTGACGATGATGATCCCCTCGGCCTCCCCGGGGGTGGACGGACCGCCCGGATCCGGCGTGCCGCCGACGATGACGATCCCCTCGGCCTCCCCGGGGGTGGACGGACCGCCCGGATCCGGCGTGCCGCCGATGACGATGATCCCCGCGTCCTCTCCCGGGGCCGACGGACCGGCGGGCGCCGTGTCCGGCCCGCCGAGCCCGGCGGCTTCGCCCGCGAACGGATCCCCGCCGGGGATGTTGGGCCACGGGTAATAGCCAACGTCGCCAGAATCGTTGAAGCCGGCCTTCTCGGGCACCTCGGCCGCGAACGGGTCGCCGGGCGGCTCGGGCTGCGGATTGAAGGCAAAAAGGGCGCTAGGGGGGATAGGGTCGGATTGCCCGCCGACTGGTTCGATCGGTGGCGCGTCGGCCATGACGGCGAAGAGGCCAGCGAGGCCGCCGGTGCCGATGCCGGACTTTGACACACGCGCACCCAGTGCCACCGGGCCGGCATCCGGCTGAGCGTTCGCCAGGCCGCGGAGCGTCTCTAGCTCCTCTGAGCTGAGACCGTACTGCTGGGCCACCTCGCCTGGCTGGGTACGTACCTGCTCGGCGAAGGCCGGGTCGACGGCCATCCGAGCAACAACATCACGGATCTGAGACATCGGATTCCTCCTCAGCTGGCTGGCTTGTCGTTTTGCTGCGCTGCTATGGCCTTGCCGGCAACGACACCGGCCACGCCGCCGGCGACCGCTCCGGCAGCGAGGCCTGCGGCCCCGATTGCCAACTCCTCCGCGCCGAGGTCGTCCTCGGCAGGTGTCATGACGACGGCCGCACCCGGCACCGCGGGACCGGCCTGGGCGGGCGATGCCGGCTGGTCCGCATCGGCGGTGTGCTCCCCGGATTGCGATACCCAGGCGTCGCTGGCCTCCATGACGAACGGGTCGGCCGGAAGGACCGTGTCGGGTGGAAGGACCGCGCCGGACGGCGACCCGGGTTCGGACGGTACGTCGGCCGGGGCCTGGCCCTGGTCGGCCGGCCCCTCCGGCGCCGGCTCGAAGGGAACGGCCTCCAGCACACCTCCGTCGTCGGGCGGCTGCATGGGCTCCGGAGTAAAGAAGTCGCCGGGCGGGATCTTCATGATCGGCCCGGCGTCGGGCGAATCGGCCGGCTGGATGTGCTCTGGTGGCAGGAAGCTACTGCTCGGTACCTTGAACGGCTCATCGGGCGCATCGTCGCCGACGTCGTACAGATCATTGAGTGCGCCTTCCAGATCTGGCGGATCCGTGGGCGCGAGAACAGGCATCGGCGTGACTTCGACCCCGCCCGCGAGGTCGGCCAGCGGACTCAGGGCGCCAGCGCCGATGCCGGACTTCGAAAGCCGGGCGCCCAGCGCCATTGGCCCGGTGCCGGCCTGGGCGTCGGCGAGCCCCCGCAGCTTCCCCGCCTCGTCGTCGGTCAGGCGGTAGGTCCGAGCCACATGCTCCGGATGGGCGCGCGCGTGGCGGGCGAACTCCGGGTCGACGGCCATCCGGGCGACGACATCGCGAAACGTGGACATGGGACTATCCTTTCGGTGACGTGCGATCTGCGCCGAGGCTAAAGCGCCCGCAGCCCCTAGACATCCGGTCCGGTACGTATCTTTCGCGGCCCGCGGGCATCCGTACAGACCGAGGGAGAGACCGCCGATGCGGTTCGTCGGGCGCGCGACGGAGCTGGCGGTGCTGCGCGCGGAGGCCGAGCTGGCGCGACGTGGGGCGTGCCGGGTGTTACTCCTCGGCGGTGACGCGGGTGTGGGCAAGAGCCGTTTACTCAACGAGTTCCTCCGCGAGAGCGGCGACGCGTTCCAATGCGCCCGGGCGAGCTGCCCCGGCGTCGCGGATGCCGCGCCGTTGTGGCCATGGCGACAGCTCCTGACGGCGCTCGGTGCGCCGATCGCAACCCTGCCGACCACGGCCGAGGGCGCAGGCTTCGCCGAACGGACCCGGTACGCGCAGGCGCTCGTGACCGCCAGCAAAACGGCGCCCGTGCTGATCGCGCTGGAGGACTTGCACCGCGCCGACGAGGCCAGCCTCGCGCTGCTGTCCTATGTGGCCGACTCCGCGCCCGACTCCCCCATTCTCGTCGTCGGGACGCACCGGAATGAGCTGGCACTTGCGCTGCCGGCCGGGCCGGCGGTCACGCGAATCGCGCTGCGCGGTCTGAGTACCGACGATGTGGCCGAACTCGCGGCCGACATGCTGGGCACCGCACTCCCCTCGCCGGTTGCCGCACAACTGCGCCGCCGGACCGACGGCAACCCATACCTCGTTGGCGTTGTCGTCGGGCAGGTCGACCCCGCGGACGCCCGCACCAACCTTCTGGACCGGTTGGCGATCTCCTGGCCAGAGGAGATCCGTACGGCCGCGGAGGCCCGGCTGGCGGTGCTGAGCCCAGCCTCCCGTGCTGTACTCGCCGCCGCCGCGGTGATCGGGCGGGAGTTCGACCTCGTGCTGCTAGAGAGGATCGCCATCCGCTCCGACGGCGACGTCATCGATGCACTCGACGAGGCGATCCGGCACCGCGTGGTCACCCCACGCGTCGGCCAGGTCTACGCATTCGTCCGGGCAATCGACCGCGAGGTCGTGTACGAGGCGTGCAGGGCGCGCGACCGCGCGCTCCTGCACGAGGCGGCGGCCCACGCCTTGATGAACTTCACCGCCTTCGTGGGCGAGCGGGGGCCGACCGCTGCCGAGCTCGCGCACCACCTGGTCAACGCCGCGGTGCTGGGCGGGCGTGAGCGACTGGAACTCGCGATCGCGTACACCGTTGTTGCCGCCACACTGGCGACGGAGCAGTGCCGGGTACACGACGCGGTGGCCCACCATATGGCCGCGCTGCAGCTCGCCATCCGGGCCGCCTGGGAGCCGTCGGCGGTCGGTCGGTTGCTTGTCGCCGTCGGCGTCGCCCGGCTGGCGGCCGGCGCACTCGCCGCCGGGCAGGACTCGCTCGCGGCAGCCGCTCGACTGGGACGGCAGGCGAGCGACGCCGGTCTGCTCGCCGCGGCGGCGATCGGTTACGGACCTCGGGCAGGCCTGGGTGAGACTGCGCCACCGCCGGACGACGAGCTGGTTGCGCTGCTCACCGAGGCGATCGAGGCGACGTACAGGTCGACGCCGGAGGACCTCTCCACGATTGCTCGACTGCACGCCAGACTCGCTATCGAGCTGGCGGGGTCGCCGGAGGCCGAACGCCACGCCGGCAGGGCGACCGACGCGGCACAGGAGAGTGCCGACCCACGAGCGGTGGCCGAGGCATGTCTCGCCCGTGCGGCAGTCACGACGCCTAAGACGTCGGTCGACCTGCGACCGGCGCTCGGCGCGGCTGCGGCGCTCGGTGACGTTGCGCTCGAATGCCGGGCCCGCCTCGCCGCTGGCGCGGTCGCGCTGGCTGCCGCGGACCTCACTTCCGCCGACCGTGAGCTGTCCGCAGTGGCCGCCGCCGAGGGTCACCCGTACGCCCTCTGGTGCGCGTCGTTGGCGGCCGCACACCGGGGCCTGCTCGCGGGCGACCTAACTGCGGCCGAGCGGCTGGCGACGCAAGCGCTGGCACTGGGCGAGTCGGTCGCCCCGCTGGCGGCCGCGCGAACACACGCCGTTCAATGCGCGGCGGCCGCGTTGGCCCGCGGCGTTCTTTCCGACCTCGCGCCGGTCCTGGCCAGCTTGGGCCGGACCACTCCTGTGCCGGCCTGGCTGCCCGCGCTGTCGGCCCTGGTGGCTGTCGAGCGGGGGGATCGCGCGGTGGCCGCCGTGCTGTTGGCCGAGGAGCTGGGCGACGCCGACCAGCTGGCCAGGCAAGTCTGGCGACTGGCGCTGACAGCCGAGGTCGCGTTGGCGCTGGGCGACAAGCCGGCGATGGTGCGGCTGGCCCCGCTGCTCGATCCGTACGATCGGTCCTGGATCGTGCTCGGGCCGGCGGTCGCCAACGTTGGCCCGGTGGCCTTGACTCTGGCGCGACTTCGTCTCGCCGCCGGCGACCTGCGCTCGGCCGCGAGCGCGATCGACCTGGCCGCGACGACTGTCGGCGCGACGGTGTGGCTGCCCCACGTGCGCCTGGTGCGGGCGCGGTGGCTGATCGACCGCGGTCGAACCGAGGACGGTGAGGCGGCGCTTCGCGAGGCACGTGCGGCCCGCATCGGCGCGGCGGACCGCGCATTGGTGGGCGTCGTGGATCGGGCCGACGAGCTGATCGCACATCTGGCCGCGCACTCCGGAACCGGGCTTACGCGCCGGGAGCAGGAGGTGGCCGCGCTGGCCATCGCGGGCGCCTCCGCCCGCGAGATCGCCGAGCGCCTCGTCGTCGGCGAGCGAACGGTCGAGACTCACCTCGCCAACATCTACCGCAAGCTGGGCGTGCGCTCGAGGGTAGAGCTGATCACCCGGTTCGGTGGATCATCGAGTCGATAGCTCCCCCCGTGAACGCCACTCATTCTCGAGCATCGCGTAGACGAACTCGTCGCCCCACTCGCCCTTAAAGATCTCGTTCTGGACGAAGTGCGCCTCGCGCCGCAAACCGAGGCGCTCCATGAGCCGCCACGACGCCTGGTTGCGGGGATCGCAGCGCCCGATGATGCGGTGTAGGCCCAGCTCGTCGAAGCCGAGTCGCAGCATCACTTCGGCCGCCTCCGTGGCGAGCCCTCTGCCGCCGGCGTCTGGGTGAAAGACGTACCCGAACTCGCCTTGGCGATGCTCCTTGCTCAGCCAGCAGAGACTGACCTCGCCGATCACCCGGCCGACCTCGTGCGAGCGGACTGCCAACACCAGGCGCTCGCCCTCCGCCTCAAGCCGCGACTGCCCGATCTTCTGGGCCAGGGTCTCGCGGACCTGCGCTAGGTTGCGTGGCTCCCAGTAAAGGAACCGGGCCACCTCCTGCCGTGAGTGGAAGGCGTAGAGATCGTCGAGATCGCCCTCGGCGAACGGGCGCAGGGTCAGTCGGTCGGTCGTCAGCGGGTACGCGGGCGAAACCACTCGGCAATCGTAAGCACACCCGGGCGCGGCCCGACCACATGACGTGATCGACCAACGCGACCTCAACCTGTGGGCGGGGTCGACCTCCGCCTGACGGACTTCGGGACCTTCGTCTCTGGGAGCAGAGACTCAACGAGGGCGCGGGCGAACGCGAGGCCGGCCTCGTCTGCGCTGCGGCGATCGGGAACGTCCGCCCCCGACATGTGGCTGAGAAACGCGTACTGGAAGCAGGCGCCGAGTAGAAGCCCGGCCGCGGCGTCTACGTCGGCCTCCGCGCGTACGCGGCTCAACCGCTGCTCGGCGCCCAGATAAGCGGCGACCGCCTCGTTGGCCTTGTGCGGACCAGCACCCTGTCGACGCAGTCCCTCCCGATGGCTGGCCAGGATCTTTGGATCGGAGAAGACGGATGCGAGCATCGGGAAGCCATGCTCGTACCAGGCGATCGCGGCGAGCGCCACCTCCGCCAGCGTCTCCAGCACGGTGGCCTCGCCGGCCCGATCGTGGAGCGCCTTCATCAGCGGGACGAAGCCTGACGATCGCTCCCTGAGTACGGCCACAAGAAGCTCCGACTTGTCCTTGAAATGCTTGTAGAGCGTCGCCTCCGAGTAGCCCGCCGCACGGGCGATCTCCTTGGTGGTCGCGTAGGCGAGGCCGCGCGAGTGCATGACATGCGCGGCGGCGTCGAGTATGACGTCACGAGTTCCCATTCGCCGGCCCCCTTGACAGGTGAGTAAGTGCTTACCATCCTAGAGGGTGGTGAGTATTTACTAACCGGGGAGGGTGCGCGATGAAACTGACCGTGTTCGGGGCGACCGGGAGGACCGGCGGCCACGTGGTCCGGCTGGCGCTGGCGGCCGGCCACCATGTCACGGCCGTGGTACGCGATCCCGGTCGGCTGCCGGTGCCGCCTCACTCACAACTAGATGTTGTACGCGCCGACGTCATGGACCCCGACGCGATAGTCCCGGCCGTGCTGGGCCGCGACGCCGTCGTGTCGGCGCTGGGTACGCACGACCGCGGGCCCACCAGCATCTGCACCGACGCGGCCCGGTCGGTCAGCCAGGCCATGCACGTGGCCGGCGTGTGGCGGCTCGTGGCGGTCGGCGCGAGCGGACCGTTCATCGACGATGGCGATGGGCCGGTCATGCGCGTGCTGCTCAAACCGCTGGTGATGCGGATGCTACGACACGGCTTCGCCGATTTCCGGAACATGGAGGAGATGATCCGGCGTAGCGGTCTGGACTGGACGGTCATGCGACCGCCGCGCCTAACCGACGGCCCGGCACGCGGTCGCTACCGGACCGCGCTCGACCGCAACATCCGCCGTGGATTCCTCATCTCCCGGGCCGACCTGGCCGACGCCATCCTGCGGGCGCTCGACGATTCGCGTACCGCCGGGCACACGATCGGAGTGGCCTACTGACGCCGCAGCGCTCGCCCTACGCGTGGAGGTGGGTGGGCTTACGCTGCGCAGCCGGCGGGAGCCACGACCGACGAGGCGAGCGGCCTGGCGCGGGCAGCCTTCGGTCGTGTGGCGCGGGCAGCCTGCGGTCGTATGGCGCCGAACGCGCCGTCAACCGCCTCGCGGGCCCAGCGCATCCGCCCGACCGCGACCTCCGGGTGATCGCCGAACTCCTGCGCCACCCGCTCGGCGCATCCCCGTCCGCCGAACTGGCGCACGGCTCGGGCGATGGCCTCCTGGATCTGCACGACGCTGGGATCATCCGTCCGCTGCAGGGCCGACACGAACAGCGCCTCGGACCGAACGTTGCTGATGCTGAGGTGGTTCATCGTGGGCCTCCTTGCGCCGCAGATGCCGGTACTTGGTGTCTACTTATACGTCGAGCGAGGAGTGCCGGATCGGACACCGCGACAGGACTTTCTGCGAGATTTTCGGTCGCGGTCCGTCTGTCCTGTCCGCCACATCCGCGAACCGGAGGCGTCATGAGCGTGTTCACCGACAGGGAACTGGCGTTCCTGCGGGGCGAGCGGCGGCTAGCCAGAATTGCCACCGTGGGACCGGACGGGATGCCCCACGTCACTCCGGTCGGCTGGTCGCTCGCTGGCGACGCCGACACTGTGCAGATCACCGGGCATAACTTTGCGGCCACCAAGAAGTTCCGCGACGTCGCCCGTACTGGCCGCGCCGCCATCGTCATCGACGAGGTACTGCCGCCGTGGCAGCCGCGTGGTGTCGAGATCCGCGGCCGCGCCGAAGCTATCGAGCAGCCCGAGCCGCACATCCGAATCCACCCGAAGCGCATCGTCTCCTGGGGTCTCACGGACGACGGCCGGTCCACCGCCCGCAGTATCCCCTAGGGACTGTCTGCGGGATTGTCGCTGATTGGTCGCGCGCTGACGCAGTACAACGACGGTGACGGGCCCGATGTGACCACCGTTGAGAAGCCTTGACTGGACAGGGCTGCTGTCACCGCCTTCGCCATGTGACTGGCCTTCTCGCTGCCTGGTCTCTCGTAGAACAGATGAAGGACACCATCCCGGCGCAGGTGTTCCTTGATGATCATCAGGTACGGATCAGCGGGCCGTACCCAGAACAGGTTCACGTTGACGGCGAAGACCTTGTCGAAGCGCCGGCCGAAGCCCGTGAACGCGGCCAGGTCGACCTGTCGCAGCACCGCCTTGCCCGAGGCGACATGGTCGGCGTTGCGCTCGGTGGCCCGCTTGATCGCGGTCGCGGACCGGTCGATGGCCGTGATACACCCGCCAGCGAGTTGATCGCCGATGAGCGACACAGCCACGCCCGAGCCGCAACCGATCTCCAGAACCTGGTCCTCGGGTGAGATGTCCAGCACCCGCACGGCCCAGCGCAGGCGCTCAGGCACACGGGCGCTCAAGGGCGCTCCCGTTGCGCGTTCCGCTGATGGCCTCGATCGCCTGAGCGGCCGCCCGTACGCCCGAGCGCAATGCCCCGCTGACCGTGCCCGGCCCGGCGTCGTCGGTCGCCTCGCCGGCCAGCAACAGCCTTCCGCACGGTTGCGCCAGGACATTGCGCAGGTCGGCGGCGCCGGGTGGCGTAGACGAATAACCGCCCCGGGTCCACGTATCGGCGCCCCAGTCAACGACGTCAGCGGCGACCAATGTACGGCGCGGCTCGTCCCCCCACACCGCCGCCAGTGCCGAGAGCACCCGCTCCACCGGCCCGGGCGCCTCGCGCAGTGCTTCGGCCCGCGACCCCATCACGAAGGCGAGCAGTACGCCGGCACCATCGCGCGGCGGCCACACCACCGGTACCTGGCCGTCGACGACCACGTAGCTCGTGCCAGCGGGCCAGAGTGGTTCCCGGACGCGCAGCAACACCTTCATGCCCGGGTGCATCGTCAAGGTGTCGATGGCCTCCTGCATTGTGACCGGGAGCGACGGTACGAATCGCGGCACGCCCGCCTTCAACAGGCCCAAGGGCACAGTGACAATGGCCGCCCGCGCGGTGTATGCACGGCCGGCCTCGACGCTAACGCCGTCATCGGACCAGGTCATCGTGACGACGGGGGATTCCCGCACGACCGTGACCGACGCTGCCAGGTGCTCGACCAGGAGGTCGTAGCCGTCGACCACCCGTGCCTGCTGGCCGGTCTCCTCGCGATGGTTGAGCGCCCGCGCGAGCTGGTGCACGCTCAGCTGGTCTAGATCGGTGCACGAGTCGTTCGCCATGCCCTCCGCGATCCGCCATGCCCGTGCGCCAGCGTTGCGGCGAAGAAGCAGCGCGGCTAGGGACTCGTCCGGCCGGTCCGCCGCCCGGGCGACGTCTCGCGTGATTCTGGCCAACTGCCCAGCCGCCGGCACCAGCCAGGGTGCCAGCCGACGCAACCGGCCGCCGTCGACGATTCGGCCGCGCCACTGCGACATCGCCGGCACAGCCGTGAGCCCGGCGGCGTGTGCGAGCGCCCACGACGGGCTGCCAGCGCGCTGTAGGAACTCGGCACCGCGCTCAATGGGGAACTCGGCGAAGGTGCGGTCGGTGTGCACGCGCCCACCGATCCGCTCACGCGCCTCCAGCACCACCGCGTGGACGCCCGCGTCCGCCAGGTGACGGGCAGCGGCCAGACCCGCCGCGCCGGCGCCGACCACGATGACATCTGTGTCCACCATGGAAATGTACGCTCAGCGCTTTGCCATGGCGCGACACGCAACGAGCCGGACACGTGCGGCGCGTAGGTTGTTGACGTGGAACTCCTGGGCCTCGTCTTCGCAGGTACAGCGACCGACCGGCGCACGGCGATGGCTGGTTTTGTCGAGACCACACTCGGGCTGCGCCGCGCGGTGGAGGCGGACGCGGGGGGCAGTGACATGTTCGGACTTCATGACGGCTCGCGGTTCGCCATCGCTGACGAGCGCGAAGAGGGCAGCGGGACGTCGCGCACCATCGGCTTTCTAGTCGCTGATCTTGACGCGGCGGTCGCAGAGCTGCGGGCGGCGGGTATTGCGGTCGACGAGCCGGCTGAGAACGACCGCCATCGGTACGCGCACTTCACGGCGCCCGACGGCGAGCTCTATGAGCTTGTGCAAGAACGGTGAGCGCAATCGACGCTCACCAGCCACCAAACCCACTACCGTCGGGCGTTTGGACAGTGCGACGGCACCGGCAAGTTCCTCGTCGGCGTTGAAGATCAACAGTAAGATCTTTGCCATGCTCTCCGGTGGCAGGCTCGTTGTGAAGCTTCCGCATGACCGGGTGGAGGCACGGATCGCCGTGGGCGACGGCGCGTCCTTTGACGCCGGCATAGGCAGAACCATGAAGGAGTGGCTCGCGGTCGACCCGGAACGTGGAAGCGAGTGGGAGGCGTTGAGTCGGGAGGCCTTGGAATTCGTGCGCGCCAAGGACTGACCACTCTGGACCGTTGCCGTTTCGTTATCTTGTGAGCGTCGGTGGCGCGGATTTTTGTCGGGGGGTGGCTTTAGGGTCGTACGTGTGAGCGACAACTCTGAACCAGAGTCGGCGTCGGCCGGGCCGGTGGACTATGCCGCGTTGGAGGCGGCGGTGTGGGGTCCGTTGCCGGAGGATTTTGAGGAGATGCCGCCGGGGCCGGGGCTGGCGGCGATGTTGACCGGGTTGGACCGGACCACGTTGACCGGGTTCCAGTTGGCGCTGGTGTTGCGGGCCCGGCTGCGGCAGATCTCGTTCGAGCAGGCCGAGCTGCTCGCCGACATTCACGAGCTGGCCTACGCCCCGTACACCCCGCCGGGGAAGCCGCCGGTACGCAGCAACCAGTGGGATGAGCATGTGACCGAGGAGGTCTCGTTCAGCCTGTCCTGGTCGATGTATGCGGCGGATAAGCATGTGGAGCTGGCCCGCACGGTGCGGGATCGGCTGCCGGCGGTGCACGCGGCGCTGTCGGCGGGTCGGATCGATCTGACCAAGGCCCGGGCCATCTGCGACGAGGTGGAGAATCTGGACGCCGAGGCGGCCCGGGCGGTGGTGGATCAGGTGTTGGCCGATGTGGACTTCCGCAGCACCGGCACCATCCGCGATGCCATCCGCAAGCTGGTGCTGACGATTGATCCGGAGGCGGTGCGCAAGCGGTACAAGAGGTCGGTCGAGGCCCGGTGCGTGGTTCACAAGGAGGAGCCGGACGGCACCGCCCAGCTGACCGGGCTGCGGCTGCCCAAGGAGAAGGCGGCCG
>JAHRHA010000169.1 GCA_020027875.1 Micromonosporaceae bacterium | reverse complement strand
CGGTTCGGGCTCAGAGTTGTCGCTCACATGTACGACCCTAGACACGCCCCCTGACAAGAATCCGCGCTACCGACACTCGACACATAACAGAATGATAACAGTCCAGAGTGGATCAACCACCTACGTCGGCGGCGCCGGGAAGGCGCACCTCCACCCGCAGGCCTGGCGACGCGTCGCCGAGCGCCACCGAGCCGCCGTGACGGCGAACCAGCTCGCGGACGATCGCGAGGCCGAGCCCGGCGCCGCCCGCGTCGCGGGCCCGGGCGTCGTCGAGGCGGGTGAACCGCTCAAAGACCCGGCCACGGTCCTCGGCCGGGATGCCGGGCCCGTCGTCGGTCACCGTGATGACCACGCACGAACCGTCCACGCGTGCCTCGACCCGCACCACCGAGCGGGCGTAGCGGACCGCGTTGTCGAGCAGATTCGCCACGACCCGCCGCACCGCATCGGGTTCCGCCGAAATCCACAGTGGATCGTCCGAGGACACCTGGACAGAGGGGTATCGGGTCGCGATCTCCCGCAGCAACTCCCTCACCTCGACCAGCTCATGGTGCACCAGCCCCGAGGAATCGTCCGACCGCGCCAGCAACAGCAGATCGTCAACGAGCCGGGCCAGCCGCTGGGTGTCGGCGAGGAGGTCGTCACCGACGGCCGGCCACTCGGCCGCCGGACCCAGGCGTTGGGCGACCTCCAGTTGGGTGCGCATGTTCGCCAACGGGCTGCGCAGCTCATGCGCTGCGTCGGCGACGAACTCCCGCTGCCGCGCTCGGCCGGCCTCAAGCCGGTCGAGCATGCCGTTCAACGTCACCGCCAGGCGGTGGATCTCGTCCCGCCCCGCCGGCACCGGAAGCCGGGTCGATCGACCCGTGATCTCCTCGGCGCCCTGGCGCAGCGCCTCGACCGGTCGCAGCGTAGCCCCGATGACCCGCCAGGCCACCGCGGACAATCCCAACACCAGCAATGGGAAGACGATGAGCAGGATCGTCCGCAGCAGGCCGATTCCCTTGAGGACATCCGACATCGACCGCGCCACCAGGACGGTCTGCGGGTCATCGGCCGGACCCGCCTGAACCGCCATGACCCGCACCGGCCCGGTCAGGCCCAGCCGGCCACCGTCCACAAAGAGCTTCTCCCCCGACCGCGCCCGGGCCAACTCATCGGTGTGCAGCATGGGCACCAGCCGATCAGCGTCGATCGATGACGACCGAACCCGGCCGCCGGCATCCACCACCTGCACCCGGTCCGAGCCGGCCACCGGCACCGGCAGCGGCAGCGCGCCCGCATCGACCAGGGCTGCCACGTCCCGCGCCGTCCGCTCCGCCTCGGCGTCCACCGAACGCTGCAGCACCAGACCCAACGCGGCTATCAGCGCCAGCCCGCCCAACAGGAAGCCGAGACACAGACCCACCGCACCGATGACCAGCAGCCGGGCCCGCAGCGACCGCCTCCGCCACCACGTGATCATGAGGCACCGGCGACGAGCCGATACCCCGCACCCCGTACCGTCTCCAGCACGTTACGCCCAAGCTTGCGCCGCAGATATCCAATGTAGACCTCGACCGCGTTGGGCGCCGTCTCCTCGCTCGCATCCCACACGTGATCCAGCAGCTCCGTCTTCGACACGACGTCGCCGGCTCGACGCATCAGGTATTGCAGCAGGCCGTACTCCCGGGTGGTCAGCACCACCTCCGCGCCGCCCACCGTCACCCGCCGGCGAGCCGGATCCAGTGACAGGTCACCCACCGTCAGCACCGCCGGCCGCTGCGGTGCCCCCCGCCGCAGGAGCGCCCGCAACCGCGCGAGTAGCACGACGAAGGAGAATGGCTTGGTCAGATAGTCGTCGGCTCCGCAGTCCAGCCCGTCGGCCTGATCGTGCTCGCCGTCCTTGGCTGAGAGCATAAGCACCGGCAGCCAGTGCTTCTCGGCCCGCAGTGCCCGTACGACCCGGTAGCCCGACAGGCCGGGCAGCATCACGTCAAGGATCATCGCGTCGTACTCGCCGTGGCGTGCCTGATCCAGGCCGGTCGGTCCGTCCAGCGCGATATCGACCGCGAAGCCCTCCGCCTGCAGACCACGCTGCAGCGCAGTGGCTAGGCGCGCCTCGTCCTCCACGACCAGCACCCGCACAGGTCCAGACTGTCACGCCGGCTCAGCCCCGTCACAGCGTGGCTCAGCGCAGGCACAGCGTTGCTCAGCGCGGTCACAGCGGGTCGGGGGCAGGATGGGCTGCAGGAGGTGGCCGTCCATGTCCGTACTGAACTCCCGTCCCGTGCTTCGCTGGCTCGTCCCCGCGAGTGCAGCGCTGGCCGTCATCGGCGGCGGAGCCGCGATCGGCGCCCTCACCGCCGCGGCCGACCCGTCCCTTCCGCCGCGCAGCGCCGCCCAGCTCCTCGTCGATGTGCAGACCGCCCGTCTCGACGGCCTGTCTGGCACGGTCGTGCAGCGGGCCGATCTCGGGCTACCGGCCCTGCCGAACGTGGGCAGGCAGGGCAGCTCGGACCTGACCTCGCTTGTGTCCGGTACCCACACGCTGCGGGTCTGGTACTCCGGCCCGGATAAGGCCCGGGTGGCACTGCTCGGCACGCTTGGCGAGACCGACGTGATCACCAACGGTCGCGACCTGTGGATCTGGTCCAGCCGGGAGAACACAGCGACCCACCGGACGCTTCCGGCCGACGATGCCGCGAAGGCGACGCCCACACCCAGCGCTGACGCTCTAACCCCGGAGCTTCTCGCCAACGCCGTCCTCGCCGCGATCGAGCCGACCACCGCGGTCACCACCGACGGGTCCGCCAAGGTCGCCGGCCGCGACGCGTACGAGCTGATCCTCGCCCCCCGCGACACGGCCTCCCTGGTGGGATCGGTGCGACTGGCCATCGACGCGACCGAACACGTGCCGCTGCGGGTGCAGGTCTACGCGCGCGGCGGCGGCGATCCCGCGATCGAGGTCGCGTTCACCCAGGTGAGCTTCGCGCGCCCCAACCCGGAGCAGTTCGTCTTCAACCCGCCGCCCGGGGCCACAGTCGTGGAAGAGGGTACGGGCACCGCGCCATCCGATCCGGCCAAGCCGGACGGGAACAAGCCGGACGGGAACAAGCCCGACGCGGCCAGGCCCGACTCGAATAAGCCGGACAAGGCCGGGCCGGGCGTCGCCGTGATCGGCAAGGGCTGGACCAGCGTCCTCGTAGCGCGGCTGCCCGCGCAGCCCGCCGATGACAAGCCCAATGCCAAGCCGGACCAGGGCCAAGGGCTCGGCGATTTCACGGCGTTGATCGAGCAGCTGCCGAAGGTCAGTGGCACGTGGGGCAGCGGCCGCGTCCTCACCAGCCGGCTGTTCAGCGTCCTACTGACCGACGACGGCCGGATCCTGGTCGGCGCGGTCAGCCCGGAGCGGCTCTACCAGGCCGCCGCCGACCCGGCCGCCAAACTGGGCCCGTGACCGTGGCGGACGAGCTCGCGATCGCGAGTTGGGGACTGACGAAGCGGTTCGGCCGCCAGGTCGCTGTCGATGGCATCGATCTGGCGGTCCCCCGTGGGCAGGTGTACGGGTTTCTCGGCCCAAACGGCTCGGGTAAGACCACGACGATCCGCGTACTGCTCGGTCTGATCCGGCCCACCGCCGGCGGCCACGAACTGCTGGGCGAGCCGATTCCCGCCGGTGCCGCCCGAGTCCTGCCCCGCGTGGGCTCGCTTGTGGAGGGTCCCGCGTTTCACCCGTACCTGTCCGGCGGTGACAACCTGGCCCGCCTCGACGCCGCCGACCGCACCGCAGAGCCTGCCACGGCGAAGCGACGGATCTCGACGGCGCTGGAGCGGGTGGGCCTGCTCGCAGCGGCCGGCAAGCGCTACCGGGCGTACTCCCTCGGCATGCGCCAGCGCCTCGCCCTCGCCGCGACCTTGCTGTCCACCCGGGATCTGCTCATCCTCGACGAGCCGACGAACGGTCTCGATCCACAAGGGACCCGGGAGGTGCGCTCGCTGATCACCGCGCTGGCCGCCGACGGCACCACCGTCATGCTCTCCACCCATCTGCTCTCCGAGGTGGAACAGATCTGCGGTCACGTCGGCGTCATGCACCTCGGCCGGCTCGTCGCACAGGCGCCGCTGCGCGAACTGCGCGCGGCGGCCATTCCGCGCGCTCGAGTGGAGACGGACCGGCCGGACGACGCGGCCAGGGTGATGCGCGAGCTCGGCCTTACCGACATCGAGGTACGCGATGAGGCCGCGACCGGGTTGCTCGGCCCGGTTCCGGCCGAGAAGGTGGTAGCGGCACTCGTCCACGGCGGCGTCGGTGTGCGCGGCTTCGCGGTCGTCGCCCCCGATCTTGAGGACCTCTTCGTCTCGCTCACCGGGGAGGGCTTCGATGTCAGCGGTTGACTCGCCGCCCGCGGTCGCATCGCGTCCGGTGCGCCGGCTCAGCACCAGATTCCTCCGCTCCGAACTCTGGATGATCTTCGGACGCCGGCGCAACTGGGCCGGGCTCGCCGTCCTCGCCGCCGTCCCGATCCTGATGGCGATCGCCGTCAAGGTCTCCGGCAACGGCAGCGGGAGCGAGGGTGGCAGCGGCCCCGACTTCTTCGCCTCGATCACCGACAACGGGCTGTTCGTGGCGCTCGCCGCGCTCACCGTCGAGCTAGGGCTCTTCCTCCCGATCGCGGTGGCGGCCATCTCGGCCGACGCCATCTCCGGCGAGGCGAACCTGGGCACGCTGCGTTACCTGCTCGCCGTGCCGGTGCAGCGCACCCGGATGCTCGCGGTCAAGTACACCGCGGTGGTCATCTTCGCGGTCTCGGCCACCCTGGTGGTCGCCGTGACCGGCATACTGATCGGCCTGGCGCTGTTTGGTGGCGGTCCGGTGACGCTGCTCTCCGGCGCTCAGGTCTCCTTCGGCGAGGGCCTGCTGCGGCTGCTTGGTATCTGCGCCTACCTGTCGGCCGGCCTCGCCGCCCTCGGCGCGATCGGCCTGTTCGTCTCTACCCTCACCGAGCAGCCGATCGGCGCCACGATCGCGATCGTGATGCTCACCGTCGCGAGCTTCATCCTGGACTCCATCCCGCAGATCGAATGGCTCCACCCGTACCTGCTGACCCACTGGTGGATGTCCTTTGGGGACCTGCTGCGCGACCCGATCGGCTTCGACGCCATTCGCTCTGGATTGTTCACCGCGGGCGCGTACGCCGTGATCTTCTTGACCGCCGCGTGGGCACGATTCAGCGGCCGGGACGTCACCAGCTGATCAGCTTCCGCCGGAGAGGCGGATCAGGATGTCCAACAGGCGGTCGAGCCGAGCGGCCAGCCTGTCGTCGACTTCGCCGTCGGCCACCCGCTCGTCGAGACGGTCCCGCAGGTTCTCCGCACGCCTGCGCACATCCCGGTCCTTGCCGTCAACCAGGCGCCGCTCAATCTCCTTGACGTCGTCCACGAGGTCCAGGGCCACATCCCGGCCCAGCCGACCCCCGACGATGGCGTTCGCGATCTCGGCGTTGATGGCGATGATGACGGCCGCGGGCGTCTGTGGGTCGCGCGGCGTCGGCGACGGGCCGGGGACGGTCGATGCGTCGGGATTGGCTGTGCCCGCCGACACGTCGCCGCGCTGACCACTGAGGACGGCCGCCGCCCCGACCAGGACGAAGAGGCCGGCGAGCGCCGCGGCGGTCGCGAGCAGTGCCAACGGCACGCGCCCCGGCCGCCTCGCCGGCGCCACCAGGGCACCCTGGGGCTGCGGGTGTCCGGCCCTGCGCGCGGCCGGGCGCACGGGTGTCGAGTCGAGCAGCGTCGGATTGGGAGCCGCGGCAGCCGCCGGAGTGGGCACGACAGCTCTGCCAACGCCGCGCCCCGGCTGGCTGGGCTGCGGCGGCGGAACGGGCTGCACCGGCTGAACCGGTTGGTCCGGCTGGGCATGTCGGGCCGGTCGGGCCGGTGGGACGGCCAGGGCGGCGAGCAGCGAGGCGGCCTCCGCGCACGTCGGACGCGACCCTGGCGACGGCGAGAGGCAGCGCGCGCACAGCTCGCGTACGTCGTCGGGCAGGCCGGGTACCGCGACCGGGGGGGCGGCGAGTCCTCGCTCATGGGCCTCGGTCGCCTCGGACCACGTGATCACTGCGACCGGCGCCGAGCCGGTCAGCGCCGCGTGCAGGAGAGCACCCAACCCGTACACATCGGACTCTGGCGTGCCTGGAGCGCCCAGCAAGATCTCGGGTGCGAGATAGGCCGGGGTGCCCGCCCGGGGTGGGTGCACCGGGTCACGCCCCTCCGTCAGGGCGGCGATGCCGAAGTCGACCACCTTGGCACCGGCGGCGGTGAGCATGACGTTCGCGGGCTTGATGTCGCGGTGCACGACGCCGAGCCGGTGCGCCGCCGCCAGCGCCGCGGCCACCTCGGCGCACACCGCAACGGCCTCGGGCCACGGCAGCGGGCCGCGTCCCAGCCGGTCGGCGAGGTTTTCGCCGTCGAGCAGCTCCATCACCAGGTACGGCACCATGCTTCCGCCGCGATCGAGCACCGCGGCTCCGTCGCGATCGAGCACCGCGGCTCCGCCGCCACCGAGCACCGCGGTCTCGCCGAAGTCGTAGACCTGGGTGACGTGCGGATGAGCGATGCTCGCGGCCGCCCGCGCCTCGTGCCGGATGGCCGCCCGTAACGCGGGATCGCCGTTGAGCGACACCTCCAACGTCTTCACGGCCACCGTGCGGCCGAGCACCTCATCGACGGCTCTCCACACCTGCGACATGCCGCCGGAGCCGATCAGCTGGTCGAGCACGTACCGCTCGCCCAACCGCAAGCCCGGAAAGAACGACGCCACGGGCCTAGTCAACCACGCCTGCGGTGGCGTGCCGGCCGAACCCGCTGACGCTGCCACCGCATCAACCCTGCGCTACCGTGAACCGCCGACGCGGACAGAAAGGCCAACATTTCGGATGGCAACCGTAACCTCCGTGGAGGCCCTGGCGCCCGGGGACCACGCCTGCCTGACGTTCTCCGACCCGGACGAACGACTCGACATCGTCGCGGCGTTCGTGCGCGACGGACTGAGCCGATCGACCAAGGTCATGTGCCTGACCGAGTCGATCCCGCCGGACCGGCTCTCGGCCGAGTTGGTCGAGCGGGGCGTGCCGGCGGCGGAGGCGCTGCCGGTCAACCAGCTGTCCATCTTCGGCAGCGCCGAGTCCTGGCTCGCCGACGGCGAGCCCAACGCGGCGAAGATGATCGATCTGCTCGGGCGCCACCTCGACGACGCCAACCGCGAGGGGTACACGGGTCTGCGGGTCACGGCGGACATGAGTTGGGTGACCCGGCCGATCGCGGCCGCCGACCAGTTGCCGATCTTCGAGGCGGAGGTGGGCAAGCTGTTGGGGGACGGCCGACTCACCGCGATCTGCCAGTACGACCGGGAGATCTTCGATGCCGTCACCCAGGCCTTCGCCGCAGCGGTCCATCCCCATGCGGTCGCCGCGGTGGTGTACTACGAGGATCCCGTCCTGCGGATCTGCCGGCAGCACAGCCCGCCCGGTGTCCGCCTCGCCGGTGAGATCGACTACAGCCACGTCGAGGAGCTCACACTCGCCCTCAATGAGGCGCTCCGCCTCGACCATGACATCCAGGTCAACCTCGCCAAGCTGCGCTTCATGGACGCTGCGGCGGCTGCGGCGATTACGCATGCGGCGCTGAGCCTGCCCACCGGACGCGTAATGTCGATCGTGTGCGGTGGCGTAGTCCTGCGAATGTTGCGCCTGGTCGGCGCGACTGACCTCGGCGCGGTGCGGGTAGTGAGAGCACATGGCGACTGACCGCCAGAGCACCGACCGCCGTGGGCCTGACCATCGCAACGCCGCCGCGCCCACCCCACCCGCAGAGGTGGCTCTCGATCAAACCTTCGATGCCGAGAGCCTCGTCGCGCTCCGATCGGCCGTGGCCGCGCACGGTGCCGACCTTGGCCTCACCGAGCACCGGGTGGGAGATCTGGTCCTGGTCGCGCACGAGTTGGCCTCCAACGCGGTGCGCCACGGCGGGGCCACGTCGGCGAGTCCGGGCCGGCTGCGCCTATGGCGAGACGGCGGATCGGTGATCTGCGAGGTCAGCGACACCGGGCCCGGTCTGGCCGATCCCGACCATGTCGGGATACGCCCCGTGCCCCCCGCCGCAAGCAACGGGCGTGGCCTATGGATCATCCGGCGGGTGGTCGACCTGCTCCATATCGACACCGGGCCCGAGGGGACGACCCTGACCACGACGTTGAACCTCGATGGCGGGGCCGAGTAGCTGTACGGCGGGTGTCGGAGCAATTCCGGCATGTCGGTTACCTGGGTGACGCGGCCGGTGGGTGCCGGGTTGTGCCCTAATCAATGTGAGGACCTTCACTACCGGGTCTCGTAGCTTGGCTCTGCGAGCGGTCCCGGGCGAGGGTCGGGGTCTGTGCGCCACTCCCCCGGCGCACCCCGATGCCGCAGGGAGCCCCCCGTGCCTACCCATCGCCGCGCCCGCCGGCCGATCGCGTTCGCGCCGTACGCCCGTCGCATGAGCATCTACCTGTTGGGTCTCGCCGTCGTCGTTGGTGGCGGGCTCGGTCTCGTGCTCGGGCAAGACGATCCGGCGACGGGCCCGCTCGCCGGAGTGCGCACGGACGAGCGCGCCTCGCGCGGCGAGGCCCGGGCAACCGTGACTGCCTCGGCCACGACGGCGCAGACCGCCGCGACACCCAGTGCGCCGCCGGCACCGACCGCCACACCGGTGCCGACGAAGGCACCGACGAAAGCACCGACCAAGGCGCCGACGAAGACGACGGCCCCGAATCCCACCTCGACCGCGGCCGGGTGCTCGACCTACTCCGGCAACCGGCTGATCGCGTGCAACATGCTGCCGTCGTTTGGCTTCTCCACCAGCCAGATGCCCTCGCTGGACAAGCTCTGGCAGCACGAGAGCGGCTGGCGCCACACCGCGTCGAACCCCTCCTCCGGGGCGTACGGGATCCCGCAGGCGCTACCCGGCACCAAGATGGCCACCGCCGGCAGCGACTGGCGCATCAATCCGGCCACCCAGATCAAGTGGGGACTGGGCTACATCAAGCAACGCTACGGCACGCCTAACCTCGATTCACGGGAAGCCCGGCCAGCCCTGATCTTGGGTTGAGCCGGGCTTCTGGTTGGGACGTTTGCGGAGGTAGAGCGGTCGAGCCGGCGT
>JAHRHA010000168.1 GCA_020027875.1 Micromonosporaceae bacterium | reverse complement strand
CGTGGCGACCACCGATGGACTCGTCATCGCTCACGACCTCGGGGCGCTGGAGCCGTTTGGAGTCGAGCCTGAGGGCGTGGCCGCTCTCGCCGCGGTCAATCTGGGGTTGAGCCAGCGCATCTCGGACACGGCGAGCCACGGGGAACTGCAGGAGACGGTCATCCGGGGGTCGTTCGGGCAGGTCGTGACCTACAGCGCCGGAGACCGGGCGCTACTCACCGTCCTGATGCGCGGCAGTAGCGACCTCACCGCTCTGCACGTCGACGCGCGCGAGGTTGCCAAACGAGTCGCCAACCTGCTCGCCGACGCCTGGCAGGACGACGCCGCGACTTGGCCCGGTCCCGGGTAAGGCTCAGCGGGAGTCAGAGCCACCGCCTTCGATCGCGGCGCGACCCGCCTCCAGCCGGGCGACCGGTACGCGGAATGGCGAGCACGACACGTAGTCCAGCCCAACCTCGTGGAAGAAATGCACCGAGTCGGGATCGCCGCCGTGCTCGCCGCACACGCCGATCTTCAGATCCGGCTTGGCCGCGCGGCCCTCGTCGACCGAGATGCGGACGAGCCGGCCGACGCCGTCCCGGTCGAGCGACTCGAATGGTGACACGCCAAAGATGCCCAGGTCGAGGTAGTTCGTAAAGAACGAGCCCTCCACGTCGTCGCGGGAGAAACCCCATGCCATCTGGGTCAGGTCGTTGGTGCCAAAGGAGAAGAACTGTGCCGCCTCGGCGATCTGTCCCGACGTGAGGGCGGCGCGCGGGACTTCGATCATGGTGCCGATCAACGTTTCGACCCGTACGCCGGACTCTCGTGCCACATCGTCCAGAACGGCGAGCGCCTCGACCCGTACCGTCTCCAGCTCCTGCACCGCACCCACCAGCGGAACCATGATCTCCGGCCGGGGGTCGCCGCCCTCGGCCTTGACCGCGGCGGCAGCCTCTGCGATGGCTCGCACCTGCATGGTGAACAGTCCCGGGATCACCAGGCCGAGGCGTACGCCGCGCAGGCCTAGCATCGGGTTCTGCTCGTGCATGCGGCGTACGGCGGCCAGCAGCACACCGTCACGGCCGGGATCCTGACCTGTGGCCTCGGCGACGGCAACCTTCGCCGCCAACTCCTCCAGCGATGGGAGGAACTCGTGCAACGGCGGGTCGATGAGGCGGACCGTGACGGGCAGCCCATCCATGGCTCGGAAGATGCCGATGAAGTCTTCTCGCTGCAGCGGCAGCAAGCCGTCGAGCGCGGACTGTTGATCCTCCTGCGTGGAGGCGAGGATGAGGTGTTCAACGAGCTCGCGCCGATCGCCGAGGAACATGTGCTCGGTGCGGCACAGGCCAATGCCCTCGGCGCCGAAGCGCCGGGCCCGGGCCGAGTCCTCAGGCGTGTCCGCGTTGGTCCGGACGGCGAGCCGCCGCTTCGCGTCGGCGTGAACAAGGAGACGGTGGACCGCCGCGATGAGCGGATCGGCTGCCGGGCTCATCTCGCCCTCGAAGTACTGGACGACGGCCGACGGCCGTACCGGCATCTCGCCTAAGTAGACCCTTCCGCTCGTCCCATCGATGGAGATGACCTCGCCCTCCTTGACGGTCACACCGTCCACAGTGAAGTGTCGGGTGCTGGTGTTCACGTCGAGAGCGTCGGCGCCGCAGACACAGGTCTTGCCCATGCCTCGGGCCACCACGGCGGCGTGCGAGGTCTTCCCGCCGCGCGAGGTGAGGATGCCCTGCGCCGCGATCATCCCGGGGAGGTCATCGGGGTTCGTCTCCCGCCGTACCAGGATGACCCGCTCCCCCGTGGCGGCCACCTCGGCGGCGCGCCGTGAGTCGAAGATCGCCTTGCCCACAGCGGCGCCCGGCGATGCCGGAATGCCCGCAGCGATCGGCGCCGAGGCGGAGCGAAGGTCGAAGGTGGGGAACATGAGATGCGCCAACTGGGCGCCGGTGACCCTGGTGACGGCCTCATCGAGGTCGATGACCTTCTCGTCAACGAGGTGCGTGGCGATGACGAACGCGGCGGCGGCGGTGCGCTTGCCCACGCGGGTCTGCAGCATCCACAGCTTGCCGCGCTCGATGGTGAACTCGATGTCGCACAGGTCTTTGTAGTGCGCCTCGAGCGTGGCCATGATCCGCATCAGCTCGTCGAAGCTCGCGGTGTCGAGCTCCTCCAGTTTCTCCAGCGACACTGTGTTGCGGATGCCCGCCACCACGTCCTCGCCCTGCGCGTTGGCGAGGTAATCGCCGTACACGCCCGTCGCGCCGCTGCCCGGGTCGCGGGTGAACGCGACACCCGTGCCGGAGTCGGCGCCCAGGTTGCCGAAGACCATGGCGACGACGTTGACGGCCGTGCCGAGGTCGGCCGGGATGCGCTCCTGGCGACGGTAGAGGATCGCGCGGTCGGAGTTCCACGAGTCGAAGACAGCGTTGATGGCGAGATCGAGCTGCTCCCGCGGCGCCTGGGGAAAGTCACGCCCGGTGTGCTCAGAGAAGATCTTCTTGAAGACATTGACGAGCGACTGGAGGTCGGCCGCGTCGAGGCCGAGGTCATCGCTCGTCTTCTTGGCCAGCTTCGCCGCGTCGAGGGCGTGCTCGAACGCCTCGCCCGGCACGTCGCAGACGGTCTTGCCGAACATCTGGATCAGACGCCGGTAGGAGTCCCACGCGAACCGTTCGGCGCCCGAGTCGCCGCCGGCCCGGCGGGCCAGCCCCCGAACGCTGTCGTCGTTGATGCCGACGTTGAGGACGGTCTCCATCATGCCGGGCATGGAGAACTTCGCGCCGGATCGCACCGAGACGAGCAGCGGGTCGGCCGCGTCGCCGAGGCGCCTGCCGATCGCCTGCTCCAGCGTCGCGAGGTGCTCATCGACCTCGGTCGCGAGCTCCGCGGGTGTGGAGCGGGTCGAGAGGTAGGCCTTGCACGCCTCGGTGGTGATGATGAAGCCGGGCGGCACTGGCAGGCCGAGGTTGGTCATCTCGGCGAGGTTGGCGCCCTTGCCGCCGAGAAGATCCTTGAGCTCCTTGTTGCCCTCGGCAAAGTCGTAGACATACTTCGTTGCCAGCCGAGTCACGTCGCCTCCTCGCCGCACCCCGGTTAGAGAGCACAGGGCACCGGGGCTCCTGTGCGCACACTAGCCCACAGGAGCGACCCCTCGCACACCGTCGAGCGATCCCTCGCAGACCATCAGGCGGCCTTGGTGAGGGCGGCGATCGTCTGCTGCCGCAGGTCGTCGGCGTCGATACCCGCGTCGGCGATAACCTTGGCGGCCAGGCCCTGGCCCTCGCGTAGCAGACCGAGCAGGATGTGCTCCGTGTCGATGTAGTTGTGGCGCAGGTGCAGCGCCTCCCGCAGCGACAGCTCGAGCACCTTCTTGGCCCTGGGCGTGAAGGGCAAGTGCCCACCGACGGATCTCCGGGGGGCGGCCGCCTTGCGGCGAAACAGCCCGCGGCGTGGGGCCGGCGGATCCGGCTCGAGCGCGCCCGGGCCGAATGTCTCTTCAATCTTGGCTCGTACGGCGTCGAGGTCGATCCCGATCGCCTCCAACGCTGCCGCGTCCTTCTCGCCCAGCAGGTCCCACGGGTTCTGGACCAGCCTCTCGATGTCGGCGCGAACACCGTTGGCGTCCAGGCCCGCGCCGTGGAGAATCGTGTACGCCACGCCGGCCGCCGGGTCCAGGAGTACGAGCAGCAGATGCTCCGTACCGATGTGCCTGTGGCCCAGTTGTCGGGCTTCGCGCTGCGCTCGTACGACCGAGTCGCGTGCCTGGGTAGTGAACCGCTCGAACATCAAGACTCCCGTCGATCCCGTTCCGGCCACCGGCCGGCGTGTTTCTTGTGTACCGCCTGCTTGCTCACCTCGAGCGCATCGGCGATCTCCTGCCAGGACCAGCCCTGCCGCCTGGCGTTACCGACCTGGAGCACCTCCAGGGTCTCCAGCAGCCTGCGCAGCGCCAGCACGGCTCGAAGGCCGACCCGCGCGTCTGTGCTGCCGGCCGCCGCGGCCAACTCCGTCGCCTCGGTCATTCTGTCAATCTACGTTGACGCCGCTTGCTTTGTCAACCTAGATTGACGCTTGGCCGTTTCGACTTCGCCGAAGATTGGACTATGGGCTCCATGGGCGCAGCCGTACGCCGGCTTGATCTCGGGTACTTCGTGCGACCCGCGTCCGAGGTCGGTGGTGCCGAGCCCCGGGTGGAGCCCGTCTTGGCATACCTGGTTCGGCGCGGCGAGGGGTTGATCCTGTTCGATACCGGGCTCGGTCTGGCGGATGACGAGACTGAAGCCCACTATCGACCGCAGCGCCGCTCCCTGGTCGCTGCCCTTGTGTCTGCCGGGGTGGGACTGCGCGACATCAAGCTCGTCGCAAACTGTCACCTTCACTTCGACCATTGCGGCGGCAACCCGGAGCTGAGCGGCCGCCCGATCGTCGTGCAGGCGGCCGAACTCGCCGCGGCACAGGCTGGCGGGTACACCGTGCCGGCGCTGGTCGACTTTCCTGGCGCGACGTACGACGAGCTCGTCGGGGAGGCGGAGATCTGGCCGGGCGTGTGGATCATTCCGACGCCGGGGCACACCCCCGGGCATCAGTCTCTGGTCGTACGCCAGCCGGACGGAAACATCATCCTGGCCGGCCAGGCGCACGACTTCGCGTCCCAGTTCGCCGCGGAGGAACTAACCCTGCGTGCGGTACGGGACGGGGTGTCACCGCCCCTCCCCACCTACCACCCGTGGCTTGAACGACTCGCGGAGTTTGACCCGCGACGGGTTCTGTTCGCGCACGACGGCTCCGTCTGGGAACCATCCTGACCCATATCGCGTACACCCAGACATCACGCGGGATTGCGTTTGCGTGGGTTCAGCCGCCGGAGTCATCGAGTTCGGCACCGTACGGGACTGAATCGTCGTCGCGATCGCGCAGCCAGCCGTCCGGCAGATACACCTTGCCCGGAGAGTTGGTACGACCGCGGGGCTGGCCGAGCACCTCGACCGGGAACGGCACGTCGGCGTCGAGCTTGCCCAGCAGATCGTCCAGTTCGGACATGGACGACACCATCGCGAGGGACCGGCGAAGCTCGGACCCGGCCGGGAAGCCCTTCAGATACCAGGCCACGTGCTTGCGGAAGTCGGTGCACCCGTCCCGCTCGGTGCCGAGCCACTCGACGAGCAGTTCCGCGTGGCGGCGCATGATCCAGGCCACCCCGCCGAGCGTAGGCATGACCCTGTCGGGCCGTCCGGAGAAGGCGGCCACGAGATCCGCGAATAGCCATGGCCGGCCGAGGCAGCCGCGCCCCACGACGACGCCGTCGCACCCCGTCTCCCGTACCATCCGCAGGGCGTCATCGGCCTCCCAGATGTCGCCGTTGCCGAGCACCGGTACGTCGAGTGCCTGCTTGAGCGTCGCAATCGCGTCCCAGTCGGCGATGCCCGAGTAGCGCTGGCCGGCCGTGCGGGCGTGCAGCGCCACCCCGACGACACCGGCATCCTGGGCAATGAGTCCCGCCTCCAGGTACGTGAGGTGGTCGTCGTCGATGCCCTTGCGCATCTTGATGGTCACCGGTACGCCCGACGGCCGCGCCGCCTCGACCGCAGCACGCACGATCCGGCCGAAGAGGCGGCGCCGCCACGGCAGCGCGGATCCGCCGCCCTTGCGAGTCACCTTCGGCACAGGGCAGCCGAAGTTCATGTCGATGTGGTCGGCGAGTCCATCCTCGACGACCATGCGAACTGCCGCTGCGACCGTCGCCGGGTCCACCCCGTATAGCTGCAGGCTGCGGGGTCGCTCGTCGGACTCGAACGCGACCATCCGCAGCGTCTTGGGGTTCCGCTCGACCAGCGCGCGCGTGGTGACCATTTCGCACACGTACAGACCCGCGCCCTGCTCGCGGCAGAGGCGGCGGAAGGCGATGTTGGTGATCCCCGCCATGGGGGCGAGGACGACCGGCGGCCCGACCTCGTACGGGCCAAGCGTCAGCGGGTTGGTCACGCTACCGAGGATTCCACGTCCAGGTTCCGGCCCCAAACGGCGCTGCTGGTCAGATATCGTCCCGGATGGCCGTGAGCTCGCCGCCGGCATCGCCGGTATTCACGACCTCACGCGGCTCGACGAGCATGATCGACGTCTCGGTCGCGGCGGACGGCTGATGCGGGGTTCCCCGCGGCACCACGTAGATCTCACCCGGTCCGAGCACGACGTCGCCAGCATCCATCCGAATCGTGAGCTCTCCGTCGAGTACCAGAAAGAACTCGTCCGAATCTTGATGGGTGTGCCGGACGAACTCACCGTGGACCTTCGCGAGGCGTACATCGTAGTCGTTCACAGTTGCGACGGTCTGGGGTGACCAGTGCTCGACGATGTGCGCTAGTTTTTCCCTGAGATTGTCACCGCGCATGCGGTGAGGCTAACCGGTCGATTTGGGGAGACTCGCGCAGTGGCTGCACCAACGCATCCCGATCCTGCCTGTGCAATGGCGCACGGCGACCTGCCGCCCGAGGTGGGCCGCCGCAGGCTCATCACCGTCTTCGTGACCCCGGTTACGGAGTTCCTGCTGCATTTCGGTCGTGACCTCGGCTTTGAAACGATCATGATGGACCCGGACTCCGGCCGGCTCGCCTGGGCCGAGTGGCGGTATGCCGATCAGGTGGCGACCGTACCGACCGAGGAGTTCGTGGACCGGGACACCGACGTCGTCATCACCGACCATGACCGGCCGGAGCTCGGGGCGACACTGGAGTCGTTCCTGCGTCTGCCGGCTCGCTGGATTGGCGTGATGGGCAGCGTCCGCCATACGGCCCCGCACATCGAGGCCCTGCGCCAACTCGGCGTACCGGACCAGGTCATCGCCCGCATCCGCCGGCCCATCGGCCTCAACATCGGCTCACACACCCCGGCCGAGATCGCGCTATCCACCCTCGCCGGCCTCATCGCCGACCGCAACCGACGGCCCGGCGGGTTCGTTTTCTGACCAGCCGTGCTCGACGGCGTCGGTGACGCCCCCGGGTTCGGCCAACCAAGCCACCGCACGACCCTCGCTCTCGGCACCGCAGAGCTGAAGCATTTTTGCGAACGCGGCCAGCAGTGGATCATCCCTTCGGACCACGTATCGGTAGCACAGCGCCCGGCCACGCCGAACTGGCCGGCCTGGGCGGCCAACGTGGCGAGCAGAAGCGTCTGCGGACCGGAGGATCTCCAGGTGACAGTAGTTGGCCAGCCCGATGGCGATGCCGGTCAGCAGCCCGGCAGACGCTCCGCGAGGTAGCGCTCCATATCGGCGAGCGGCACGCGCTCCTGGGTCATCGTGTCCCGGTCTCGCACCGTCACCGCGTCGTCGGTGAGCGTGTCGAAGTCAACGGTCACGCAGAACGGCGTACCGATCTCATCCTGGCGCCGATAACGGCGGCCGATCGCCTGGGCATCGTCGAACTCGACGATCCACCGCTTGCGCAGGGTCGCGGCGAGGGCGCGCGCCTTGGGCGAGAGCTGTTCGTTGCGGGACAGGGGTAACACCGCCACCTTGATGGGTGCCAGGCGAGGATCGAATCGCATCACTGTGCGCTTGTCCACGCCGCCCTTGGTATTGGGCGCCTCGTCCTCGTCGTACGCGTCCAGCATGAATGCGAGCACGGCACGGGTTAGACCCGCCGCCGGTTCGACCACATAGGGCACCCAGCGCTCGCCCTTCTCCTGGTCGAAGTAGGACAGGTCCACTCCGGAGTGCTTGGCGTGCGTCGACAAATCGAAATCTGTACGGTTGGCGATGCCCTCCAGCTCGGCGAACTCGCTACCGCCGAACTGGAATCGGTATTCGATGTCCACCGTCCGCTTGGAGTAGTGGGAGAGCTTCTCCTTCGGGTGCTCGAAGTAGCGCAGGTTCTCGGGCTTGAGACCCAAGTCCACGTACCAGTTCCAGCGCTCCTGCAGCCAGTACTCGTGCCACTGTTCGTCGGTGCCTGGCTCGACGAAGTACTCCATCTCCATCTGCTCGAACTCGCGTGTCCGGAAGATGAAGTTGCCCGGCGTGATCTCGTTGCGGAAGCTCTTGCCGACCTGGGCGATGCCGAACGGCGGCTTCTTTCGTGCGGCGGTGGCGACGTTGTTGTAGTTGACGAAGATGCCCTGCGCCGTCTCGGGCCGCAGGTAGTGCAGGCCCTCTTCGTTGTCGACCGGGCCTAGGAACGTCTTCACGAGGCCGTTGAACATCCGGGGTTCGCTAAACGTCCCCTTGTTGCCACAGTTGGGGCAGTTGAGTTCCTGCAGCGTTGCCGGCGGCTTGCCGTGCTTGGCCTCGTACGCCTCCTCGAGCTGGTCGGCCCGGAACCGTTTGTGACACGAGGCACACTCGGTCAGCGGGTCTACAAAGGCGTCGATGTGGCCGGAGGCGGCCCACACGTCCTTCGCGAGGATGACGGCTGAGTCGAGGCCCACGATGTCGTCGCGCTGCTGGACCATCGAACGCCACCACTGCCGGCGCACGTTCTCCTTGAGTTCCACGCCGAGTGGGCCATAATCCCAGGCCGACCTGGAACCGCCGTAGATCTCACTGGACGGAAAGACAAAACCCCGGCGCTTGGCCAGGCTGACGATTGTGTCGACGCGGTCGGCGGGCATGGGACGCGATCCTCCAAGGGCCGCCGGCTGGCTGTCGGCGGGTTCGGGTGCGGGGCTCGGTGCGAGCAACCCACCTTAGCCCTCCTCGCCGCACACCTCGAACTCGCCCGTCGAGGTGTCTTGCTCGAGCAGGTACCGAACGGCGTCGGCGGTGCCGTCTTCGAAGCGGACGGAGGCGGGCACCACCATGGTCGACGTGAGAATGGGATCCCCCACCGTGAACGAGGTGATCCCGGGCTTGTTGGCGAAGGATCGCCTGAACTGTGTCTCGTCGACCCTCGCCCGCCGCGAGTCGCAGAGCTGTGCGTACGCCTCGCCGTACTCCTCGTTCTGGACGGCCGTCAGGTAATCGGTCACCGCGGTGCGCGCCTGGTCGAGGATCATCTGGCTGCCGAATACGAACAGGCCTCCCAGACCGAACAAGCCGCCCACACACAGAATGAGAGCCGCCGCGACCGAGAGTCCCACCGCGAGCCACCGACGCTGCCGCGCACCGTCTGTGGGCGGCGCGACGAAGGGCGGCTGGACGCCGGGGCCAGGCGGTGGCGGCGGCGCGGGCAGGTGGTGCGGCGGCGCGGGTGGGTGGTGCGGCGGCGCGGGTGGGTGGTGC
>JAHRHA010000013.1 GCA_020027875.1 Micromonosporaceae bacterium | reverse complement strand
GCTCGCCCAAACCAACGCCTCCACACCCAAGCAGGACCACCAACACTGACCGCCACCGTGGGGGACCAAATCACGCCCCAGACGTGCGGAACGTCAGCTGGAGGTCATGATCGACGCTGATTCGCGACGGTGCGGCCGTGGTCACGGGGATCTTGGCGGGGGCGAGGGGCGAGGGGTCGGTGCGAGACGAGAGCCGAGGGTTCAGGCGAGGCGACAGGCGGCGGAGTCCGGGTTGACCATCAGGCCGGAGGTGTCGACCGCCTCGAAGTCGCTGCCCTTCAACGCTCCCAAAGCGTGCAGAGCGTCGTTGTTCCATTGCTCGGCAGGAGCGCCGGAGATGTACCACGGTGAGCCGTTGTCGGCGAGGATCACGCCATAGCGCTTCATGGCCTCAGCCACGACGCGGGCCTGGTTTGGCAGTTTTGAAGTATCCACACTGGACTTGAGTCGCAAGCGTAGACCCATCGGCGGCAGTGCCGGATCAGTGGAGTCCGAGGCCGAGTGCCTGGCCGGCCAGACGTAGGCGTCACGAGTGCGCGGTGCGGTCACCCGGATGGCGTGGTCGATCCGGCCCGCGGCGAATTCCTCGTACCGGACCAGCCCGGCCAGAACCGACAGCCCGGCCGCGTCCGCGGAGGTCCAGCCGCGCGGGCGCATGGCATTGCTGCGCAGGTTGAACACCGCGCCCGAGCCGGCCCACCACGTCCCGTCCGACTTCGGGTAAGCGGCGAAGAGTTCAAACGCCCGGCAAGCTGCCTGGTCGTAGAGGATGATGTGCCGGTCACCGCGACTGTTCGGGCCACCCTCGATCTTCGCGCCTGACGGGATCGGGTACGGGACCGGATCGCTCTCCGACGCGTACTGGAAGCTCACCTTCACGCCGGTCTGGCCGACCCGCACCGGCGTTACCGGGATCCCGATCGGTCCGCCCTCCCACTGACCCGAGCCGAAGTCCGCGTGGACACCGCGATCCGTTCCGATGCTGGCGACGTAGGCAGAGGAGTTGCGGTGCACGGGTAGGCGGGACACGTCAGCGTGCCAGACGTTGTCCGCTGGGAAGATCGGGCACGCTCCGGACTTGGCCGGCGGTGGACTGGGCAGCCCGGAAGGGCTCGGCGGCGCGGTAGGCGAACCGGCCACTGGCGAGTCGGACGCCGCCGACGTCCCGCCGCCCGGATCAGACGACGGCGGCACTTGTGCGGGTGCCGAGCACCCGGCGACCAACATCACCAAGGTGCTGAGTGATAGGAGAAGGTTGCCGATCCTCGATGCGGGCACCGACGCATTCTCGCCGCTTGTCGCCGCCGGCGCAGCTGTCCGCCCACCAAGATCCCGGTGATCACGGTCTCACCGTCGCAAAACAGTGCCGATCATGACCTCCAGGTCATGATCGGCGGGATCTTGGGGCGTTTATGGGGGGCGGAGGCCGGTGATGCGTTCGGACAGGTCGCGGGCGTCGTTGTCGGACGGCCGTCGGGCAAGACGGGCGCGCAAGGGAGCGAACCGGTCCACGACCCGCTGCGACCGTAGCTGCGCGGCCAGGTCGACCGCCTGGTGACCGACCTGGATCCCCTGGGCTACGTCACCGTCCTCGATGAGCAGCCAGGCGAGCGCGGTCAGCTCAAAGGCTCGTGGACGGGCCAGTGGCAGCTCGCGGAGCGCGGTGCTGATCGAGAACCGCTCGATGGCCTCGGCGCGCTGCTGCGGGGTCGGCTCCGCCAGGCTGGCCAGCGCGGTGCCGCGCAGGGCCTGTAGCTCCGCGGAGTCGAAGAACCTCACCCACGGGGGCGCTTCGTCGTGCTCGGCCCGGGCGTACTCGTCTCGGGCCCGCTCGATGCAGGCCAGTGCCTGTCGCGTCTCGCCGACGACCGCGTGTGCCCACGCCAGGTTGGCATGCAGCATGGCGATCGCTCGCCCAAAACCCGATTGCTGCGCAGCGACCTGTCCGAGCTGGAACAGGCGCAGAGCCTGCGCACCCCAAGTGTGGTGTACGTGCAACCGGCCCAGGCAGTAGAGCACCTTCGCCACCAGGGACGGCTCGTCCGCGAAGCGGGCGTGCTCCAGCGCCCGGGCGAAGTGCCGACGTGCCGGACCCACCATCCCGACGTCGAAGGAGGTCCACCCGGCCAGATTATGCAGGTCAGCGACGGCGATGTGCAGCGCGCGCACCGAGTCCTCGCTGACCTGGGCACGCAGCAGCTGCTGCGCCCACGCGACCTGCGCCAGCACCGCGTCACGGCACGCTCCCCCGCCGTGCTCGTGGTCCATCGCGCGCAGCTGGGCGGTGATGCTCTCCAGCCGGGCCACGTCGGCGAGGCCGACGTGGTCCGGCGCCGGCGCCCAGGCCAGCGCGAAGGGCTGTGACCAGCTCTGCGGGTCGATCGCCCCCGCGCCGACGGTCAGCTCGGCGAGGCGAACCATTAGTCGTCGAGAGTCCTCGTCCTCCTCCGACCCCGCCGGCGCGGCGCCCACCAGTTGGGCGGTCGCCTCGTCGTAGGCCAGGCCAAGGTGCCCGCGGGCCACCCCGAGGCCGTCGGCAATGCGGGCAAGCACGTCGTACGACACGACCTGGCGCCCGCCGAGGATCTCCGATATCTCCGACTGTGACTGGCCGGTGAGCGCCGCAATGCGTCGCTGCGACACCCCGACACGCTGCAGCAGCCGGAAGACCGCGGCGATGTCCCGTGACGCCAACGCCGCGCGCATCTCCGGACGCAGCCACAGCGCCGGGTCAATCCGTTCCTGCACTCGCCGGTCTCCAACCAACGTTCCTCCCCAAGGCCCGTTCGAACAATCGTCGCACGCTAACGGTCGCAAACCGGGTAGGACAAGGCGGCGAGTCACATTGACCTGCCCGACCTATCGGCACCACCAATCACGTTATGACTAGCCAGTCCTATCGGCTCGGCTGCTTGCTTCCACCGCGCCAGCCCGGTGAGTCTGATCTTTGTACGATGCCCGCACAGTCAATCGAAAGGCCACTGTGGACCGATCGCGCGCCCACCTCGTCCTGGTCACCCATCTGCCCGCCCGCGACTGGCGGTGGCTCTGGTTTCGGCTGCTGTGCCGCCACTGTGGACAGCGCTATCCGTGTCCTCCGCGCCGCATCGCGCTGGACCATCTGGCTGAGCGCCACGGCCACCTGGGTATGCAATGATCAGCCGCCACCGCGGGGTGCATCCACCGCAGCCGCCGAGCGCGCACCAGCCACGACGCCCCAGTTGGCGCTGCGCCGCCTGCGAGGACGAATGGCCGTGCGTGCGTCGTCGGGACGAACTCGTCGTGGAATGCGGCGGCAGCCGCGTCATGCTCGCCCTCTACATGGCCCGCTTCTTCGGCGACGCCGTTGACGACCACCCCGACATTCCCGCGTCGGTGCTCTATGTCCGCTTCCTGGGCTGGTTCCGCGCCCGCCCGCGCTAACACGCCCGCCCGCGCTAACACGCCCGCACGCGCTAACGCTCCCGCCCGCGCTAACACGCCCGCCCGCGCTAACGCTCTCGGCCGCGCTAGTCAGTGGCTGGTGTCGCGGCGCGTGCCTCGCTCCCACCATGCACGTCGTGCCACGCCACCCATACCTCCGGGCGCAGCCGACCCCCGGCAGCCACCGGAAGTCCGGCCCGCTTGGCCCAGGCTCGGACCTCTGCAGTGGACGGACCAGGAGCGTCCGGCGCCGAGGTCAGCTCGCCAATCATCGGCGCGCGCAGCCGCTCCAACGCGGCGGACTCGGTCGTGGCCCACGTGTACGCGGCCGCGAGGTACCGGTAGACATACTCCTCCGCCAGCGGCCTCGTCTCGCAGAACACGATCGCCACGTTGGGCCAGCGGACCTGAAGCTCCGCCAGGCCGTCGGCGACCATCGACGGCCGGACCCGGTCGAGCTTGAACAGTTGGGAGTATCGGTCCTCGACCGCCACCGCGGCACGGGGAAGCGCGGCCAGCTCGCCAAGGGCGTAACGAAGAGTCCCACCGATCAGGCTGGAGACCAGGTCAGGCAGCGACTTGCGCTCTACCGCCGCAACCAGGCGGCCGTCCACCGCCGTCCCGTAGTCACCGCACGGCAGCGCCCGCCGAACCACGCTGACCTTCTTGTCGGCGAACCGGTAGGCGTACTGCTCGCGGGCGTCGACGATGATCTGCAGGTCGGCGAGGCCGGCGGCGCGGGCGGTGGGGGTACGAACGTCGGGTCGGGCCTGCTTACGGGTACGGGGAGACTGCCAGAACACCATCTCACGCCCACGGGCAGTGGTGTAGACGATCTGCGATCGGTTCTCCCGGGCACGCTCAAGCACCAGGTCGATCGCGGCGCCCCGGCGTACGCAGGATCGCACCGGCACCCGCTCGATGACCTCCGGCTCTCCGGGCCACTCGTCGACCGGCGCCGGATGGCAGTAGAGCGCCTTCGTCCGGGGCCACGTCCCCGCCGTACGGAACACCAACCCGCCCGCCAGCGGGAGGCGGATCAGGTAGGGCAGCCGCGACCCGGGGTCGGGGTTGCGGACGATCAGGAACTCCACGGCCAACAGTCTGCCCGAACGCAGAGTACGGGTGCGGCGTGGGAGCATAGGCCGACATGAGTGACGCACACCGGCTCGTCCTCGATCACACGATCTACTCCTGCGTGGTCGGGTCGCAGGCGTACGGACTCGCCGGACCGGACTCGGACGTCGACCGACGTGGCGTCTATCTCGCGCCCACACGTATGTTCTGGGGCCTGAAGAAGCCGCCATCGCATGTGGAGGGTCCCGATGAGCAGTTCTCCTGGGAGCTGGAGCGCTGTTGCATCCTCGCGCTGCAGGCGAACCCGACCGTACTCGAGTGCCTCTGGTCACCTCTCGTGGAGCACATGGATGCCAGCGGCCGCGAACTGCTGGCGCTGAGAGGTGGCTTCCTGTCAACACGCGTGGGTGAGACTTACGGCGGCTACGCCAAGGACCAGATGGCTCGCATCGACAGCACACTCCGCCGCACCGGTGAGGTGCGCTGGAAACAGGCGATGCACATGCTGCGCCTGCTCCTCGCCGGGGGACACGTGCTGCGTACCGGCGAGGTCCTCGTCGACGTGAGCGAGCACCGCGATCGACTACTGGCGGTGCGGCGTGGCGAGGTGAGCTATGAGGACGTACGGGCATGGGCGCGACGAATCGGTGAGGAGCTGACCAAGGCGGCCGACATGACGCAGTTACCGGTGGAGCCAGACCGGGCGGCGGTGTCAGACTTTCTCGTCCGTATCCGTCTTGCTAGCGCCTGTGGAGAGCACCTGTGACCGTCGACCGTACCGTCGGCAACACCGGGGGCAACACCGGTGTGCCCTGCTGGGTAGGCGATGTCGCCGACGAGATTTCGTACCCGACCGTCTTCGTGACCGTCTCCGGCGCACACCTCTACGGCTTCGCCTCGGTCGACTCCGATGTGGACCTGCGCGGGGTACACCTGCTGCCGGCGGAGGAGGTCGTCGGGCTCCGTCATGGGCCGCAGACTCTGCAGAAGGGCGGGGTCCGCGACGGCGTGGAGCTAGATCTGGTCACCCACGACCTCGGGAAGTTTCTCAGACTGCTGCTCAAGCCCAACGGGTACGTGGCCGAGCAGCTGCTCTCGCCCCTCGTGGTGCGCACCACGCAGACCCACGAGGAGCTAACGGCGCTCGCACCCGGTTGCCTGACCCGCCACCACGCACACCACTATCTCGGCTTCGCCGAGACCCAGTGGAAGCTCTTCGCCGAGACCGGTGAGCTCAAACCAGCTCTGTATTCGCTGCGAGTCCTCCTCACCGGGATCCACCTCATGCGTACCGGTGAGATCGAGGCCGATCTCCGTCGACTATGGACCGGCCACACCCTGCCTTACATTCCGGACCTCATCGCAGCGAAGGCCGCCGGCGAGCATCGGGCCTGGGTTGGGTCGCCCGGTCTGCCGGACTCCGCGATCTTGGCACGGGACGTCACCCGCCTGCGCGCCACTCTCGTCGAGGCCTCAGCGGAGTCGCACCTGCCGGAGCGACCGTCCACGTACGGAGCGCTGCACGACCTACTCGTCCGCGCACGGTTCGATAGACCAGGGCTCGACCGTACGGACTAGCGGGTGCGGCGGCAGTCAGCCGGCGCGGCGCCGGGCGCGGCGAGCCGCGAGTTCGTCCATCGAAGGCGTCGACTCGGTGCCCTCGGCCGACGGCTCGTCCTCGGCGCTGCTGGCGGCCGGCAATTCGGCGAGCGAACCTTGGATCTCCTTGAAGGCGCCGCCGATGGCGATGCCAAAGACGCCCTGGCCGCCCTGGAGCAGGTCGACGACCTCCTCGGCGGAGCGGCACTCGTAGACGGTCGTGCCGTCCGAGATGAGCGTCATCGTGGCGAGATCATCCTCGCCCCACTGCCGCAGCGTCTCGATGGCCTTCCGGATGTTCTGCAGCGAGACGCCAGCGTCAAGCAGCCGCTTGACCACCTTGAGCACGACAATGTCGCGGAATGAGTAGAGACGCTGCGTACCGGAGCCCGAGGCGTCGCGGACACTGGGCACGACCAGGCCGGTGCGGGCCCAGTAGTCCAGCTGCCGATAGGTGATCCCAGCGGCCGAGCACGCAGTCACGCCGCGATAACCCACCGCCTGCTCGGACCGTTCCATGACAGTAGAGGCCACGCCGTCCGAGATCGACTCACCCGGATTCGCAGAATGCTGCATTCGCGACAACCTCCCCGCCGCTCGGTGCTCTTCATCACCCTACAGGGCGAATCGAGAGTTATCCCAGCGCATCATAAGCGACACGCCGCGTACACGACCGGTCGGCGGCGAATGGTTGGTCAGCCGGCGAAGTCCTCCGGGCTTACCTGCTCGAGAAACTCGCGGAACTTCTCCACCTCGTCCTCCTGCTCGTCCGGAATGACGATGCCGGCCTCGGTGAGGACCTGCTCGGCGCAGCGGATGGGCGCCCCGACGCGCAGTGCGAGCGCGATCGAGTCGCTCGGCCGAGCCGACACCCGAACCCCCTCACCCAGGATCAACTCGGCGTAAAAGATGTTCTCTTTCATCTCCATGATCTCGACCGCGTGCAGCGGGGTCTTCAATGCCGCGAGAATGTCGCGAAGCAGGTCATGGGTGAGTGGCCGAGCGGGCTTGACGCCCTGCTGCTCGTACGCGATCGCGGTCGCCTCCACGGCACCGATCCAGATCGGTAGATAACGGTCACCCTCGACCTCGCGCAGCAGCACGATCGGCTGGTTGCTGGGCAGCTCGACCCGTACTCCGACCACGCTCAGCTCGCGCACCGCAGCCTCCGTACCGCTGGATCACACCTTTTGGCGTACCTCTTCTGCACGGTACACGCGCGCGGCGACGGGTGCCGGTACGAGTCGGTCACGGACCCAGCACCTGACGCAGCCCTTGGCGCACGAGCGCGCCGTGTAGTTGAGCGCAGAGCGCGGCCAGTTCGTGCACCGTCGCCAGCGCCTGGGCGCGCCCATTGGCCCCCGCCTGGCGAGCCAGCGGCGGCACCAACTGGGCCAGCAGACCCACCTCGCGATCGGCGGTGGCACGGTACGGACGCAGGTGGCGCCCCTCGATCCCGTAGTCGGCAAGCTGGGCGGCGATGCGCGCCACCGTGAGGGCGTCTCCCCCGTAGTAGCCGTTCGCGGTGGGCACCAGCAGCCCGTACTGCTCAAGATCTTCGAGCCGGGCCTCATCGAGGCCGGACCGCTCGGCGAGCTGCGCCCTCGTCAGGCGTGAGTCGCCGAGCTCGACCCGGACCTGCGGTACGACGTACGCGGCGGGCGGCGTCGGCACGGACGCCGTCGGTGCGGGTGGCCTCGATACGGGTGGCCTCGGTGCCGTCGCCGTCGGTGCGGTCGGCGCCGGTGCCAGACCGACGACCCGCTCGCCACGTTCCATCGCGTCGATCTGCTCGCGGATCACGCGCAACGGAAGGTAGCGATCTCGCTGGGCAGCGAGGACGAAGCGCAGCCGCTCGACGTGCGCGGGGGTGAACTTACGGTAGCCCGACGGCGCCCGCATCGGCTCGACCAGCCCTTCGGCCTCGAGAAAGCGGAGCTTGGAGATGGTGACATCGGGGAACTCGGGCCGGAGCCGGGCCAGCACCTCGCCGATGCTCATGACCGGCTCGCCGCGGAGTAGATCCCGCGCCGCGTCCATCGCCGTCACCGCTGGACTGTCCCCCCTTGCGCGTTGTCAGGTCACGTCGTCGAGCCGAGGTCCCGCGATGAAGACGAGCCGGAACTTGCCGATCTGCACCTCGTCGCTGTTGCTGAGGGTGGCCGATTCGACCCGCTCACGGTTGACGTACGTACCGTTCAGGCTGCCGACGTCACGCACCGTGAATCCGCTCGAGCCCCGGTGGAACTCCGCGTGCCGGCGCGACACGGTGACGTCGTCGAGGAAGATATCGCTGTCCGGGTGGCGGCCACTGGTCGTTACGTCGCGTTCCAGCAGGAAGCGCGCCCCGGCATTGGGGCCTCGGCGCACGATGAGCAATGCCATGCCCGGCGGCAGATGGCCCGCCACCCGGCTCGGCACGACCTCGGTGTCGCCCTCCAACACCTCGTCGAGGGAGCCCATGTGCAGCGTCGATGTGACGTCGAGCGGGGGGTACTCGTCGTCTGGGCGCGTCATGGGACCACCTCACGGATCGAAACGTCGGCACCGGGCTAGACATGTGGACGGACACCCACATGTGCCAAGAACGGTACGCCGGCCGTTGGTCAACGGTCGACTCGGCGAGCCTAGCTATGCCTAAAACATCGGGTCAACCGGACGCGCGGGCGCGGACCGGTCAACTCTGTTCGATCACCGCGGCGTACGCGCTCGCGTCGAGCAGGTCGTCGACGGCGCCCGGGTCGGCCGGCTCGATCTCGATGAGCCAGCCCGCCCCGTACGGATCGGAGTTGATCAGCTCAGGCTTGTCCTTGAGTTGCTCGTTTCTGGCCATCACTGTGCCGGTCACGGGCGCGTAGATCTCCGAGGCGCTCTTTGTTGACTCGACCTCGCCAAACGGCTGCCCGGCCTCCACCGTGGCGCCCGCCTCCGGCAACTCCACGAAGACGATGTCGCCGAGCGCGTCCTGCGCGTAGTCGGTGATACCGACCCGGACCGTGGCCCCCGCCTGCAGCGGTGAGACCCACTCGTGTTTGTCGGTGTAACGAAGGTCCTCAGGGATCACAACAACACCTCTCGCGTGTGGGCCGCTGTGTCGGGCGGCTAGGCCGGCTCGGCGTACTGCAGATCCTCGGCGGGGTGCAGCGCGTCCACCCTGACCTCGCCGGGCTCATCGACGATGACGTTACCGCCATCCCGCGCGACCGCGTCGGCGACACCGCCGGGAATGGTAAGCGCGGTACGCATGGTCGTAGCCGGGCCGATGACCGTGATCGTGTACGGGCCGGTGAGCGTGCGCCCATCCACGACCAGCCCATCGGCGCCGTCGATGAAGTACGTGGAGGCGACGACGCGTACGGGGGTTCCAGAGGCTCCCGCGATCTGCATCGCCTCGGCGCCGGCGCCGCGAAGCTCCTCCACCGCCTCGAGCACCGTGGCGGCTCGAATCGGCTGGTCACGTGGTACCAGTCGGATGCTCAGCCCTTCGCCCTGTGCGGCCAGGGTGCCGGCGAGAATGCCGAGCTCGTCGGCGCGGCGGCGGGCCTCGGCCAGCGCCGCCTCCCGCCCCTGCGCGCCGGCGCCGAGCTGGCTCAGCGTGCGCTCGAGCGTAGTGATCTCCGAACGCAGTCGAACCTCGCGCGAGTTGAGATCGGACAGGATGCGTACGAGATCGTCTTGGCGCGCATTCTCGAGCTGGGTGTCGCCGACGTTGCTCTTGACCTGCACCACGAGGGCGAACGCGAGCAGGCCGATGAGAAGGCCGATCATGGCACCGGCGGTGGATAGGCGCCACCGGCGCTGGGTGGCCGGCGCAGGCTCCGCCGCGGCCTCGTGAGGCGCACTGGCCTCGTCCGCCACATTCGCCTCGTCCGGCGCACTGGCCTCGGTTGGCCAGCCCGTGCCCGTCTCGGGCGGGTTCTCGGCGGGATCGGTTCTTTCGTCCATGCCCGCCTCAGGCCCGGAACAGGTGGCGGCGGATGGCGGCGACGTTGCCGAAGATGCGTACTCCAAGGACCACGACCACACCGGTCGAGAGCTGGCCCCCGACGCCGAGCTGGTCGCCGAGGTACACGATGAACGCCGCCACGATCACGTTGGAGACGAACGAAATCACGAACTGCTTGTCATCGAAGACGCCGTCGAGCTTGGCCCGGATGCCGCCGAACACCGCGTCCAGCGCGGCCACGACGGCGATCGGCAGGTACGGCTGCAACCCGACCGGGACGGTCGGTTCCAGCAGGACCCCGGCCACCACGCCGGCGATCAGCGCGAGAAAGGCGATCATCGGACACCTCTGGAGGGTGAGGGCGAGCCAGCAGGACGTGCGTATCGGAGGCCAGTTCCGGGTGACGCGGGTAGGCGCAGGCCGCTCTCTTCCCGGGTCGAGAAGCCGAGACCGTACTGGTCGACCAGCTCCCGCATGCTCGCCGCCGCGACAGAGCGCTTAAACCGCGCCTCGAGATTGTCAGGGCCGATGGCGGAGACCTCGTACGGGCTGGTGACCGGCCGGAAGTCGACCAGCACCGCGTGGCCTGCCGTCCGGATCGTGGACGTCGACGTGAGGCGCTGACCGTTGATCGAGATGGCTTCGGCGTCCGCCGCCCACAATCCGTTGACCACGGCCTGCAGGTCGACGTCGAGAACCCGGCTCACCTCGGCGCCCGAAGGCTTCCCGGTGGTTGGGTCGATCGGAACCGGCGCGTCGGCCAACCGGACGACCACGCCGGAGCCGGTCACCGGAGCCAGCCCGGCCGCCGCTTCCCGCTCCCGCACGCGCGCCAGCTCCTCGGCAGAGCCACCCAGAGCCGCCTGCTGCTGCACCCTCACCTCTTGGCGCAACCGGTCGCTCTGCACCTGGAGTTCGTCGGTACGCTCCTGCGCGGTCTTGACCTCGTCTACGAGCCCTGCGTGGGCGCTGGTGCGATCGGGCTCGGCGGCGGCCGCCTCGCGCCAGGCGACGACGAGCAGGAACCCGACGGCCGCCAACGCCATCGTGCGCAGGACCAGGGCGCCGCGCCTGCGCCAGGGTGGCTTCGGGCCGTACGTGGCGCGGCGAGCCGCCGCGTCGGCGTACCCCGGGTCGAGGGGGTTTGAGAACAGCTCCAACAGGAAGTCGGGGGCGAACCGCCGCTCCTCGCCGGGTCGCTGGCTCGCCTGGGTCATGCCCGTGTCCCCCGCACCACCCCGGACACCTGGACGACGTAGAACAGCCCAGCGATCCAGTAGAGGACCAGACCCCACCAGGCCAGCGCCCAGCCGCTGGGATAGGCCCACACCGCCGCACCCGCGCTGGCGTGCGCCAGCAGCAGCATCGGGAACGCGACCAGCAGGATGAATGTCGCGGTCTTGCCAACGTAATGAACCGGTGGCGGACCGTACCCGAATCGTCGCAACACCAACAGGCAACCAACGAGCATGGCCTCGCGGGCGAGCAGCGCGATGGTGAACCACCAAGGCACGACCTCGCGAACGGTGAGCGCGAGCAGCGTGGCAAGAATGTAGAGCCGGTCAGCGAGCGGGTCGAGCAGCTCGCCGAGACGACTCACCTGGCCCAGCCGGCGCGCCAAGAATCCATCGACCCAGTCGCTCGTACCGCCGATTGCGAGTACGACGACCGCCCAGCCATCGGCGTGCAGACCGAGGAATAGCCACAAAAACAGTGGTACGCCGGCGAGGCGCACGAAGCTGATCAGGTTGGGGATCGTGAGTGTCTGGCCGTAACTGCGCGGCGGGGGTGTCTGTGGCACGTTCGCTTGCGGCGCGTTCGCCTGCGGAGCGGCGGGCGTAGCCGCGGGCTCCCCCGGCCGACCCACCACCGCAACCTCCTCAGCCTCGCTCGCACCCGCTCGCAGAACGATCGGCTGACTCCCCGGCGTCCAGTACCTTTCCGGCCAATTCTCCGGCGTACTGTACTCCATCAGCACCTGAGATTGGTCGAGCTCGCTGGGTCCGCAGCTCCCGCCCCGCTACTGGGCCTCAAAGTGCTGCACGAACACGTCTACGACGTGCGGTTTGGCGTGGTCCATGCGGGTCCGAGTGCCGGAGGTGAGGCCACCAAAACAGTGAGCACGAGCGGCACCGGGGCCCGGTCACGGTAGCGCAACACGTACGAGCTGTCGTACGCGCGTCCGAGCGCGACGCAAGCCGTCGGGGGAGGGCGAGCATTCCGCAGGTGCGCGGCCGCATCGGCAAGCATGCGGCGAGGGAGTGGGCGAGCTGGCTCGCCGGCGATCGGGTCGTCAGAGTTGATCATGGGCGTGGCTCGCGCCGATGACCCGTTCATTAATCTGCTGGACCGCATTCGCAAGATCGCTCATCTCGATTACTTGAATGCCTTGATGCTGGAGAAGTTCTGCACCGAAGCCATGGACGAATGTTGGTGGCTCTCGGAGGGCGAAAACGACTCGGCGGATGCCGGCTTCAAGGATCAGTTCGGTGCATGTGCTTGGGCGTGACTTGCGGGCGCTGCATGGTTCGAGCGAGGTGTAAATGGTGGCCCCTGCCAGGTCGACGCCCGACAGTTTGGACAGCGCTGACTCCTCGGCGTGCGCGTACGGATCGGACTCACGGGAGTGGCCGCGCGCGAGTTCTCGTCCGTCTTGGCCGACGATGATGGCGCCGACAGCGTAGGCGGCCGTGCTCAAGGGGCTGGCCCTTGATTCCTCGATCGCCGCGAGCAGCCACGCACGGTCGGGAGAAGGTTCGGCCATTAGGTGGGAAGACGGTCGGAGAGGACGTAGCGCAGCAGGACGACATCATCGATCTGTTGTGTCTCGGCGAGCCTGGCTCGGTGGCCAGCGTTCCATGGGAACGCACCGTCCTCGACGAACCGGGGTGCACTGGAGTCGCCAACGAAGAATGGCGCCACTACGAGATGGAGTTCGTCGGCAAGGCCGGCGGTGAGAAACCGCGTGTGCACGGTTCCGCCGCCTTCGACCAAAACGCGGGCGACCCCACGAGCGGCAAGATCGGCGAGGACCCAGGATAGGTCGATTGGATCACCGGCGTCGACCACGGTAGCGACGTGTCCCACTCGATCGCGTGCTTTGTCCACGCCGGCAGGCGTGCTGTAGACGATCTTTTCGACGTCGCCTGTCGCGAAGAACTGAGCGGATGGGTCGATGTCGCCGCGCCCGGTCAGCGTGACCTTGATCGGGGTGGGCGATAGCCCTCGCACGACGCGCGCGTCGCGGCGGGCCTCCGCGCGCACCATCAGCCGCGGGTTGTCTCGTCGGATCGTGTTGGCTCCCACAAGGATGGCGTCGCACCCGGCACGCACCTCGTCCACGCGGTCGAAGTCGGCGTCGTTGGACATCAGTAGCCGGGTGTTGCTGGCGTCGTCGATGTAGCCGTCGATGGACATCGCGCAACTGAGCAGGACGTACGGTCGGTCACTCACGGATGGCGCTCCCACGGTCGGCGTCGATGATCTGCTCAACTCGCTGAGTCACGTCCACCCAGTACGCAAGATCCTCGGGCTCGGGTGCGTGCCCCGATTCCTTCCATCGGATCTCGGCGACCGCTAACACGAGCTCAGGCCGGTCCGCCCGCAGCTGCACCGAGTAGGAGGCACGGGCGGTCACGACCTGAGGCTTCACGAGCAGAGGCTATCGACCCGACACCTGGCCGGCCAGCGGGTAGATTGGCTCACAGAGGAAATCTGGTGTCGGATCAGTTCTATTTCACCGCCTTGCCCGCCCGGGTCAACCTGCCAGCCATCGATCACGAGATGCTCGCGTTCTGGCGGGATCATGACGTGTTCCAGCGCAGCCTCGCCCACACGGAGGGCGGGCCACGGTGGGTGTTCTATGAGGGACCACCCACCGCAAACGGCCGACCCGGCACACACCACGTCGAGGCCCGTGTCTTCAAGGACGTATTCCCGCGCTTCAAGACGATGAAGGGCTACCACGTCCCACGCCGGGCGGGGTGGGACTGCCACGGGCTGCCGGTCGAGATCGCCGTAGAGCAGGAACTCGGGCTGGCCGGCAAGCCCGAAATCGAACGCTTCGGCGTCGCCGAGTTCAACGCCCGCTGTCGCGAGTCGGTGCAGCGTTATGTCGGCGAGTTTGAGGCATTGACCGAGCGCGTCGGCTACTGGGTGGACCTCTCGGCGCCGTACTGGACGATGTCGCCGGATTACATCGACAGCGTGTGGTGGGCGCTGGCCCAGATCTTCGACCGCGGACTGCTGGTAGAGGACCACCGCGTCGCGCCGTACTGCCCCCGCTGTGGAACCGCACTCTCGGACCATGAGGTCGCACAGGGCTACGAGACTGTGACGGACTCATCCGTCTACGTCCGCATGCCCGTCGAGGGCGATATCGCCGGAATCACCGGCGTGGATCTGCTGGTATGGACGACGACACCCTGGACGCTGGTGTCCAACACCGCCGTCGCCGTGCATCCGGACGTGACCTACGCGGTCGTCCGGGTGCCAGCCGGAGTGTTCCTGGTGGCCGAGCCCCTTCTCCACACCGCGCTCGGCGAGGACGGCACGGACGGGGCGGCCGCCGAAGTGCTCGCGTCCATGTCCGGCCGGGAACTCGAACGCGTACGGTACCGACGGCCATTCGACCTCGTCGAGATCCCCGACGCGCACTACGTGGTGCTCGCCGACTATGTGACCACAGAGGACGGTACGGGCCTGGTGCACCAGGCGCCCGCGTTCGGCGGGGACGACCTCGTTACCTGCCGCCGGTACGGCCTGCCAGTGGTCAACCCGATCGGTCCAGACGGACGCTTCAACGCCGACGTCGACCTTCTCGGCGGGCTGTTCTTCAAGGATGCCGATCCCGTGCTGGTCAAGGACATGGCGCAGCGCGGGCTGCTGCTGCGGGTCAGCGAGTACGAGCACAGCTATCCACACTGTTGGCGCTGCCACACGCCACTCATGTACTACGCGCAGATGGCGTGGTACGTCCGCACGACGCAGATCCGGGATGCGTTGCTGCGCGAGAACGAGCGCACCAACTGGCACCCCGAGCACGTCAAGCATGGCCGGTTCGGCGACTGGTTGGCCAACAACGTCGACTGGGCGCTGTCGCGCAACCGGTACTGGGGTACGCCGCTGCCGCTGTGGCGCTGCGCCAACGGTCACGTGACCCGCGTGCAGTCGCGCGCCGAGTTGGGCACGCTCTCGGGGCGGGATCTGTCCCGCCTCGATCAGCATCGACCCTACCTGGACGAGATCGCGTTCGACTGTCCACAGTGCAGTACGCCGGCGAGTCGAGTGCCCGAGGTCATGGACGCGTGGTTCGACTCCGGGGCGGTGCCGTTCGCGCAGCACGGCTATCCGTTCCTCCCCGGCAGCGAGGAGGAGTTCGCCCGCGCGTACCCGGCGAACTTCATCGCCGAGGCCATCGATCAGACCCGCGGCTGGTTCTACACCCTCATGGCCGTGGGCACGCTGGTCTTCGACCGATCGGCGTATGAGAACGTGCTGTGCCTTGGTCTCATCGTGGCCGAGGACGGCCGCAAGATGAGTAAGCATCTTGGCAACATCATCGAACCGATGTCGCTGATGGATCGGCATGGTGCGGATGCCCTGCGCTGGTTCATGCTCTGCGCCGGATCGCCGTGGGTTAATCGGCGGGTCGGCGATGCAACGCTGGAGGAGATCGCGCGTCGCGTCCTCGTCCCGTACTGGAACACGGTCTCCTTCTTCAGTTTATATGCCGACGCGAGCGGGTGGCACCCGACGGCGGAGACGGCAGCGGTCAAGTTGACTCCACTCGATCGGTGGTTGCGGGCAGAACTGCACCACGTGGTCGGAGTGGTCGACGCCGCTCTGGAGGACTTCGACACCGCCGGCGCCGGGCGGGTGCTGAGCCAGTTCATCGACGATCTGTCCAACTGGTACGTGCGGCTGTCTCGCTCCCGATTCTGGCGGGGCGAGCCGGCCGCGCTCGCCACGCTTAACGAGACCATCGGCGTACTGACCCGACTGCTGGCCCCGCTCATCCCGTTCCTCACCGATCACGTCTGGCGGGCCGCCGTCCGCCCGGGTGACCGCTCCGCGGCCGTGTCCGTGCACCTCGCCACCTGGCCGGTTCAGGACCCGGCCGCGCTCGACGACGATCTGCGCGCGCAGGTGGCCACGGTCCGGGCGCTGGTCGAGGCCGGCCGCGCCGCCCGCACGGCCAGCAATGTTCGCGTACGCCAGCCGTTGGCGCGGGGCCTGGTCGGATTACGCGATGGCCAGCTCCCCCCGCCGGAGCTGCTCGCGTATGTCCGCGAGGAGCTGAACGTCCGCGACCTGGCCAACCTCGCCTCGGCCGGCGAGGTTCTCGACGTCACCGTCAAGCCCAACTTCCGCCAACTCGGCCAGCGCTTCGGCGCCCGTACCCAGGTGGTGGCCGCCGCCATCGCGCGAGCCGACCCGGCCGCGCTCGCCCAAGCCCTCCGGGATGGCGCCGCAACCGCGCTCAAGGTCGGCGGCGAAACGGTCGAGATCACGGCGGACGACGTCGTCGTCAACCAGACGCCTCGGTCGGGCTGGGCCGTGGCGACCCAGCGGGATGTGACGATCGCGCTGGACACCACCATCACCCCGGAGCTCCACCGGGCCGGCGTCGCCCGCGAGGTGATCAGGCTGATCCAGGACGCGCGAAAGCAGGCGGGCCTAGCCATCACCGACCGCGTCGCCCTTACCTGGACGGCCGATGACGATGTGGCGTCGGCGGAGACCGCCGCGGCGATCCGCGAGCATGAGCGAGATATCGCCGACGCTGTCCTCGCCACGTCAATGACCGAAGGCGATCCGGGCGAGCCCCATTCAAAAGACGGGGGCCTGGGCCTGCGATTCTCGATCCGGCGCGCGCAATAGCGCTATGTTATTGCGATTCATAAGGCAAACATAAGGCCTTCGTTGTTGCCGTGTAGACTGCACCCCATGTTTGCTCCCCTGCCCGACAAGCCGCATCATGACTCACTGGAGCTGGCGATCCTCGACCTCTGGGATCGCGAGAAGACGTTTGAGCAGCTACGGGCGAAGAACGCGAACGGGCCACGGTTCAGCTTCGTGGACGGGCCGGTCACAGCGAACAAGACGCTTGGCGTGCACACCGCCTGGGGTCGCACACTCAAGGATGTGTTCCAGCGCTACAAGGCGCTGCGCGGCTACCACCAGCGCTATCAGAACGGTTTCGATTGTCAGGGCCTCTGGATCGAGGTCGGCGTCGAAAAGGAACTCGGTCTAAACTCCAAGCGAGAAATCGAAGAGTACGGCCTCGAGGCGTTCGCTCGGAAATGCCGCGCCGTCGTCGAATGGTCATCGGCGGAACTCATCAAGGGCTCAGTTCGCCTCGGGCAATGGATGGACTGGGGGCGCGACTATTACACGTTCGCCGACACGAATATTGAGTACATCTGGAAATTCCTCCGAGTCGTTGCCGACCGCGGCTGGCTCTATCGGGGTCACCGGGCGACCGAATGGTGCCCGCGTTGTGGCACGTCGATCTCCGCGCACGAACTGGCGGGCAGTTACAGCGACCGCGAAGACCCGTCGCTGCATGTGCGACTACCGCTCCTTAACCGCGACGGCGAGGACCACGACGGCGAGGCCCTCGTCATCTGGACGACGACGCCGTGGACGCTGCCGGCCAATGTCGCCGCGGCCGTACGACCGGATGCGCAGTACGGGCGACTCGAGAACGGCGACTGGGTGGCGGTCGAGCGCGGCGGCGGCCGAACGTTCGACAAGGTAGTCGACGGCGCCGAGATGGTCGGCTGGCGTTACCGGGGTCCGTTCGACACGCTCACTCCCGGGGCGGAGATCGAACACAAGGTGATCCCGTGGGATGAGGTGTCCCTCAACGAGGGCACCGGCATCGTCCACATAGCTCCGGGCTGCGGCGCGGAGGACTTCGAACTGGGCAAGCTGCACGGACTCGAGATCCTGACCCCGGTCGATGAATCGGGCCGGTTCTACCCGGAGTTTGGCTGGCTCGCCGGACTGTCCACATCCGACGTTGCAGACCGCGTGATCGACGATCTGCGTGAGCGGTCACTGCTCGTCGACGCGAGTACGATCACGCACCGCTACCCCGAGTGCTGGCGGTGCCATACCCCGCTGATCTTCCGCATCTCCGACGACTGGTTCATCTCGGTCGAGGAGATCCGAGAGCCGATGCGGGCCGCGAACCGCACGGTCGAGTGGATCCCGTCCTATATGGGCAGTCGGATGGACGACTGGCTCGTCAACATGGCCGACTGGAACATCTCCCGCCGGCGCTACTACGGCCTGCCGCTGCCGTTCTACCCCTGCGCCTGTGGGCACCTGACCGTCATCGGTTCGCGCCAGGAGTTGGCCGATCAGGCGACCGGGTCCCTCGACGGGCTGGAGGAGTTGCGCCGCCCGTGGATCGACGCCGTGAAGATCCGGTGCGAGTCCTGCGACGCCGAGGTGGAGCGGATCAAAGAGGTGGGAGATGTCTGGCTGGATGCGGGCATCGTCCCGTTCTCCACGCTCGGCTGGCAGAACCCGGCCTGGGTCGAGGGCGGCCTCGGCACCGGCGCCGCCAAGGGGCTGACCACCGCGGATCTGCCCGACCACGCGTACTGGGAGGAGTGGTTCCCGGCCGATTGGGTCTCGGAGATGCGTGAGCAGATCCGGCTCTGGTTCTACTCGCAACTGTTCATGTCGGTGGCGCTGACCGGGCGGTCGCCGTACCGCAGCGTGTTGGGCTACGAGAAGTTGCTCGACGAGCGCGGCCGCGAGATGCACGGCTCTTGGGGCAACATGATCACCGCCGAGGAGGCGTTTGGTCGGATGGGCGCCGACGTCATGCGGTGGCAGTACTGCATGCAGCCGCCGAACCAGAACCTGCTCTTCGGGTTCGGTCCGGGCCAGGAGATCCAGCGCAAGCTGCTCACGCTCTGGAACAGCGCGGCGTTCTTCGTGCAGTACGCGAACACGGCGGACTTCGCCGGAGGCGATCAACGGGGCAACTTCGCCGGAGGCGATCAACGGGGCAACTTCGCGCCGAAGCTGGACTATCTAGAGGCGGCGCAGGAGGAGGCACACCCGCTGGACCGCTGGCTGCAGGTCCGGACGGCGAAGCTGATCGCGGAGGCCACCCAGGCCTACGATCGGCATCTCTCGGTGAACGTGCTGCGCGCCTTCGACTCCTTTGTGGACGATCTGTCGAACTGGTACATCCGCCGGTCACGGCGCCGGTTCTGGAACGGCGATGAGGCGGCGCTGCGTACGCTGTGGGCCGCGCTCGTACAGGGTCTGCGGGTCGTCTCGCCGGTCACGCCTTTCCTCGCCGAACACCTCTGGCAGGCTCTCGTCGTCAGCGTCTGCCCCGACGCGCCGGCGTCGGTCTTCCTCGCCGGCTGGCCCTCGGTGGAGACCGTCGACGAGAACCTGCTCGCCGACGTCGCCGCCGTCCGCAAGGTGGTCGACCTGGGTCGCCGGGCCCGGGCTGCGCACCAGCTCAAACTGCGCCAGCCGCTGCACCTGCTGCTCATCGACAGCGGCGGAGGCGGCATCGACCGGACCTATCTCGACCAGATCGCCGACGAACTTCGGGTGAAGGAGGTCCGGGTCGAGCGCATCGAGGCCACCCAGCTACGGGTACGCCCGAACTTGCCGGTCGTCGGCGCCCGGCTAGGCCGCGACGTCCCCACCGTGCGCAAGGCGCTCGATGCCGGCGAGTTCACCGAGTTGGCCGGGGGCGGGTTTGAAGTCGCCGGGCACGTCCTCGGACCCGACGAGGTCCTGGTGGAACGGCTCGAGAAGGAGGGGTGGGCGGTCGCCTCCGACGACGGCGTCACCGTCGCGTTCGACACGACCCTCGATGACGACCTGCGCCGGGAGGGCCGAGTCTACGAGACGATCCACCTCGTCAACGCGATGCGCAAGGACGCGAAGTTGGCGATCACCGACCGCATCACGCTGTCGCTGCCGGCCTCGAACGCGGACCTGCTCGACCACAAGGATTGGATCGCGACCGAGACTCTCGCCACGTCCATCGACCTCTCCCCGGACGAGGAAATCCGCCTCTCGAAGGCCTGACAACATCTAGATCAGGAGATAGACCATGCAGAAGCCATACGTCACTCCGGGCGAGGGAGCGCCGCCGACCGACCTCGTCGTTTCCGACGTCACGGTCGGCGACGGCGACGAGGCCCGGCCCGGGCAGGAAGCCACGGTGCACTACGTCGGCGTCTCGTACTCGTCCGGCAAGGAGTTCGACGCCTCGTGGAACCGGGGCGAGCCTTTCAACTTCTCGCTCGGCCGCGGCCAGGTCATCGAGGGCTGGGACCAGGGCGTGGTGGGCATGAAGGTCGGTGGTCGGCGCAGACTGGTCATCCCGCCACACCTGGGCTACGGCGATCATGGCGCCGGAAATGCCATCAAACCCGGCGAAACGCTGGTGTTCGTGGTCGACCTGATCGGCGTGCAGTAGGGTCGGCGGACTCGCAGACCTGCAATTACCCGCAGACCTGCAATTACCCGCAGACCTGCAATGACCCGCAGACCTCCAATGACCCGCAGACCTCCAATGAAAGGTACGTCCGTGAGCAACCCGGTCAAGGATCGGTCCGGCCTGGGGAAGCCGCCGAAGGCCGAGCGCCGCGCCGCCGGTCGGCTAGCCGCCCAACAACGTGCGGCGGCGCTACGCCGTAAGAAGTACCTCAAGAACGCGCTCACCGTGATCGGCGGGTTAGCCGTGATCGTCGCTGCTGCATACGCGTTTGGTGCGTTCGACGGCGACACGACGGCCGGCTCGGCGTCGGGCACGCCATCGGCCTCGACGGCCGCGCAGCTTCCGCCGGACGCCGACCCGGCGCTCGCGACCAAGCCGACGGCGACCGCCGGCACCGAAGACCTCACCAAGCTGGCGGTCACTACCCTCATTGAGGGCAAGGGAGCCGCGGTCCAGGCCGGCCAGACGATCTCCGTCAACTACGTCGGGGTGTCCTACCGCACCGGCGAGGAGTTTGACTCGTCCTGGTCGCGGTCGCAGCCGTATGAGTTCCCCCTCGGCGGCGGCGAGGTCATCAAGGGATGGGACCAGGGCCTGGTGGGTGTGAAGGTGGGCAGCCGGGTGCAGCTCGACATCCCGGCCGACCTGGCCTACGGCGAGACCGGACAGCAGCCGGGCCCGCTGCGGTTCATCGTCGACGTCCTGTCGGCGAAGTAAGGCGTTCATCCTCCCCGCCCGCTCCCCGGATTCAAGATCGCTCGTTGAGTGTCAAACGCGCCGATTTAGCTCACATCCGCCACCCAAACTGCGATCTTCACATGAGCCGCGGGCCGGTGGGTCAGCGCGAAGTGACTCCGTGGGCGTGAGTGAAGTGACGGAGAGGTTGTGATAGCGACCGTCTCGTCACATCGATCATGAGCGGTGCGGCCTATACGATCTCGGCCTCACGGAAAAGGCGCCACAGCCCTGCCCCATCGGGTGCCACAAGCCACGGCTTGCCCGCTAGGCCGGACGGCGCGGAGTCGCCGACCGCCGCCAGGATGCTTCCGGCCAGTACGGACTGGGTCGGCGACAGGTGCCGGATCGCGATCGCGGCGACGTTATCCGGATGGGCGGCGGCGAACTCGCCGTAGATCTCCTTGTCGTGCTGCCCGTCGTCGCCGATGAGCAGCCACCGCACATGCGGGAACTCGTTAGCCAGCCGGGTCAGCGTCGCTCTCTTGTGGTCGCGGCCGCTGCGGAACCAGCGGTCCGTCGTCGGCCCCCAGTTTGTGAGCAGAAGTGGCCCGGCGGGATAGAGATGACGGGAGAGGAAGCGGGTCAGCGTTGGAGCCACGTTCCAGGCTCCGGTGGACAAGTAGAAGACCGGAGCACCCGCGTACGCGTTGGCGAGCCGCTCGTAGAGAACGGCCATGCCCGGTACTGCCATACGCGCGTGCTCGTCGAGGACGAACGTGTTCCACGCCGCGAGCAGGGGGCGCGGCAGAGCGGTGACCATGACCGTGTCGTCGACGTCGGAGAGGATGCCGAAGTCGACCGCGGGATCGACGATCCGGACCGGGGCCTCCACCGATTCCGCGCCTTCGGTACTCAGACGCACACTGCTCCAGCCCGTCGCGAGCTCCCCCTGGACCACGCAGTCGACGAAACCACTGCGGTCCGCGAACGCCTCGTGCCGGCTGCCGCCCGCCTCGATGGTGACGCTGGCATTCTTGACCGGCATCGCGGTGAAGCTGCGCCAGCCGCGCAACGTCGCGGCCCGCTTGCGCCGCGGGGCGAGCCGTGTCAGCAGCACCCGGGCCATGACCCGGACCCAGCCGGGGGCGCCGTAGCCGGTGTACGGCACGATCGCAACGTGCCAGCCGCGCCGGCGCAACCGCGGCTCCACGACCCGATGCACGCGATCCTCGAACCGCGCCGCGCGGTGCAGGCGAGGCTCGGCCTTCTTCCCAACGGAGGTACGCGCCACGCCTGTCACACTGTCACGTCGTCGGTGTTTGGCAAGGAGGTCCGACCAGCGCGGCGAGAGTCGAGCCGGCCAGGTCGAGCCGGACCGTCGCCAAGGTCGCGTACTGCAGCTCGGCCGGGTCGTCCGGATCGGGGTGGCAGCACACCCCCGTGGTGTGGTCGGTCAACGCGGCGGCGGCCTCGGCAAGGGTGAGATCCCCGCCGCGCCCGCCGAGGCGGCGGCGCAGCTCGTCGTACCGGTCGAGCGTGTCGGACCCCTCCGCGGGGGCGGTGTCGCCGAGCCTGGCCGGGTCAGTCAGGAAATGATTGGTACGCAGCAGCAAGCCGTCCTGGGCCGGACGCGCCGCGCTCGGCCCGCCCGGCCACAGCTCCACCGAGATCGCAGCTTTGCCAGCCGACCGGCCGCCGACGAGGGTGATCGCGGTGGACGCCGAGACGCGGGCCGATAAGCATGTTTCCCAGGCCGCGTCGATGTGGCCTGCGGTGTCGAGGATGCGGCGCGCAACGATGTGCACCGGAACGCCGATGCCGGCGCCGTCGTCGCGGTGATGCAGGATGTTGAACAGGGTGCCGACCCCCCGTTCGTTGATGCCGATCTTGCCGACGATCCCGTACTCCGTGACGGTCGTGACCCGCCGCCCGTCCGGGTGCGGGATTGTCCACTCCAGCCAGTTGCCAGCCATAAACGTGTACCAGTCCCAGTTCTGCATCGCAACCGGCTCGTCGTCGGCGCCGCGCAGGGCGACCACGGTCGAACACTCACCCAAGCCGTGGTGTCCCAACAGGGCGAGGATCTCGGTACGGGCGTTGATCGCCGCGATGTGTGTGACCGGGAGCCCTGCCCCGGCGGCGATTCCGCGGATCTCCGCGCCGAGCTCGGGCGCCCAGTCGTCGATGCGATCCAACGCCTGGCCGCCCAACGCGTCCAGATCGACGTCGGTGCCGCCGGCCGCGAAGAGGTGCCGATAATCGGCCACGGTCGCGGCCACCTCACGCGCATGCACTGCACCGAACTCGTGCCCCCGAGGGACCGGCTCGGCCACGGCCGAGGTGAACCGCCTCGTCTCGCCACTGGGCGTCATGACCGCTCCAACACGGGTCGTACGTGGGTAGCGACCTCGGCGAGCGGCGCGAACCAGACGTCGTCCTCGCCGGCCAGCGTCTCGACGAGACGCTCAAACTGCGCGAACCTCTGACCACGCCCGATGACCTCTGGGTGCGTCGTGTAGGTGATGTGGCGCCGCTCGGCGCGCGCGAGGTCGTACTCGTCCAGCCACGAGACGTAGATCTCCGCCGGGTCCGCGGCGTTGCCGCCCTTGTCGATGGTCCACCCGAATCGGGGCCAGTCGTCCAGCGACCAGTGCACGGGCAGCTCGAGAATCCGCCGTCCGGCCCAGGTCTCCCAGTAGGGACGGTCATCGCCCATGCAGGAGGAGTCGTAGTCAAAGCCGTGCTCCAGGAGCAGGTCGAACGTCTCCGGTGTCAGCTCCCACGAGGTGGAGCGGTAACCCACCGGCCGGGGAGCACCGGCCGAGACCAGGGCCGCCAGACCACGCTCAATCTCGTCCCGCTGGTCCTGTTCGCTGATCTTGTCGCTGCGCAGGTGCAGATGTCCGTGGTGGGCAACCTCGTGGCCGCCGTCCAGGATGGCCCGCGCCGTGTCGGGATAGAGGCCAGCGGTGTGACCGGGGATGAAGAACGTGCCGCGGATACCGTGCCGGGCCAGCAGGGCGAGGATGCGCGGGGTGCCGCGGACGATCCCGAACCGTCCCTCCGACAGCGTGGTCAACCGGCGGGCGTACGCTTCGCTCACGCCCAGCCAGCCGGCCTCGGCGTCCACGTCGAACGTCAGGGACACGGCGACGTTGGCACCGCCAGGCCAGGCGTAGTCCAGCTCGGATGACAGCGAAGACACTGTAGAAGTAGAGCACCCCGCGCCGGCGGAGCGTAGCGTGGGCCGCGAAGGTGAGATGCACGATGATCCACGCCGATACGGACATCTGGATCCCGGTCGGTGACGTCGAACTCGGCGCCACGGTGCGGTTGCCGCGTCCCAGTCGGGGTGTGGTGGTGTTTGCGCACGGCAGCGGCAGCTCCCGGCACAGCCCGCGCAACCGGATGGTGGCCGAATTCCTCAACGCCGGCGGGTACGGCACGGTCCTACAGGATCTGCTCACCGCCGGCGAGGACCAGATCGACCAGATCGCGACTGAGTACCGCTTCGACATCGAGCTTCTTGCTGGACGGCTCACCGGCACCCTCGACTGGCTCGAAGCGCAGCCCGACACCACCGGCCTACCCGTTGGGGTCTTCGGCGCGAGCACCGGCGCGGCGGCCGCACTCGTCGCTGCCGCGCGTCGCCCGGACTCAGTGCGCGCGATCGTCTCGCGTGGCGGCCGCCCGGATCTGGCCGGCGACGCGCTTCGCCACGTGCGGGCACCGACGCTGCTCATCGTCGGCGGCGAGGACCCCCAGGTCATCGCGCTCAACCAGCAAGCGTTGGCGGTCCTCGGCGAGCCCAGCCAGCTGGTGATCGTGCCCGGCGCCACGCACCTGTTCAGCGAACCCGGCACGCTCGAACGCGTCGCAGACTACGCCCGGACCTGGTTCGACCTCTATCTCGATCCCAGCGGACCCGTACTCGACGGCTATCCCTCCCCCTGAGCGCCCCCCTGAGCGTCCCAGTTAGCGCCCCAGTTAGCGTCCCCAGTTAGCGTCCCCAGTTAGCGTCGATCATGACCTGGAGGTCATGATCGACGCCTTTTGACGACGGTGAACTCATGATCGAGCAGATCTTGCGATGCTTACCGGCCGCGCTTCCCACGCGCCTGCTAGCCCCGACGGTAAGGGGCCATGCTCAAGCGTGTTTTCCACGAACTCGGCCACATCCTCCTACACGGCAAACGTGGCCAATTCATCGAGGATGACCTATCCTCGGAGGATCCGAAAGAGCAGGAGGCAGACCGCTTCGCAGCCGAAACGCTTGTCCCACCGCGGTACGCGACCGAGTTGAGCAGCACCAAGTCGCTCGCCGCCATCGAAGACTTCGCCAGGCGCGTAAGTGTGGCACCAGGAATCGTGGTCGGACGCCCATAGCACGAAGGGCCCGTCGGCTTCCACGTTGGCCAAAGGCTCTTCGAAAGATATCGGTTCGTTGGGGACCGCTGACGCGGCTTCGTTCACGTGTCGGATCGTTTTGGCGGTCGCCCGAGCAGCCGTGCGGGGTTCTTTCGCAAGGACGCCGCCACAGAAGGTCCCCATCGAATTGACCCAGACAAGGTTGTTCTCGGCGGCTCGGGCGCTTCCTGCGCGTCGTCGACATCCAGGTACCGCGATCGCTGCCGATCCACATGAGTCTCGACAACTATGACACCCATGGCCACGCCAACGTCAAGCGTGGCTGGCCGAACAACCCCGCTTTCGCCTGCACGTCACCCCGGGAAACTAGCCGTTCATCTATCCGTCCACAGTGGCCCGCGACGTCGTTCACGAGCTAAGTGTCGCGCACCTCCTAAATCGATACATGTTGACAGATCACTATCGACTTCGATAGATTCGCCGACAAGGGCTACAGGGCGGGTCCTGAGCCACGTACACGGGGAAGGTCTCGAATGCTGCGATTCTACTAAGCACAAACGTCGCATCTTCGTTCTGATTCTGCGCCCTGCGCGCAATAACTCCTCTCAAACTCGTCGGTCCGCATTCATTCGGTGCGGACCGGTTCTGTGCCGCATTGGTGCGGCGTACTCCTGCCCGGAATCGGAGGTGAGTCGCCACGAGGTTTCACGCAGGTTGACCGAACGTTCGCACACGTCGGAACACGCAGACGTCGAAACAGACCGTCAGAGGAGAAGCAATGCGACTCAAATCAGCCATCGTGGCGCTCACGATCGGCTTAGCCGCCACCGTCAGCGCCGTGCTGCCTGCCAGCCCGGCGCTGGCCGCCTCCTGCCCAGACAATGGCTGGAGCATCCTGGACGCCCGCATCGGCCAGTACTTCAACACAAACTACGTCAACATCCGCACCGGCCCGTCAACCGCCTGCACCGCGGTGGGCCAGGGTCAGCAGAGCCACACCGTCCAGCTCGACTGCTGGAAGCTGGGCGGCGGTGGCTACACCTGGTCGCACCTGTATGACTTCACCACGGGCAAGCAAGGCTGGGTCCGAGACGACCTCTTGGTCGGCTACGGAGCCAACGTGCACTGCTGACCGTGACGAAGGCGTCCGGCCATGCTGACCGGCCGAAGCGGCGTCCCCCGGCGCACTCATCGCCGGGGGGCGCCGCCCCCAGAATAGGACGCAGCGTTACGGTGGCTCAGCGTTCACCTTGACGCAGCCGTCAGCGTGACTCGGTCGCCGGAAGGGCCACGGTGAACACCGCCCCACCCCCCGGCGCGCCGGCGACGTCGATGGTGCCGCCGTGGTCGGTGACGATTTGCCGGGCGATCGCCAACCCGAGCCCACTACCGCCGGTGCCTCGTTGGCGCGCCGTGTCGGCCCGCCAGAATCGGTCGAAGACGTGGGGTAGGTCCTCGTCCGCGATCCCCCGGCCGGTGTCGCGCACCTGGATCAGTGCGCGGTCGCCATTGGGCGAGGCCTGCCGGACGACGGCAAGCGTGATGCTCCCGCCCAGCGGAGTCGCGGCGACCGCGTTGCGGATCAGATTGCTGAGTACCTGCCGCAGCCGGTCCGGATCGGCATGCACCGTAACCGCTGGCAGGGTCTCCACGTGCAACGCGATGCCCGCGGCCTCGGCCACTGCGGCGTGGGCGGTGCGGCAGGTCTCTACGAGCTCGCTCAGGTCGACCGTCGTCTTGTGGTACGTGAGGGAGTCCGCCTCCGCCAGGGCAAGATCCTGGAGGTCGTCGACGATCCGCTGATGCAGCAGCGCCTCCTCATGCAGCGAGGCGAACAATTCCTGGCTCGGCGACATGACCCCGTCAGCGAGCGCCTCGAGGTAGCCGCGCAGGTTAGCCAGCGGCGTACGCAGCTCATGCGCGACGTCGGCAATGAGGCGGCGCTGGCGTTCCTCGCTCTGTGCGAGCGACTCGGCCATCCGGTTGAATGCCCGGCCGAGATCGGCGAGTTCGTCGCGCCCAGTCACCGGCACCCGTCCCGCGAGGTCGCCCGAGCCGACGCGGCGCGAGGCATCGGTCAGCGCGCTGATGGGGCGAAGCACGCGACGGCTGAGCAGGAGTGCGCTAAGGGCCGCGACAAGGACAACAACCGAGGCGGTCAACGCGATCGAGCCGCTCGACAGGCCGCGGGGGACCTCATCCCGCGCGCCGATGAACAGGCGCAGCGGCTCGGGCGCGAACTGGCTCATCTGCTGGGCGAACAGCTTCTGGAGGCAGGGGATATCGTCGCTCTTATACGCGCAATCGCGGCCCTGCCGGGCGACCGCACCGATGTCCCGTGGCGCGTTGGCGGCCTGAAGGTGGCAACTGTCGACGGCCGGGGCCGGGGCATCGACCGATTCGAAGTTGGGCAGCCCCAGCTTGTATGAGACCTTGCGAACGCCGAAGCCGGCTTGGGTCAGGCACGCCGCGAAGTGCCAGCCGGTGTGGTAGCTGTCGACGACGGCGACAGCCAGACGATAGCGGGCGTCCGGGGTATCGGCATCCAGCGACGGCAGGGTGGGCCGAGGGTCGATGACGGTCGGTGCTCCAGCGACCGGCCGCGCGTCGCGCCCGGCGAGCAGGTCCGAGTCGGCGAGCACCGTCCCGGCCTCGGTTACCACCCGGATGCGCTGGTGCAGGCGGTCGGCGAGGCTTCGTACGAGTGCGTCGATCCCGAACCACGTGCCGTGGACCTGGCCGTAGTCGCCCAGCTCGTCGACGGCGAGCGCGACGTCGCGCTCGCTCGCGGCGGCGCTAGCCGTGAGCTGCTGGGACGCCTGGCGCAGGGTGAGCCATGCCGTCGCGGCGGTGGACGTCGCCACCAGAAAGAAGATCAGCAGCAGTACGCGCAGGCGAAAGCTCACGTGGGCTCGCCCATCCGGTAGCCGCGCCCGTAGACGGTCTGCACGTACCGCGGCTCGCTCGGATCTGCCTCGACCTTGCGGCGCAGGTTCATCACATGCGCGTCCACGGTCCGCTCCTCCACGAAGTGGTCGAAGCCGAAGGCCCGGTCGATGATCTGTGCGCGAGTGAATACTCGCCCCGGCTCGGCGGCCAGCACCTGCAGGATGCCGAACTCCTTGGCGGTCAGGTTGACCACACGCTCGCCCACGCGCACCTCGAACTTCCCGGTGTCGACCCGAAGGTCGCCCACGGTCAGCACGTCCGTGTCGCCGGCCGGCAGACGACCGGAGCGGCGCAACAGCGCGCGGACCCGGGCGGCGAGCTCGCGCGGGCTATAGGGCTTGGTGATGTAGTCGTCCGCGCCGATGTCCAGCCCGAGCAGCAGGTCATTCTCGGTGGCACGCGCTGTGAGCAGAAGGATCGGCACGTCGGACTCACTGCGCAGGATTCGGCAGACGTCCAGGCCGTCCACGACCGGCATCATCACATCCAGTACGACGAGATCCGGCCGGTATGCGCGGCATCGCTCCAAGGCCGACCGCCCGTCGCTCACAACATGCACGCTGTGGCCATCCCGCTCCAGGTACACCCGCACCAGATGTGCCTGCTTCTGGTCGTCCTCTGCGACCAAGACCCTAGCTCCCAACAACCGACTCCCTCGTGCGTGACCTGCCCGTCGACACCACAGTAGGGCCACAGCGGACCACCCGCCGACGGCCGCACGGCGTGCGGACAGGTTCTTGATAGGTTCTTCACGGCCCGTGACCTACCGTCGCGCCATGAAATCGAGCCGAATGACTTTGCTCCTTGTGTCGGCCGTGACGGGCCTCGCCCTCGTCGGATGTGCGAACGCCCGTGAGGAGCCGCAGGTCGCCAGCGCGGGTGGAACACCGACGGCGTCAGTCACAGCCGCCCCGGCCGATGTGGTAGCGGCGTACTTCGAGGGTGTGCGTGCCTACGTCACCTGCCTGCGTGCCGACGGGTTGAAGGTTACCGACCCGGACCCCAAGGGCAAGATCGAGTTTGAGGGAGATCTGAAGCTGCTCAAGGCGGACCCGAAGTTCGTCGCGGCGCAGCAGAAGTGCAGCAGTCTGCTGCCGCCGGTCCCGGCCGGTCTACAGGACAAACCCGTAAAGACCGCAGAACAGATCGAGGTAACCCGCAGGTACGCCGCCTGCATGCGCGAGAACGGCGCCCCCGACTTCCCCGACCCCGGGCCGGACGGTTACTTCCCCGACCGCGGCGCCGGCGAGGCAACATGGGATCCGACCACCGACGGCGCCCGCCGCGCTACGCGTACCTGCGCACCGATCATCGGCGATCCTTCGAGCACAGGCCCGGGGCAGGGCTGATGCGCCGGCGCAGGCTGCGAGCGGGCGTCGCGGTGGCCGCCGCCGGGCTGATCCTGGCGGTCTCCGCCGCCGCCTCGTTCGGATTCGACTGGGGTACCGATCCGCAGGCCCAGCCGCCGCTCGAGTCGGCGGTGACCGAGCAGGTGAAGCGGGAGACGCTGATCGATTACATCACAGTGGACGGTGAGCTCGGCTACGGGGAGGGCCTGCCCTTGGCGAGCAAGGCGACCGGCACCGTGACGTGGCTCCCCGAAGCCGGAGCCACGATCACGCGTGGACAGGCCGTCCTTCGCGTCGACGACCTGCCGGTGGTGCTGCTCTATGGTCAGCTGCCGATGTACCGGCAGCTGACCATCGGCAGTAAGGGCGACGATGTTTCCCAGTTCGAGCAGAACCTGCGCGCCCTGGGCTACTCCACCTTCACGGTGGACCAGCAATACTCCCCGTCCACAGCGACGGGGGTCAAACAATGGCAGCACGATCTCGGCATGCCCGAGACCGGGGTCATCGAGCTCGACCGGATCGTGTATGCCGCGGGTCCGCTGCGGGTAGCCCAACACCTGGTACGCATTGGCGCGGGCTCCCCCGCGGACGTGCTCTCCGTCAGCGGTACCACCAAGGTGCTGACCGCATCGGTCGCGGCCGCAGACGCGGGGTGGGCGGCGAGCGGCGTCGCCCTAACCGTCACCCTTCCAGACGGCGCCACCATCCCAGGAAGGGTCTCGTCGGTGGAGGGCGGGCCGACCTCCGACGACCAGAGCGGCGGCGACGCGGAGGGTGCGAAGGTCCGGGTCATCATCAGCGTGGCCGACCAGAAGGCCCTGGCTGGCCTCGACCGCGGCACGCTGACGGTACGGTATGCCGCGCGAGAGAAGCGGGACGTGCTGACCGTTCCTGTGGCTGCCCTGCTGGCACTCGCGGAGGGCGGCTACGGCCTGGAGATCGTCGATGGCGACAGCACCAGGATCGTGGCGGTGCAGGTGGGCATGTTCGCCGGCGGCCGCGTCGAGGTCTCGGGTGCCGACATCGCCGCCGGCATGACCGTCCGGCTGCCGCTGTGACGCCGACGGTGACGCCGACGACGACGACGACAACGGCGATGATGACGGTGACGCCGACGGTGGAGTTGACGGGTGTGTCGAAGCTCTATCCCGGCGGCGTGGCCGCGCTCGACGGTGTCGACCTCGTTGTCGGTCGGGGCGAGCTGGTCGGCATCGTTGGCCCGTCCGGCTCCGGCAAATCCACGATGTTGCACCTGGTGGGCACATTGGACCGCCCCACGGCCGGGGCCGTGTGCATCGATGGGCACGAGGTGACCGAGCTGTCCGACCGGGTGCTGTCGGCACTGCGTGCCACCACGATCGGCTTCGTCTTTCAGCAGTTTCACCTGGCTTCCGGCGTACCAGCGCTGGAGAACGTGGCCGATGGCCTGCTCTATGCGGGCGTTGGCATGCGCGAGCGGCGCGACCGTGCGCTGGCGGCGTTGCATCGGGTCGGGCTGGCCCACCGCCTTGACCATATGCCGCACGAGCTATCCGGCGGGGAGCGCCAACGCGTGGCGATCGCTCGGGCAGTCGTCGGCGAGCCGCTGCTGCTACTCGCCGACGAGCCCACGGGAAACCTCGATAGCGCCTCGAGCGCCTCGGTGCTCGAGCTGCTCATGGGGCTGCATGAGGCGGGCACGACCGTCGTCATGATCACTCACGATCTGCAGATCGCTGCTCAACTGCCACGCCGAGTCGAGATGCGCGACGGGCGGATCGTGCGGGACGGCCAGATCGTGTGGGACGGCCAGATCGAGCGCGGCGGGCAGATCGTGCATGAATCGACAGGAGTCGCATGACCACGAATAAACGGCCACGGGCGATCCGGCTGAGCGTGTCCGACATCGCCCGCCTGGGCGCGGTCGGCCTACGCTCGCGTTCGCTACGCGTCTTCCTCTCGGCGCTTGGCATCGCCATTGGTATCGGCGCGATGCTCGCCGTCGTGGGCATCTCCGCATCCAGCCGCGCGGACCTGGACCGCACGCTCAGCCGGCTGGGTACCAACCTGCTCACGGTCGCGCCTGGGAGCACGCTGTTCGGCGACGACGCTAAGCTGCCGGTCGAGTCGGTGCAGATGATCAGCCGGATCGGGCCGGTCGAGGCGGTCGCCGCGACCGGACGCGTCGACGTGCATGTATACCGCAACGATCACATTCCGGCCGGCCAGACTGGCAGCATCGCCGTACTCGCCGTCGATCGGGATTTGGTCGGCACGGTACGCGCAACGCTGCACTCCGGCTCCTGGCTGAATCCCGCGACAGCGACCTATCCGGCCGTCGTGCTCGGCGCCCGCGCCGCCCAGAGACTGGATCTGCGCGGCCCCGGGGTGCAGGTGTGGCTGGGCGGGCAATGGTACGGCGTCGTGGGAGTTCTCGACCCGGTCCCGTTGGCCCCAGAACTGGACACGGCCGCTCTCATCGGCTGGCCGGCGGCAAAGACGTACGCGCATTTCGATGGTCACCCGACAACCGTCTATGTGCGGGTCGTCGAGAGCCAGGTGGCGGCGGTGCGCTCGGTGTTGGCGCCGACCGCGAACCCGCGAAAGCAGCACGAGGTGGCAGTCTCCCGCCCATCCGATGTGCTCGCCGCGAAGCAGGCCACCGACGCCACGCTCACCGCCCTCCTGCTGGGGTTGGGTGGCGTGGCCCTGCTCGTTGGCGGGGTGGGCGTTGCCAACACAATGGTCATTTCGGTGCTCGAACGGCGTGCCGAGATCGGTCTGCGGCGAGCGCTTGGCGCCACTCGCGGCCACATCCGCATCCAGTTCTTCAGCGAATCGATGCTGCTGGCGGGCATGGGCGGGGGCGGTGGGGTGATGCTGGGCATCGGGGTGACCGGCGCCTACGCCCTGACCCGGGGGTGGTCCCCCGTCGTTCCCGCATGGGCGACGCTCGGTGGCTTCGCGGCGACGCTGATCATCGGAGCGTTGGCCGGGCTCTACCCGGCGGTGCGGGCGAGCCTGGTCCCGCCCGCCGCGGCACTGGCCTCGTCCTGACCGCCTACTCCTACGTCCGCGTGCCGTGGCCCGACGGCTAGCTGCGCGGCAGCAGCTCGGCGTATGCCTCGAAGTCGTCGGGCCGGCATCCGGCCAGCGACCGCAGGTACGTCCAGATGCCGGCGAGCCAGTCGTTGAGAGGTCCCCCACACGGCGCATGCACCTGGAGCAGCCGACCGCTCACCGTGAGCGAGGCCGCGAAGGCGCAGTCGGGCGGCCACGAAGCCCCCAAGTACGCCGCGAACGTGGTCCCGGTGACTTGCTGGCGCGCCGCGATTCGGCGTGTCACGGCCCGGCCCGGCAACGCTGCCCGGCCCGAGAGCCACGCCCAGTGCTCCGTGAGCAGGTGCTGCGCGAGAGTTCGCAGCACGTTGACCGCCGTGAGGTGGTGCTCGCAGTCGACGCCATCGATCTCCAGTTCGGGAAGGCCGAACCTGGCCAGTCCGCATGTCTGGATGCGGTTGGCCGCGCACGCGTCGTCCGCCCGTGGCTCGTCGTCCCACGGCTCGCGCTGCGCTATTTCTGCGTGCCGGTCCTCGTAGACAACAAACTCAAAGCTGAGCCATTCGTCGCCCAGGTGAAACCGCGCTCGCTCGGGCCGCCGCGCCGCGACCACGGCCTCATGCGTCGCCCAGTCGATCAGCACGCCATCGGTCTGGGCAGCGAGCACGCGAGCGTAGGCGCGGGCGTGCTGCGCGACCCGCGGCTGGTCGCTGATGGGTGCCGTCGCCCAGACCACGACGTGGTACGCCGACGGCGGCGGCAGCGGATCCTCCCAGTTCGCAAACCGCCACACCTGCCGCACGTCGAATGGCGACTCGTGTCCAGCCCACACCACAGCACCCGGCTGCGGGCCATCCTGTGCCGCTGGCGCGAATGGACTCGGCGGTCGGTCGGCGACGATCAAGAACAACGACGTTGTCGTTACCGGGACGACGAACCGAACCTGGGTGGTCATCACGTTCCTCTCCGCTGGCGTGGTGTCGCCCAAGAGCGTCGATGCCACGAACCCGGGTCCGCAAGAGGCCCTCGCCAACCTGTGGATAACCCAGTCGTCCTGACCCTCCCTCCGAATGTCGTTCCCGATCTGAGCGTGCGACGATCGCTCGCACGGTGGTTGGCACGGGCCAGCGGCTCGTGGAGGCGGCTCGGGGAAGCCATGAAATTCGTTGTGGGAGGAAACGTGATGGGAACGGCGGCGTGGCAGTCTGCGGCGGTCGCGCTCGCGATTGGGCTGCTGATCGGGTCCGAGCGTGAGCGGAGTGGCCACGGTGGCATAACCGCCGGCGTGCGCACCTTCGGCCTGGCTGCGCTCGCGGGCTGCCTGGCCGCGTTCATCCACCCCGTGGTGCTCGCGGCGACCGTGCTCAGTGTCGCCGCCTTCATGGCGGTTGGGTACGCCCGCTCCAAGCCTGACGACCTCGGCGCCACTACCGAGGTCGCGCTGGTGCTCACCGCAGGTCTCGGTGGTCTCGCCACCACCGCTCCGGCGCTCGCGGCCGGCGCCGGCGTCGCGACCGCGGTCGTCCTGTTGTCGAAGGATCGGCTGCACCGGTTCGTCCGGGAGAACGTCACCGACGTCGAGATGACCGACGCGCTGAAGTTCTTCGTGGTCGCGTTTGTCGTGCTGCCGTTGGTGCCACGTGCGCATCTCGGCCCGTACGGGGTCATCGATCCCCGCATGATCTGGGCTCTCGTCGTCGCCGTCACCGCCCTTGGTTGGCTGGGCTATGTCGCCGTTCGGATGCTCGGCCCCCGTCGTGGGCTTCCCGTCGCTGGCCTCGCCGGCGGCTTCGTGTCGGGCGCGGCTACCACGGGTGCGATGGCCCGGATCGCCAAGACACCCGAGCTCTATCGGCCGGCCCTCGCGGCGGCGCTATTGGCCAGTGTCGCCACGCTGGTCCAGCTGGTCGTGGTGACCGCCGTAGCGGACGGTCGGGTCGCGGCGATGCTGGCGCCTGCGGCGGCTCTGGGCGCCGCGGTGCTCGCCGGCGAAGCTGCCTGGCTAACGCTGCGCCGCCGGCCGGAGCCGACCGAGCCGGCCAACGCCACGGAGACGACCCCGGCTAGCCGGGAGACGACCGCACCCAGCCGCGAGCCGACCGCGCCCGGCCTCGCCGGACGCCGCCCGTTCGCCCTCATCCCCGCGCTCCTGCTCGCAGCCATCCTCACCACGCTCCTCGTCGTGGCCGCCTTCGCCAACGACGTCCTCGGCCGTGGCGGTGCGATCCTTGCCGTCTCCGCGGCCGGCCTCGCGGATGCGCATGCGGGCGCGCTCACCGCGGCGACGCTGTCGTCCGCCGGCAATCTCACCGTGCAGACGGCAGCGCTCGCCGCCATGTCGGCAGTGGGTGTGAACACCGTGGTGAAACTAGCGCTGGCGCTGGCCGCCGGTGGTCGGCAGGTGTGTGCAGCACTCGCGGCCCTGTACGCCGGCCCCATCGCAGCGGCGGTGCTGGCGCTCGCCGTGACGGTCGGCCTCAGCTCCTGAGGGGCCACCGCCGCCAGCGCGTCAGGACAGGTCGCGCAGCGCGTCCTCGATTGCCCGGTGGAACGTCGGGTAGGCATAGATCATGTGGCGAAGCCGGTCGACGGGCACCCGGCCGTGCATCGCAACGGCGAGCCCGGCCAGCACCTCACCGCCGACAGGGCCGGCCGACGTGGCGCCGACCAACATGCCGCGGTCGGCGTCGGCGACGAGCTTGATGAACCCGTCGTTGCCGGCCTTGTGGATCCAGCCGCGGGCCGACGACGGAAGGTTGGTCAGGCCGACCTGTACCCGCACCCCCGCCTCCCGCGCCTGCGCCTCCGTCAGACCAACGCCGCCGATCTCCGGATCGGTGAATGTCACCCGGGGCAAGGCACGGTAGTCCGCCGGTGGGCCGTCCCGGCCAAGGATGTCGCGGACTGCGATGCCGGCCTGGTACATAGCAACGTGCGTGAATGCGCCCCGGCCGGTGACGTCGCCGACGGCCCATACGTCCTCCGCTGCCCGCATCCGGTCGTCAACCGTGATCCCATGCGCGGTCGGGTCGAGTCCGATGGAATCGATGCCGAGGTCGTTGAGGTTGGCACGGCGGCCGGTGGCGACGAGCAGCCGCTCGGCCGTCAACCGGGTGCCGTCGTCAAGGGTGAGGGCGAACTCTGCGCCGTCGTGCGCCACGAGGACCGCCTTGGCACCAGTACGGATCGCGATGCCGTCCCTGGCAAGTGCAGCGGCGGCCAGCACCGACGACTCCGGTTCCTCGATGGCGAGCAACCGGTCGAGCGCCTCTACCACCGTGACGGTTACGCCGAACCGGGCGTACGCCTGGGCCAACTCCAGGCCGATGGCGCCACCGCCCAGCACCAGCATCGACGCGGGCAGGGTTTCTGCCTCAATCGCCTCTCGGTTAGTCCAATAGGGAGTGTCGGAGAGACCCTCGATCGGCGGGACCGCGGGCGCCGTACCAACCCCCAGAACCACAGCGCGTCGAGCGAGGAAGGTTTCGCCGTCGACCTCGACCCGGCCGTGACCGGTTACCCGCCCGAAGCCGCGGCGGAATTGGCCTCCCTTATCGGTGAACCGGTCCACGGCGACCTTGTCGTTCCAGTTGTCGGTAGCCTCCTCCCGGATCCTCCGCGCGACTGGGGCCCAGTCGGGCCGGACCTCGGACTCGCCGGCCATGCCCGGGATCCGTCGAGCCTCGGCGAGCAGGTTCGCCGCGCGGATCATCATCTTGCTCGGCACGCAGCCGTAGTACGGGCACTCGCCGCCCACGAGCCGGCTCTCGATTCCCACCACGGCCAGACCCGCCTCGGCGAGCCTTCCGGCTACCTCCTCGCCGCCGACACCCATGCCGACGACGGCGACGTCCACCTCCGCGGTCACCATCGCCTGTCACGTCCTTCCAGAGCTGACCTTGATCGACGCAACTCCGTACAAGTCTTCGCGCCCCCCGCTCGGGCGCGCAGCTAAAGGCCGTCCGGGAACTCGTACGCAGCCGGCACCTGCGGCTTCTCACCGGCCGGCCCCAGCCAAACAACGATCTCGGCGTGCGCGGTGAACCTGAGGGTCGCCGGATCGGTGCGCACCACGGTGCCGTTGCGGTACACCCGAACCTGCTCACCGTCCGTCGCGACCACTGGCCCGACCCGCGTGGACGTCAACGGCTGACCCCATTCCGTGAAGAACTGGCCGAGCGTGAAAGGAATCTCTTCGGCCGACTCGATGTGCACGATCCCAGTTGTGTCATGGGTGTGCAGCGGCGAGATGAGATGCTTGGCGACATCGATGCCGATGCCCGCGGGAACCTGAACTCGTACGCCGCGCACGATCACATCCACATGGGAGTGATAATGCACCGCAAGCATCTCTCGGTCGAGCATCGGCAGTCCGGCTTTCTGGGCCGCCGCGGACACATCGGCAGGTAGCGGCCACACTGTCGGCACCGCCTCCGGCGTTGACGAACCCGTCCCCGACGATGACGAGCAGGCGCCTGCCAACGCCACCGCACAGAGGGAGACGGCCACCGTCATCAGCATTCGGTTCACTGCATCTCCGTTCCGCTACGGCTAGTGACGTCGATCTGTCACGTCGGGATCAGTACGGCCGCGCCGGTCACCCTATCGGCCGCGAGGTCAGCCAGTGCGTGGTCGGCACGGTCCAAAGAGTACGGCGTCACGACCACACGCACCGGATGGACCGCGACGTGGGCGAGAAAGTCGCGACCATCCTGTCGGGCATTCGCCGTGACGCTGCGCAGCGTGCGCTCCTGGAACAGGTGACGCTCGTAGTCCAGTGGTGGAATCTCGGTGAGGTGAATGCCGGCCATGGCGAGCGTGCCACCACGATCAAGCGCGGCAAGCGCCACTGGAACGAGATCGCCCGCCGGCGCGAAGACAATCGCCGCGTCGAGCGACTCTCCTGGCGCGGCATTCGACTCGCCGGCGGAGGCCGCACCCAACTCGATGGCCAGACGCCGCGCCGCCTCGGAGCGGGTGAATACGTGTACCCGTGCCCCCTGCGCTATCGCGACCTGCGCGGTCAGGTGGGCCGAGGCTCCGAAGCCGTAGATCCCTAGCCGGCCACCCGGCGGCAGCTCTGCCCGCTGCAGAGCGCGCCAGCCGATGATCCCGGCGCACAACAGCGGTGCCAGCTCCGCATCGGAGGAGTTCGCCGGCAACCGGTAGGCGAAGTCGGCCGGGACAGTCGCGAACTGTGCGTAGCCGCCGTCGGAATCCCAGCCCGTGTATCGAGAGTCCGGACACAGATTCTCCGCCCCGCGCCGGCAGAACGCGCACTCCCCACAGGTGTGGCGCAGCCAGGCGATACCCACCCGGTCACCCACGCTCCATCCGGCCACCGCGGAGCCGGTCGCAGCCACCTCGCCCACGATCTCGTGCCCGGGCACCACGCCCTCCCGGCGCGGGGCCAGATCACCCGCGGCCAGGTGAAGATCCGTGCGGCAGACCCCGCAGGCGGTGACCCGCACCAGAAGCTCGTCGGGGGCAGGCTCGGGCACGGGACGCCGCACCGCACGAAGCGGGCGGGTCGCCATTGGGCCAGGTACGCGCACTTCCCAGGCCAGCATGTCGTCGCTCACAGATCGACGCTACGACTGCCGGTCGGCCGCCGCACATTCGAGTGGGGCGAAGCCGCGATTCACCCTTCAACGCTGAAGACGATCACCATGGTGAACCCGCGAGGAGGCACGCGGCCAGGACGCTCCAGACGGCTCTCATGCCTGGACGACCCCTGGGCGCGTCACCAGGTTTCCCGATGGGAGCTAGAACTCTTGATGGACCAGCGTGGACATGCCGAAGAAGTCGCGGGTGGTCTGAACCGCATGGGCGGCGTCGAAGCTCTTACAGGTAAACACCACCACGGCCAGGAATTTCGCGGACGTCCACACATACAGCGAGATCCCGGAGTCGATGAGCGGGATGAACGCGTCGTAGCCCTCATTTTCTGCGCGACCCAGACCGCTCGGGGTGAAGATGGTCGGTGCGCCGTACGCCCTTAACGACAGCTCGCCGGTGAGCGTCTCGAAGTAGCTGGCGATCGCCGCCTCGTCAACCGCGATGGTGTAGTAGCCCTCGATGAGCAGTCGATGTCGAAGGATGTCGGGAGCGAGATCTTCCATACCCGCCACACTAGACGAATGACGAACTGGTCAGGTCCGGAGATACGAGGCGCCGTTGATGTCGACTATCGCGCCGGTGGCGGACTCAGTGCCCGGCGATGCAAGGAACACGACGAGGCGGGCGACCTCGTCGGGCGTGGCCGCTCTGTTGAGCGGGCTCTGCGCCCGGATCGCCTCGCCGGCCGGGCCGTCGAGATACGGTGCGGCCATGTCGGTTTCCACGAATCCGGGCGCGACAGTGGTCACGTAAATTCCATGCGGACCGAGCGCCCGCGCGAGCGACTGCCCGAGGCTGTTCAGGCCCGCCTTGCTCGCCCCGTACGCGGGATAGTTTGGCTCTCCCCGGAACGCTCCCCGCGACGAGATGTTGACGATTCGGCCGCCTCCTGCGGACACCATGTGCGGCACGACGGCATGGATGAGATTTGCGGGGCCGATCAGGTTGGTGTCGATGGTGCGCCGCCATATTCGCTGCCACTCCTCGGCGCTGGTCTCGAGGATCCGATGCTCCTCGTAGATGCCGGCGTTGTTTACCAGTACATCGATTCGTCCGAGCGAATCAATGACCGTTTGTACGAGTGCCCGCGCTTGTTCCGAGTCGGCCACATCGGCCTGCACCGCCATGTGGTCGCCAGCCGGGAGCGCGGCGAGGGTGTCCTGCGCCGCGCGGCGATCAGCGCGAAAATGTGCGACGAGTGTTGCGCCCTCGGCGGCGAACCGTTCCACCACGGCACGGCCGATGCCGCGAGAACCGCCTGTCACCAACACAACCATGCCGTCGAGGCTCACGGTTCTAGGGTGCCCGGCCAGGAGACTTATGTCTGCCCCGTTAGGGTACCTGCCCCGTGGCCACGTTGTTCATCACCTGCGGACTGCCGGTGGCCGGCAAGACGACGCTAGCGAAGCAACTGGAGCCTGAGCACACTGCGCTTCGGTTGACCGCCGACGAGTGGCTATTTGAGCTGCCCGGCGATGCGGATAGGGAGGTCCTGGACGCATTCCGCGGGTAGTGCTCTGTGTGCTGGACCCGCCGATCGACGAGCTGTTACGGCGTCTGTGATTCGAAACGCGGATCGCCCGAGCGGCACGTTCCGCGCCACCGAGAGCGAAATCCAGCTGTGTCCACCTGGTTCCAACGCCCGACACCCGACGAGTTCGCCACCTTCGACCCTGTCTGATGGCCGGAGCCACCTCCTCGATCTGAGGGTGCGGCTCCGGCCGTCTTGCGTCAGCTCACGGCTTGGAGGGCGTGGCGTTCGGCGCGCTTCGTTAGGGTGTGAGGACGGTGACGTTGATGTTGGCAGGATCGGTTGCAGTTGTGATGCCGTACGCGGTAAGGAACACGCTGCCGCGCGCCGTAAGGCCGGCGTAGTCGCCGAGGAACAGCCCGCGGGCGAACGGCGCCAGCTTGTGGTCGAACGACTGCGCCGTGACTCGCGTCTCCGTCCACGTGGCTCCTCCGTCGTGCGAGTGGATGAACCAGTAGTCGGTGGGGAGCGTGGCCGGGCTCGGCGTGTTGAAGCGCAGGTCGTAGTGCGTCACTGCGATGGTGCCGTCGGCGAGCGCCTCGACCGATGGGGTGAACGCCTGGACGTCCGGCCGTGTGTTGATCCGCCGCGGCGTCGACCAGGTCTGCCCGCCGTCAAGCGAGGATGAGAACGCGATCGCCGACCCGGAGGGCGCCAGCGTCTGCTCCTGCCAGACCAGGTACAGCTCTCCGTTCGGGCCGGTGCCGATGTCAGGGATGATGTCGCCGGTACGCAGCGGGGTGCCGTCGTCGGGGTCGCTGATGAAGCCGGGAATCATCTTGCTGACCGTGATCGGATCCGTCCAGGTGGCGCCGTGGTCGTCGCTGACGATGACCGCGACCTCCTGCCCCTTCTTGTTCGCCCCCGACCCATGGAAGAGGGTGAAGCTGTCGACCAGCCGGCCCTGGTGAGCGCCGGCACGGACGACTGCGATCTGGTGGCCGATGCCGAACTGGTTGGCATTTGGCACAAAGATCGCATGCGGCGTCTCCCACGTCGCGCCGCCGTCGGTGGTACGGGAGAAGAAGGCGTCACTGCGGAAGGACCGAGGGAAGCCGGACAGCGAATGGGAGTACCGCTTGTCGCTGGGGAAGCGGCTGCGGTCCCAAATCGCGTACACGAAGTTGGAGTCGAACGGATCCGCGGTGATCGAGTTCTTATCGTTGAAGTTTTCCGGGTCGTCCTCGTCGATGAGGACGATCGGAGCCGACCAGTTCAGCCCGCCGTCGGTCGACTTGTTCACCAGCATCGCGGACAGGTTGCCGGCGCTGGTCGACAACGTGAAGTAGTAGGCGTCGCCGTTGGGCGAGAACGTCACCCACGGGTCGGTGGCACGCGGGTACTTCAGGCCACCGACACACGCCGACGTGCCGGGGATCGCCACCTGCTGATACGTCCCCTGATGGAGCACACTCGCGTAGATGCCCCGGGACCCGCCGTTGGACCAGCGGTCCTGCTGATACCCGACGATGACATCGTTCGCGCCGTCACCGCTGCGGTCCACGGTGCTCGCCGCGATCCAGGGCTCCACCTCGCTGTTGGGGACGTTGGTGCCCGGCTGGCCGGACACATCATCGACGGTGCACGAGGCGAAAGGGCTCGCCCCGGACACGCTGACGGTCGGCCCCACCGAGCCAGGCCCCGCCCAGGCGGGCGCCACAGTGAGGGCGAGAAGACCTACGGCCAACGCGGTGCCGCGCACGGCGGTACCCCGTGACTGGAGCTTGAGCATCCAGTCCTCCTTTCACATCGCCGGACCTCGATACCGGCGCTCCATCGGCGACGATTCTCCAGTGACGGCATGATCACCACATGTAGCGGGTAGCTCGCCAGCATTTATCCGGAATGTCGGTGTGCACCCAGCCGGGTTGCTCAACGACGCAGCCACCTAACCGGTTGCTGGCTGTCACGCGAGGGCGTGACGCGATGGCGGTCGTCTACATCAGCGAACCCTGACCGGGGTGCATGTGTTTGCAGGTACGGCGCATGGCTCGGCCGGTGCCCGGGAAGGCACCGGCAGAGCAGGCGCAGACGCGCGCCGGTGTGTGTTCCGCAAACTCACCCCGGAAGAGCACCACAGCCTGGGCCTGCCCGCCTGGTTACTCGCCGCCGTGGTGACTGGACGGAGGTCACGGATGCGGAAGGGCGGTGCGACCGATGTGGTCGCACCGCCCCTTTCGTCGTGGCGTCGGTTACGTACCGAGAGCGTTACTCAGTACTGCCAGGCGTCGTTGGCTCGTCACGCCGGCGTCTTGCCAGCAGCAGCGTTATTGCAACGCCACCAACAACGAGGGCCGCGCCCACGGCTGCGATGCTACCCACACTTGCGCTACCGACACCGTTGCCCGTGGCCGGCAGGCTGGGGCTTGGAGTCGGGGTACGCGGCGGGGTGCACTCGTCGATCGCAGGGTCGCATGGGGGCGGGCCGCAGTTCTCGGTGCACGGCGGCGGGCCGCAGTTCACCGTGCACGGCGGCTCGCAGTTCTCCACGCACGGCGGGGTTTCTGACGGGCAGGTATGGCTGAGGTTGAACGTCGTCTTGTTGTAGTCCTTCGTGTCGTCCCTGATGGCGACTCCGTCGCCGTCGACCAACGTCCACCCGGCGTCTGTGATGACAAAGAGGTGTTTATAGGCACCAGAGCCCGTCGCGGCGAAGAACGCCACGTAACCTGGGCCCGAATCGGGGGTGCCCGGAGCGACGTTGTCCACGATCACGAGGACGTTAGGCCCCGCTTGGGGATCGAACTCCAAATCGACGCTCTTGAAGTCCTCGCCGGTGGCCGACGGAAGAATGAAATGCCAGCCGTCTTTGCCAGCGGGAAGATTGTCGAGCGGGCCCGTACAGTTTTTCGTTCCGAACCCTGCAGCTGTCTGGCCCTTGTGAGCGGGGTTGAGAGTGATGGGTTGGTCGACTGGGGCCGCTGCGAGCGCCGGCGTTGCCAGCAGCACAAAAGCGCCAATGGCGGCTGCTGTGAGCGCCGTTAACTTTCGCCACGCCATGTAGTTCCTCCGAGGGGGTCGGGTAGACCTTCGTAACCTTGACGACCTTGGCCGACCGACATCGGCCGTTCGGGCCATCTGTAGTACAAGAAACCTGACCAACCCGCCAGCCGCTCGGGCCCCCACATGGTGCTAGTGGGCCAAGTGCGGGCGAGGTCGAGCCACACCCTACGTGGGTTCAGCGATGACCGCGTGCCCAGCGTCACTCAATCCACAGCGTGTTAGGCCAAAGTCCAATAGGCGACAGCTAGCAACTGGATCTATCAGCCTTATCGGACACCCAGCACTTCGCTCGCTGCGCCTCTGCGAGCCATCCGGTGCCAGCGCAAGCGGATGCCAATGAGAGCGGTTACCGTCGACTGAACCACGACCAGATACATGAGCTGCCGGTACACAACCTGTTGCAATGGGAGAGCCCACAATGGGCCGAGGCGCTCCCGATCCAGGTGCAGCGCATATGCAGCAGTGAACACCTGGAGCGCCATGAAACCCACCCAGACGGCGGCGACCTGACCCAGCGGGAGGAAAAGGAATCCGTAGATGGCGTACACGTCAACCGCCGGCGCAGCCAACGGCAGCAGGACCTGGAAGAGAAGAAGGTAGACAAGACCCCGCCGACCCAGCTTCCCGCCGAGGCCTCGTTCGCCCATCGCCCGGCGGTGCTTCCAAATCGCCTGCATCGTGCCAAAGGACCAGCGGTAGCGTTGCCGCCACAGCTGACGCAGAGTTGAAGGCGCCTCAGTCCAGGCGATCGCCGACTCCTCGTACACGACCCGCCAGCCCGCTCGGATGATCGCCATAGTCAGGTCGGTGTCCTCGGCGATGGTGGCCGAGGGAACTCCGCCGACATCGGCGAGCGCCTCGCGGCGGAAGGCACCAATCGCGCCGGGCACCGTGGGCATGCAGTCGGCGATCTCGAACAGGCGCCGGTCGAGGTTGAAGCCGATGACGTACTCAAGGTGCTGCCAACGACCGAGCAGCCCGCCCCGATTCGCGACCTTTGTGTTGCCGCTCACCGCGCCGACGTCGGAGTCTGCGAACGGCTGCACCAGGCGCCCAACCGCGTTTGGCTCGAACACTGTGTCACCGTCGACAAGGACCAGCAGATCGTGTCGAGCGGCGGCGATGCCCGTGTTGAGCGCCGCCGGCTTGCCCGCGTTGCGCTGGCGGAACACTCGCACGTGCGGCAGCCGAAGACGCCGCACGATGTCCGCGGTGTTGTCGGTTGAGCCGTCGTCCACGACGATGATCTCCACGTGGGGGTAGTCGCTCGCCACGAGCGAGCGCACGGTCGCGGCGATGTTCGCGGCTTCGTTATAAGCCGGCACCACCACGGACACCGGGCCGAGGTAGACCAATTTTCGACCCGACCGGCGGCGAACGCGCCGTACGTGAATCCGCGCAGTCACCACCTGCACTGCCAGGCGCAGGACGGCCAGCCCGATCGCGACACCCAGCAGCACGGTCATCGCGTCGGCCAACCAGCTGCTCACACTCTGAGCGGTGCGCAACGCATCGCCGCGAAGCTGAGCACCCGTACTCGAGTCCGGGTTCGACGGCAGGCCGATTCCGGCCGAGATGGTCGTGAACTTGTAGCCGCGCTTGCCGAGCTCGGTGAGCAGCCGTTCGACGGCGGCCACCGTCTGCGAACGATCACCGCCACCGTCGTGGAACATCACGACCGCGCCGGCGCCCGCCGCCGGGGTACCAGCCGCCACGATCTTGTCGACCCCCGGGCGGGCCCAGTCCTTGGTATCAAGGTCGGTAAGAATGGTCAGGTACTCCCCCGCCGTCGCATCCCGTACCGCCGCGAACTCGTCAGCGGTGAGGGCGCTTGTCTCAGACGAGTACGGCGGCCGCATGAGAATCGCCTGACGACCCGTGACGCCGGCGATGGCGTTCTGCGCCAGAGTCATCTCCAGCCGCCGCTGCCACGCTGGCACAGCGGAAAGCTCCACATGAGTGAAGGTGTGCGCACCGATGTCGTGGCCCTCCGCCAGAATCCGGCGAGTGAGTTCGGGATTCTCGTTGACCTTGGAGCCGATGACGAAGAACGTGGCATGCGCATGGTGGCGCGCCAGAGCGTCCAAGATCTCGGGTGTCCACCGCGGATCGGGTCCGTCATCAAACGTGAGCGCGATGGTTTTCGTCGGCATTTCCCGACTCGTCACATGCCCGTCCTGATCCACGCGCAGAACGGGACCCCCGCCGGCTACCTCCGCCGGTGCAGGCTCAGCCGCGGAAACGACCGGGCGGGGGCCGCTTCCCTCGGCGCCGACGTGACGAATGTAGCCGCTGAGACACAGTTCGCCGAGCAGCACGACCAAGCCGAGTAGGAGCAGCGCCCAGTGTGCCCGCGGCTCGCGGCGAACTACGTGACGGGCCACAGTTACTTCGTCTTCGACGGCTTCGGCTGGTGGGAGGGAGTGTGGGTAGGGATCCGCCTCGGACTGGTGGGCTCAGTCGAGGGGGACGCAGCCGGGCCGGGGGTAGTTGTGGGGTACGGCTGCGCTGCTGTACCCGGTTCTCTGCCGCCGGACGAGGGGTCACTGGGCTCAGGGCTCGGGCCGCCAGCGTGTGCACCTGAGTCCGGGAAGCCGGGGATGTGGATTGGCGACGCTCCGGACAGGCCCACCCCGAGCAGCGCAAGACTGCCGATGAGAACCGCGCCGAGACACAGTCCCGCCAGCAGCACGAGCCGACGACGTCGACCGGACCGGTCCAGAAAGACCGGTCTGCCACGCGCCCGTGCGGCGTGCCTCATCGTCCTTCCTTCCTGCCTCGGCTCCGGGGAACTTAGTCTCAATCAGCCACCGGGATGCGCGCTCGGTGGCACGTTCTGGTTGTCTGGCGCGTTGCCTGGATGTTCGCTCGACTTGCCGGTCGGATGATCGCTAGGCGGCCCCGAAGGATGAACTCCCGGCTGCGTCCTCAACAGCTCCTCACAGAACGAAACCACCTTCTCCACGCCTCCGGCAGCGGTGATCAGCGCCGCGAACGGGGGGCTGTCCGGGAGCTTGTCCGGCTTGTTCGCGAGCTGGGCGAGGTACGCCTGGCACAGCCCGACCAACGATGAGGATGATCCCGGGCCGGGCGGACCTGGGGACGCCGATGTTGTTCCCCAGAAGCTCGCGTCGGTCGCGGTCATGCCGTTCTGGGGCGTCGAAGCGTTAGGGCCACCGGACGGCGAGTCGACGTCGACCATTGGATTGGGCAGCACGCCGGTGCCGGCGGCCAGCGCCACACCGGCGGCTGCGACCGCGAGGGTAATGGCCGCGGCCTTGATGCTCAGCAGCCACGCCCACCTGCTCCCAACAGCCGATCTTGCGTGGCGAGCAGGAGCGGGCCGCAGGCGCGCATACCGAAAGGCGACCACGGCCGCCTCCTCACCGGCAAATTCCCGGGATCGCGCAGGCGCGGCCGCAGCTGCGAGCAGATCGGCGAGAGGGTCGGAACGGACCGAGTCGCCCGCGAGCAGTCGTTCCGCGGTCTCGGCATCAATCCGGCGAATTCGGTACCTTCCCATCTCACTTCCCTCAGCGTCTCCGCGTCCGTAGGCGTTACTCATGCTCGGGCGCCTCGTCGATACCCTTGTTCAACCGTTCGGCCAGCCGACGCAAGCCGCGATGGGTCGCGGTGCGGACGGCGCCGGCACGTTTGCCCAACACTCGTGCCGTGGTGGGCACATCAAGTCCCATGACCACCCGCAGCAGCACGGCCTCAGCCTGATCTCGCGGCAGCGACGCGATCAGCGCGATCGCGGTATCGGTGGAGACTGTGTCGAGTGCGTACGCGGCTGTGTCGTCGGCGCTGGCGACGTCGGAGAGCTCCTCCAACGGTGTTGAGGCCGCCGGACGGCGGCGCTGGTGTCGCAAGTGATCTAGCGCCCGATGTCTGGCGATGGTCGCCGCCCACCCCCGGAAGCCATCGCCGTCGCCTCGGAATGACTCAAGATCGCGTACGATTTGCGACCAGGCCTCGGAGGCCACGTCCTCGGCGTCGTCGCGCACCAGCCCACGCAGGTATCGCAGTAGGCCCGGCTGCACGATCCGGTAGATCGACCTGAAGGCGTCCTCGTCACCCTTCTGCGCCCGGGACACGGTTTCGGTGAGGTCGGAATCGGGTAGTTGCGGCGGGCGTACACCCCGCCCGTCGTCGCCGCTCAACGGCCGCGCCGAAGCGCGGCGGCCCAACTGATCCCGATCGTCCATCGCCGACATCATGCGCGACTCTCGCGCGACCGGCGAACCCAGGTGCCAGGGCCCGGAGTTGGTACGGCTGCTGCTGAGACCGAAGGTCCCGGCCGCACCCGCGACCGGGCCTTCGGCTCTGCGTGGCTGTCAGGGCGCCACGGGCGGGAGCACCGGCCCTCCGATCACCTCGGCGGTGGTCCGCACGACGGTCCCGGTGGCGGCGCGCGCCGCCAGCCACTCCACCAGCGCGGTGAAGTCGGCCGATGTGACCGAGTACGCGTCGCAACGGTCACAGACGTGGTGGAACACGATCTGCACCCAGCCCCCGCCGTGCTGCTCCGCCCCGGTGACGTATGCCTGGATCGCGGCGAGCGAGGTCCCGCTCTTGACGTTCGCCGGCGTCCTTGTCGCGTAGGCGTCGGCCGGCGGGATTGTCTCGGCAAAGGTCCGCCGACCGTCCACGCCGGACACACCCCTCGCGCTGTTGTAGCCGCACGCGGCAACGACCTGCTTGGCCGCCGCGTCGAACCCTCCGAACGGGTACGCGAACGATACCGGCGCGAACCCGTGATCGAAGAGGGCGACCCGGTCGCCGCAGACCTCCTGCCGGGCCGGTCCCGTCTTGAGTTTCTTCAGGTTCGCGTGGGTGATCGTGTGCCCGGCGATCTCGTTGCCGGCCGCCGCGAGGTCAGTCAGCTGCGCCCAGGACATGTGATCCGCGTCGCCCACCGGGCCCGAGTTGACGTAGTAGGTGGCGTGCATGCCGTGGGCATTCAACACGGCAAGGGTCGAGTACTGGTCGGCGTTGCCGTCGTCGAACTGGAGCGTGACGACGGTCGACGTGGCGGCCGCCGCCGGTGAGGCGGTCACGACGGCCGTCGCTGCGGCCACCAACCCGCCCAGTGCGACCGGCAGCGCCCACAGGTACCGGAATCGTCTCACCGCGATCAGCTCCCTACTGCTTGCCAGGCGAACGCGAGCGGCGAGGTGGCGGTCAGATCGATGGCCGGCTCGATGTTCGGGTATGACTCGACGTTGTCCTTGAACACGGCTCCTTGGCCGTTGAAGGGCGCGTAGGCGTCGCCTCCGCCGATCGGGCATATCCGCGTTCCGCTGACCAGACCGCGTCCGGTGATCGAGTTCGGGCCCTCGACCGCGGCGCCCGCCAGCACGGGCGGCGTGCCGTCGAGTGAGCCGGCGAGGTTCGCCAGCTGGTGGTGCGGACACTTGGGGTACGTACTGCCGGTGCCGATGATCAAGGAAAGGCCCCACGGGTTGGCGCCGAGAATGTTGCCCACCCACCGGTTGGCCCACTGCTTGTAGGTGGTGTCCCCGGTGAGCGCCGCGTACTGGCTCGCCGTCACAGCCAAGCCCGCACCGTGGGACGTGGTGTCCCAGGTGGCCCACGGGAAACCGAAGCCGAACGGGTCGGTCGCGGCCTCGGCCGTCCCACGGTCGAGCTGCTTGCGCAGGTCGGTCACGAGCGCGGCTAGCGTGGTCTCCAGTCCGGGCGGGTTGCCGGCGGCGGTGATGGACCCGTGGAGCTCGTAGTGTGCGAGACCCGCCACGTCGTACAGGTTGAGGGTGTCGAGAGCGTCCTCCGGCCCGGTGATGTAGGCGTTGGCCCAGTGGGCCGCCTGTTGCAGGTAGAACGCCGGGTCGGTGTGCGGCAGTCCGGGCGGTGGTGATCCGCCAGCGACCACCATCGCCTTGTGCAGTTCGACCGCAGCGAGCTCGAGGTCGTCCCGCCACTCCGTCTCCGGGTAGAAGCTGAACGGGATGACTGTGACAAGATTGCCAGTTGGGTTGGTGTTGGCGAGGTCGTAGACGTGCTGGGCGGACACCAGGCACTGGTTCGCGAACGCGGGGTCGCTCAGGCGGAACAGCTGGTAGCACAGGGCCAGCGCACCCGCCTCGCGGCCGGCCATGTTGGGGCTGATGAGCCCGCCGGGCGGCGCAAGCCGGAAGACCGGGCGGTTGCGGACGTACCGGTACTTCGGATCCGTCCCGCCGAAGGTGTCATCGGCCTGCGGGAGCCGCCAGATGTCATGGTCGCCGAGGGTCTTGGAGTTACCGCTGCCGATGCCGACCTGGTAGTAGAGCGTGCGCGCGCTGTCGTCCCACATGCGCAGGATCCAGTCAGCGCCGTGACGGGCCTCCGCGGTGAAGTTCGCGGGACCCGCGCCAGCGCCCATCTGGTTCGGGAAATCCCGGACGCCGATCATCAGCATCTGGGCGGTGTAGGCGGCCCCGTGCAGGAACTTGAGATAGTCCCCCGCGTCGAACCAGCCACCGGAGGCATCGATGGTGACGCCCAGCGGCGACAGGTCGCCGGAGAAGCGTCCGCTGGAGTTGGCGTTCGGCGTCAGGTACGTCATCGCGGTCGCGTCATGCAGGTGCGCCGACGCCGTACGCAGTGCCGATGGGATGAAGTTCGGCCCATCTCGTTGCACCTGGTAGTAGTTGAGCGAGTTGGCGATCGCTCCGGCATAGAGATTCGGGCCGGTGTCGACGCGGAACGTCGGCGATGTCGCGGCAATAGGCCCGGTCACCACGATCGTGTATGACCCGACCGTCGTGAAAGCGTTGAAGTCCAATGCGTAGACGTGCGAGTAGCCGTTGCTCCACGACCCGAGGTCGGCGCCGATCGGGCCGGTGAAGACGGTGTTGGAACCGTTGCGGACACTGAACATCGCACCCGTCTCGACACCCGACGCCATGAGGTATGCCCTCTTGGCTGCGGTAGCGACATAGCCGACCTGATTGACCCGGACGAACGCGGTGGGCGTGCCGCCGCCGGGAGGTGCGGCCTCAGCGGTGGCCGTCTGTCGCGCCAGCGCGAAACCAGCGCCGGCGAGGATGAGCACGACGACGAGTGACGGATGCAGCGCCCTACGAATGCCAGATGCCATGGCGGTGGACCTCCTAGCCGGGGTGGATGGAGGCCGGGGCGACGCGGCGAAACGGTCGAGTCGCCGGGGCTCTACCTGTAAGTCAGACTATTGTTAGTCAGACTTACTATCAGATGTCAACCGATCCGGCAATGGGTTCGGCCCAGAGACCATGCTCAATCGGCCAGGTCTGACCGGCACGGAGTAACGCCGAGACCCTTCTCGGCGCTCTATTGAATGCAATCCGTGGTCGAGTTTGAGATCGACTCGACCGACGGTGACGAATACAGTGCTCCGATCACGGCTAGCCGTCCCAGGATGGTTGGCCTGCTGCCCGCCGGAACCCCACCCCCTCCCGGCGGCCCAGGGACGGCGTTGCGCTTACGGCCCCGCCGTCCCTGGGGTTGCACGGCCTGACTAACCAGCGCGCTCCGACACTGTCCCGCGGGCTCATCCTCCCGGTGGCGCGGGCGGCGGCGATGCTGATAGCTCGGTGTAGTCGCCCTAACGGCATCAATTCAGCGCTCACGACATCCCCCAGGACCAAGAAGGACGTGAACCAGCCACCCTACGGCCCGCACGTTCTCGATATCGGCTAGTGCGAGCTGCCCACAGGGGACGTCCCGGTACGCGGGAGCTTCCGGCACAGCCGTTCGCCGCGGTTCCACGGATCGGTCGAACAGACCTCGACCGTGTTGCCCTCGTCGAGCAGTGTGAAGGTGGCCTTGGACCAGGTGTACTCGCAGTTCTGGCCGCCGGCACCTCTGACCCATCGCTCTTCGCCCCCATACTGGGGGGCCTTGCCCGTGACCCGCCACTCGGTCTCGCCGGCACGGTACGGACACCCGGAGTCGGGCTCGATCGCGTCGCTGAGACCGATGCCGGTGTACGTGTCATCCCCCGTCCGCTCCACCCGCCAGGTGCCCCGCCACTCCCCGACGATCGATGGACGTTCGGGCGCCGGCTCCCTCGCCAGCAGCGCACAGGTCGCCAAACCGCCGAGCGCAGCGACGAGCACCACCGCGAGAATCGCCCACGCCCACCGCCGCTTCGGCCGAACCGGCTCGGGTTGCACAGTTCACGGATAGCACTCCAAGCCAGGAGCGCCCATCGGGTAAACGGAGCCAGTCACGGGCAAACGAGAGAGACGTTGATCGGCAAGGTTCAGCTGGCGCGCATGCTCCCTCATCCCCGTCTTCGGTGCTATAGCACCGATGGTGGACGAGGCCCGCGGACGTAGGTGGCCGTGTAAGTCGTCGGCACGGCTGGCGCGATCACGACGTGGATCTGTGCTCCGCCGTCCGACCAGCTCGTGAAGTAGTACCACTTGCCCTTCAGCCTCTGCGGCGCGGGTGCGCTCACTGTGATGGTCGAGCCCTGGATGACGGTACGGGTAGAAGGGGTCGCCTGGGTTGTCGAGCCCACAGAGAGCTGGAGTCCGGATGGGCTCACATTCATCCCGATCCCGTGCTCCTCATTGGATGCCGGAGTCGAACGAAACGGTGACGGCGGTGTAGCGGCCGGAACGCACCGTCACATTCACCGGCGCACTTCGTGGGAACAGTCCGCCGGACAGGTTGACAGCTTGCAGCACATAGCTGCCGGGCGGCAGCGAGATGCGGAAGCGACCGTCCCCGTCACTGGTTCCGCGCCCGACCACATGTCCGGCGGCACTGGCGGTGAGATGCGCAGCGATCGGCTTCGCAGGGCACGGGGATGCATCGGAGTACACCGGGCAGCCACCGTCGACCATCGTGCGACCCTCGATGCCGGACTCGCCCGTCGCGGCCGACCCAGGCGTGGACGACTGTGCGCCCAGTGGTGATGACTCGGCTGGCGAGCGCGACTGCGACGCCGTCGCCGCCGACGGCGCTGGGGCTGGCACACCGACCGAACAGCCGGCCAGCATCATCACGACAACCGCGAGGGCCGCCAGCAGCCTTGTCAGACGCATCTCAAACGACCAAACCTTTGTGGGGTCGACGCGAGGACTCTCGCGCCGACCCCGATGTGGTGCCGGTCCTTACCTGATCAGCACCCTGGCAGCCGGAAGCTGGCAATCCGCGTCTGCCAGCCGGCCGTCGACGAGGCTTGGCCCGCCGCCGTGTAGTACTCGTTGACGTACCAGAACGTGCAGTCGTCGGTGGGGTCTACGGTCATGGCCGTGTAGTCGCCCCAGCGTGAGTTCGTCGTTCTCTGCACCCCGGTGCCGTTGATGATCACTCCCTCGCTGAGCGTCATCTGGCCGAGCGGGTCACCGGCGAGTCGGCCGGTGTATCGGATGCTCGGGAAGACGTCCGTGGCGTTGACGACGCTGAAACCTAGGGCTGCGTTGCCGTTCTTGTCCATGGCTATGCTGCCCATCCAGCGATGGATGCCGTCGTTGGGTGCGTAGGTGCCCTGCTGGTGGACGCTGTAGACCCCGTTGGTACGCCGGATCTCGTACCACCGTGTGCCGCCGAGGCCGGGGAGCGCCTCGACCGACTGGTTGGTGACCATCGTCTCGTAGTCGCCAGTGTTGCGGTACGCGAGCCGCCAAATCGGCCGCTGTCGGTACGAGAGGATGTCGAGGAATTGGCTCCCGTTGGTGATTCCCGGCTGCGGCAGACAATCCCGGGCGCTCGGAGGAAGCGAACCAGGGACTACGCCGCAGGGGAAGATCGAGTCGAACCCTGCGACCGGTAGTTGCGTCTTCAGGACGATTGATGCCGTTGGCGTTGAATGCCACTTGACGTCGAACTCCCAGATGTTTAGTGCGTCAAAGGCCGCACCGTATACCCCGTTGTCGTCCTGCGTGCCGATGATCGGCGCGGGTACGTCGTTCTTCGGTTTCGTCTTGCCGTCGACGTCCGGCGGAAGCAGCCCATCACCGATCAGGTTAAGCGGCACTGGGCCCTCTTGAAGAAGGAAGCTCACCGCGCGGGCGTTCGGGTCGCCCTCGATCATCTTGTTGCGCTCGAGCCCGTAGACACCGATGGCATAGATCGACGGGTCGAGGATCCCGAACTCCCGGGTGGTGATCAGGTACGAGTCGCGCCATACGCCGTACTTCGGATAGTCGGGGAAGTTGAATCCGGTGGTGAAGGCGTATCGGAAGTAGGAGCCCGTCGGGTCGCCCGTCGTCGAGATGGCGACGCAGTTGTAGAACGGGTTCAGCGGCTCGTTGGGGAAGTCGATGCCGCGGGTCGTGAACTGGGTGAGGATCCACCGGTCGGCGAACTGGTCGTAAATGACGATCGGGTCGCCCGAGGGTTCGGTGCACTCGTCGATCGGGAAGCCCGACCAGAGCGTGCCTGTGTCGACCGGCCCGAGGAGGAGAGTGCCGGTCTTGGAGTATACGCCGAAGACGAGATTGATCATCTCGACGTAGTGGTTCGGGCCCACCTCGCCATTTGGGTCGGGCGGGTTGACACGGAACCCGAAGACGTTGAAGTTGTCCTGGTTGCTGAGCCCCTCGAAGTTGGCCAGCGGGGCGGGGATAGCTGCTTGCGCTACGGCAGTCTGGACGGCTGTGTCGCCGGACTTCACGGCTGCCGCGCCCGAGGAGCGGAGTTGCGCTGCTGCCGGCGCTCGGTCGGGACGCACTTCCTTGACCGCCGCCGACGCCGCCCCGGTGGCCGTGGCGGTCTTGGCGGCGTTGACGAGTTCGTGTAGGGGCTTGGACGTGTCGAACGCGGCCGCTTGGGTGAAGGTGGGCTTTGCCTGCGTTTGGGTAGGGCTGGCTTGTGCTGGCCCGATCGGAGCCAGAACACCCACGACGAGAACGCCGATACCCAACAGTCGTAGTTTCCGGAACCGCTGTTGCGGACTTCGGTACATCACGATCCCTCCCTGTTGAATTGGACCGATCTGCCGATACGCTATGACTGCGGTTGAACCTGGGCAACACGAGTCCGCAAGCACAGGGCGTGGTGATCGGAGCCACCCCGGCCATGGACTCGTGTTGGTGGCACACGTTCGGATCCCTTGTGGCGCTCAGATATGTTCACGCCCGGCCATCCAATGAGGACACTCAACGGGAGCTAAGTAGACCCGGCGACATCAGTCTCCTAAGGTGAGCAACACTCCCGAACGGACGAGGTGACCGTGCCGTGGCAACCGCCGAGATGTGGTTTGACCCGCTTTGCCCGTGGGCATGGCTGACGTCTCGATGGCTGCTCGAGGTCGAACAGGTCCGCGACGTTCAGGTGCGCTTTCACGTCATGAGCCTGGCGCTCCTCGCCGAAGCTCGTGCCGGTCGGTCCGAGCCGAGTGAGCGGCAGACAAGAGACGGCTGGGGTCCGGTGCGGGTAGCGATCGCGACTGACCTCTCCCACGGCGGCAAGGCCGTGCGAGACCTGTACACCGCGCTCGGCACTCTGATCCACAAAGAACGGGCCCCAATCAACCGGGATCTTTTCGCGCTGGCACTGACCCGGTCGGGCCTGCCGCACACGCTGGCGAACGCCGCGGAGACGACGTTCTACGACGAGGCCGTGCGGGTCAGCCACCATGCCGGAATGGACCCGGTCGGCGGCGAGGTCGGAACTCCGGTCATCCACCTTCGGGGAGCGGCGGGCGAGCTTGTGGCCTTCTTCGGGCCGGTGGTGACGCCGCACCCACGCAATGAGGCGGCCGGCCGGCTATGGGACGCGGTCGCGCTCGCCGCCGGCACGGACGGGTTCTTCGAACTCAAACGGATCCGAACCCGCGCACCGATCTTCGACTGAGCGCGACCACGAGTCGTCCGGCGCGTTAGGTTCGAGGCCATGGCAAAGATTGTGTTGCGCGTCCGGCTCACCGGCGGCGACCGCATGGACATCACGTACGAGGAACCCGACGAAGTCGACGAGGACGAGGTCATCGAGCACGCTGTTTCGACGCTCGCGCAGGATTCCGGTGTGCTCCGCAGCAAGCATGGTGACCGGCTCATCGTGCTCTACGGACGGGGCGTTGCCGCCCTTGAGGTCGCCCCGCGCGGCGCGGTCCTGTGATGAGATTCCGACGACCGGCTGTGTAACAACGCGAAAAGGCCAAGTAACGTGCAGGTATGCAACCCTCCCCCGAGCAATGGTTCGAAAGCCTCGACCCCGCCGACCGCCGGGCGTTCATGGAGGCGGCCGACACCGGCCACCTGACGGAGGATCTCTATCGGAAGATGGCCGCCGTGAACATCCCGCCCGCCAAGGTGGCGTTCGAGCGCGGCGACCCGGCGAGCCTCTCGCCGCGCCACTACCTTCGCTACGCCAGGCAGAGGAAGCTCGAGGCTGAGGGATAAGTCCCATGAAGGGGTGGCTTGTCCCCTGAAGACGCGTCGACCAGCCACCGGATGTACCGTGCCAGTGTGGGGCCACGGTACGTAGCGCACGCGCACGCGGTGGACGGGCTGCGGGCGGCTTATGCCGCTGTGCCCGCCGGCGAGCCCGTGCGGCTGGCGAAGCGGACATCGAACCTATTCCGTTTCAGGGAGTCGGGCAGCCCAAGGGTGTCGGGCCGTGAGCCTGGACTGGACGTGAGCGGGTTCGACCAGGTGCTCGCCGTGGATCCGCAGACGCGGACCGCGGACGTGCAGGGAATGGTGACCTACGAGCGACTCGTAGACGCGACCCTGGCACACGGTCTGATGCCGCTGGTTGTGCCTCAGCTGAAGACCATCACATTGGGCGGCGCGGTCGCCGGGCTCGGCATCGAGTCGTCCTCGTTCCGAAACGGGCTGCCGCACGAGTCGGTCCACGAGATGGAGATCCTCACCGGCGATGGACGGGTTATCCTGGCCCGGCCCGACAATGATCACGCCGACTTGTTCGCTGGCTTTCCCAACTCGTACGGCACCCTCGGCTATGCGCTGCGGCTGGCGATCGACCTGGAGCCGGTCCGACCCTTCGTCCGGCTCCGGCACCTACGGTTCGGCACGGCGGACGCGTGCCTCACGACGATGGCCACGGTGTGTGCTGACGCCGCATACGACAACGAGCCGGTGGACTTCGTCGACGGTACGGTCTTCGGCGCGGACGAGCTGTACCTCACCCTCGGCACGTTCGTCGACGAGGCGCCCTCGGTCAGCGACTACACCGGGATGGCGGTGTACTACCGGTCCATCCAGCAGCGCGACGTCGACTACCTGACCGTGCGGGACTATCTGTGGCGATGGGACACCGACTGGTTCTGGTGTTCGCGCGCGTTCGGCGTGCAGCGGCCATGGGTACGCCGGCTGTGGCCGCGCCGGTACCGGCGGTCCGACGTATACCGGCGCCTGGTGGCCTTCGACCGCCGGCACCAGCTCACCGCGTCGGTGGCGCGGATGCGCGGGATGCCGCAGGAGGAGGCGGTGGTCCAGGACGTCGAGATACCGGTGGCGCACACGGCCAAGTTCCTCGAGTTGTTCCACCGCGACGTCGGCATCACGCCGGTGTGGCTGTGTCCAATGCGGTTGCGGGCACCGCGTCCCTGGCCGCTGTACCCGCTGGAGCCGGACGATCTCTACGTCAACGTGGGGTTCTGGTCGAGCGTGCCGCTGCCGCCAGGACAGCCCGACGGGTTCCACAATAGACTGATCGAGGACGCGGTCAGCGCACTGGGAGGGCACAAATCGCTGTACTCCACTGTGCACTATCCGGCCGAGGAATTCTGGCAGCGCTACAACGGCGCGGCGTACGACGCCGTCAAGCGGACCTACGATCCCGACGGGCGGCTGCCGGACCTCTACGACAAAGTCAGTAGCTGAGCTGAAGGAGTAGACGTGGGACGTGCCGAAGCGATCGAACGCGTCATCGGTGGTGGCACGGGCGGGGTGCGGGTGCGGGTGTTCGACGGGAGCAGCGCTGGGCCACCCAACGCCCCCGTCAGCATCGATATCCGGTCGCCGCGGGCCCTGTCCTATCTGGCCACCGCGCGGGGAGACCTGGGCCTGGCGCGCGCCTATGTCACCGGCGACCTCGACGTCGATGGTGACCTCTCCAAGGCGCTCGCGCACCTGGCGAGGCTAGACCTGGAGCTGCCGCTGGCAAGGCGTATTCGACTGCTCCGCGACCTGGGTGGAGTGCGCCTGCTGCGGCCGCAGCCGCGGCCGGCTCAGGAGGTGCGGCTACAGGGGCGGCGCCATTCCAAGGCACGCGACCAGCGGGCCATCAGCCACCACTACGACGTCTCCAACCGGTTCTACGAATGGATCCTCGGACCGTCCATGGCCTACACCTGTGCGGTGTACCCGAGCGCTACCGCCACCCTCGAGGAGGCCCAGTTCGCCAAGCACGACCTCGTCGCTCGCAAGCTGGCGCTACAACCCGGCATGCGCCTGCTCGATGTGGGCTGTGGCTGGGGCGGCATGGTCGTGCACGCGGCCCGGGAGTACGGCGTTCGGGCGCTGGGGGTAACCCTGTCGCGGCGGCAGGCCGAGTGGGCCCAGAAGGCGATCGCCGAGGCCGGGCTGAGCGAGCTCGCCGAGGTGCGCCACCTCGACTACCGCGACGTCGGTGAGATGGACTTCGACGCGGTCAGCTCGATCGGCCTCACCGAGCACATCGGCATCGCCAACCTGCCGCGGTACTTCCGGTTCCTCTACGACCGGCTGCGCCCGGGCGGGCGGCTGCTCAACCACTGCATCACGCTGCCCAACAACAACGAGGCGATCCGCCGGGGCTGGTTCATCAGCCGCTATGTGTTCCCCGACGGCGAGCTGACCGGCGTGGGGCGCTTGGCGTCGGTCATGCACGACATCGGCTTCGAGGTGCGCCACGAGGAGAACCTGCGGGAGCACTACGCGCTGACGACCGCCGCCTGGTCCGCGAACCTGGACGCGCACTGGGACGAAGCGGTGGCCGAGGTCGGCGTCGGTACCGCCCGGGTCTGGCGCCTCTACCTGGCTGGGGTGAGCCTGGCCTTCGATCAGAACCAGATCCAGCTCCACCAGGTCCTGGGAGCAAAGCCGCACCCCGACGGTCGGTCCGACATGCCGCTGCGCCCCACGTGGGAACCGCTCTAACACTGTGGGTCAGGCGACGAGGCCGGGCTGCGCGGCCCTGCCGACCGCGGCCAGGTGACGCAGCGCCTGCGCGTAGGAGTCCACCAGGGTCGTCTGGCAGTAGGTGAGACTGTGCTCCTGGCAGAACGTTCTGATCAGCGTCTGGGATCGTTTCAAGTTAGGGCGCGGCATCGATGGGAACAGATGATGCTCGATCTGATAGTTCAGGCCGCCCAACGCGAAGTCGGTGAGCCACCCACCGCGCACGTTGCGGGAGGTGAGCACCTGGCGGCGCAGGAAGTCGCTTTCGTCCGCGGGGTCGAGCATGGGCATGCCCTTGTGGTTGGGCGCAAAGGAGCAACCCAGGTAAAGGCCGAACAGTCCTTGCTGGACGGCGATGAACACCAGGGCCTTGACCGGGGACAGCACGAGGAACACCAGGGATAGGTATCCGACGACGTGGATGGCGAGCAGCAACGACTCCCGTGAGCGGTGGCGGGCCGCTCGACCGGCCAGCGCCTTGATGCTGTTGACATGCAGGCTGATGGCCTCGAGGAGCAGCAGGGGGAAGAACAGGTATGCCTGGTAGCGGTGCATCAGGCGGGCCATGCCCCGGCTGGCCCGTGCCTGGCCGGCGGTGAAGGCCAACGGCTTGACCCTTACGTCGGGGTCTTTGTCCTCACTGTTGGGGTGGGCATGGTGGCGGTTGTGCTTATCCACCCACCAGCCGTAGCTCAGTCCGATGGCCAGGTTCCCGTGCAGGATGCCGACGATGTAGTTGGCTCGCCGCGAGCCGAAGATCTGCCCATGGCCGGCGTCGTGACCGAGAAAGCCGATCTGCGTGAAGACCACGGCCAGGAAGGCGGCCACGCCAAGTTGCCACCACGAGTCGCCCACCAAGACGAATCCGGCCCAGCCGGCGACCAACAGCCCGGCGGTGACCGCGATCTTCCAGAGGTAGTAGCGGGACCGCCGCCGCATGAGTCCCGCCTGCTTGATCTGGCGGGATAGTTGGGCGTACGCGGTACCGCGCTCCGGCGGTGTCGACACCATGGCAGGCCCGCCCCGGCGTGAAGCGGTTTCGACTTCAGACGATCGCATCGTGGACTCCCGGACTACACATCGCGGTCAACGAGTGCTGTGCCGCCGGGGTCCTGGGCGACGGCCGTCGTGCGCGGCGAGCGGAACAAACGACGCCACCGACGAATGCCTGAATGCACGGTACCTCCCGCACCGGCAGTCGGGTAGCCGATCGATGCGTCGGCCCCGTCAGGCGAGCGCGACCGCCCGGCCGGGTGGTTCTTCGTTGTCGTACGGTCGGGCTGCGGCGCCAGCCGGTGAGTGCGGTCGAGGGCGGCGCGGCTCGCGGACACCGGCGCCACCGGGCGGGGCCGGGCCATCGCCGCGGGGTCCGTCGGGTGTCAGGCGCATCACCCGGAGCCCGTATGCCAGCCAGGCCAGCACAAGCGCTCCCCCAATGGCGGAGCCGGCCCGCAGGTATCCGGTGATCACCGCGGTGCTCAGCGTGGCGGCCACGAGGGCGATCAACACCAGCAGCACCGGAGCCCGACCCTGGAAGATCAATGCACGGTCCCGGTGGCTGACGATTACCCGCACGCGGCGGCAACGACCCTTGCGAACATAGAGCGTCGGTCTCGGGCCCTTGACCCGCGCGACGCGGCGACCTCGCATGGTCAGCCTCCCTGACTCGTACAGCGGACACCGGCCGCTCGGCCGTTGTCTCACGCCTTCCAGGTTGCCGCGCATCCGTGCCGATGTCCACCGCTTCTATAGGCCGTCCGGAACCGTGGTCGACGGAGGCTGCCCATTAATCATGGAGTCATCGCCGTGCCCGGACAGGCCATTGGTGGCCCAACTGCCCGTCGCTGATGTCGGCCCGCTGCCGGCCGCCGCGCCCGTCGACGTCGACGTCCTGCCCGGTCAATTCATCTCCATCACCGTGGCGTTTGATTCGGGCATCAGGCAGCTGATCACGTAGCGTGCCCTTCCCGTCGCTACGTGTTGCCCTCGCTGCCGCGATCTGATAGACAAGCGTCGAGCCGTGGTCCGCGGATCGCCAAATTTGCCCACCTTGATTGCGCTGCAACCGCAGCGTTCCCCCGGCACCAGAAAAGGTGATGGCACCATGCATTCCGTTCGCCGCACCGCACGTGCGCGATCCGCACGCGTCGTCGCGCTGGTCGTGCCCGCCGTCGCCGCCGTGCTGCTACTCACGACGACGACCGCGTACGCAAACGTCGCGCTGACCCAGGTCAGCAACGACCCGTACACCGATGCCCAGGCCCAACACCAGACCGAGGTCGAACCGGACACGTTCCAGTTCGGCAACACGATCGTCTCCGCATTCCAGGTGGGCCGTGTCTTCGGTGGCGGCGCCTCCAACGTCGGCTGGGCCACCTCCACCAACGGCGGCGCGACCTGGACCAACGGCTTCCTGCCAGGCATCACCACCAACGCGGGAGGCACGTACCTGCAGGTAAGCGACCCATCGGTCGCGTACGACGCGCAGGACAACGTCTGGTTGATCTCGTCGCTGGGCCTCAGCGGAAGCCAGGTCAACGTGTTGACCAGCCGGTCCACAAACGGGGGTCTGACCTGGAGCAACCCGATCACCACCGCAACCGGAAACCTGGACAAGAACTGGATCGTCTGCGACAACACGGCGTCGAGCCCGTTCTTCGGCAACTGCTACACCCAGTACGACATCACCAGCGGCAACCAGATCCGGATGAAGCGCTCCACCAACGGCGGTCTGACCTGGGGTGCGGCGCTCTCTCCTAACGGCGGTGCGACCGGGCTCGGCGGCCAACCCGTTGTGCGGCCCAACGGCACTGTGCTCGTGCCCTATCGGGCCACGAACGCCAGCCAGATCCGCTCGTTCCGCTCCATCGATGGCGGCGCGAGCTGGCGAGCGACCGTCCTGGTCTCATCCATCAGCCACCACACGGTCGCCGGCGGGCTGCGGGAGTCACCATTGCCTTCGGCTGAGATCGACTCAGCCGGCACGGCCTACGTCGCGTGGGCCGACTGCCGTTTCCGCTCCGGCTGCACGCGTAACGACATCGTGCTGAGTAAGTCGACAAGTGAAACGACCTGGGGCTCGGTGACCCGCGTTCCGATCGACGCAACGTCGAGCACGGTGGAGCATTTCGTGCCGGGCATCGGCGTGGATAAGTCGACTTCGGGCGGCAGCGCTCGAATCGGCCTGACCTACTACTTCTACCCGAACTCGTCATGCACCGCGGCGACCTGCCAGCTCAACGTCGGTTTCATCTCCTCCACCAACGGCGGAACGACGTGGAGCACCGCGACCCAGCTCGCCGGCCCGATGACCCTGTCCTGGCTGCCCAACACCTCACAGGGTCGGATGTTCGGCGACTACATCTCCACCTCGGTGCTGGCCGGTGGCAACGCATACGCGGTGATCCCGGTGGCGAGCGCCCCGACCGGCGGCACGTTCCACGTCCCGATGGTCGTGCCAACCGGCGGTCTGGCGATCACCAGCGGCTTACGCGCCTCATCCGGATCTCCGGCCGTGGGGGCGCCCGCACAGTCGGACGCAGCCTCAACCGCCACGCCAGTCACGGCCCGCTGACGGACTGAACCACCCGGGCGACAGGAAGATCGACGGGCCACGGCGCTCCCGCCCGGTTCAAGCGGCCCAGCGGGTTCAGCCCTCGACGACGTCGATAACCTCGGCCGCGCCGCGGCGCGGGGTCGGGTAGCCCGGCTGGCCGTACCCGATGCGCAGCACCATCTGCGGTGTGCCGTAACGGCCCAGGGCTAGTCGGAGCTGTTCGCGGGCGGCAGGCACCTCGATCGGCTGCGAGAGCATCGAGGCGGTGAGGCCGAGATCGGTGATGGTGAGGAGCACGCGCTGCAGCGCCTGCCCTGCCGCGAGCTGGTCGCTCGGTAGATTCCCCGGTGTCCCGAGTACGGCGACGAGTGGCTCGGCTTCGAAGTCTCGACCGATTGCCCGTTCTCGGTCGCCGAACGGCCGTTGCGGAAACAGATCCTGCGGCTCGGGGCTGGGACCGCCGGCCGAAGCGGGAACGCCGTCGCTGGCGGTGTCATCGGGCCGGGTCCACGCGGCCAACTCGGCCACGTAGCTAGGGCTCCGGTTCAACACGCGGCTGGCGGCGTGGGCGATCTCCGCGACCGCACCGACCGCCGCCGTCCCGGTGACCAGTTCCAGCCAGGCCGCCTCGGCGCCGGCCGCTTCGAGTAGCCGAGCGCGGGCGTCGACCGGCACCGGGTCGGGCCAGAACGGATCGCGGTTGCTGTGTCGGCGCGGGATCGCCGCAAATAGCCGCTGCTCCAGCGGCGTGGCCGACCGCGGAGCTGCCGGCGTCAGAGCCGCCACCACCAGCGTGTCGGCGGGGTATGGTCGCCAGCGCACGTCGACAGGGCGCTGCATCACGGCGAGTGCCAACCGCATGTTGAAGGTGGCCGCACCGCACGCGATGTGCACGGCCCACCCGGTCGGGTCGGACGAGGGCAGGCCACGGGCAGGGTCGGCGAGGACCTCGATCGAGTCCGATTGCCGCCGAAAACGCCACGGTTGGCAGTTGTGCAGCGATGGCGCCCGGACGGCTGCTTCGACCGCGGCGCGGAAGGTCGGCTCGTCAATGCTGGTCGCAGTCATGGCGTAGCGCCCTTCGGTGCCGGGTCGGGGTTCATTGTGGATCCGAACGTTCTCGAATGACCTCCGCGGGATCACGCCGTGGCGCGGTGGCGAGGTCCTCCGTAGGGCCTCCGAGTCCGCAGCGGAGAACGATGTACGGGTGGCCACGTCCGGCGAGCAGTCCGCGAACCAGTTCGCGCGGATGCGCCACCTCGATGACGTCGCTTATCGGCGCGACCGACAGACCGAGCGCGACGGCGGTCAGCAGAACGGCCGAGAGAGCCTCCCCTGCGCGCAACCAGTCGGGTGCGTCGTCACCGTCGCCGAACAGGACGAAGTAGGCAGCTCCACGGTCGCCCCCCGGTTGCACCGTCATGCCTTCCTGCGGTGGCATTGTGAGCTCGCGTACCGGCACCCGGCGCGGAACCCGCCGTACGATCGTGTCTGCCGGTACGCTGTCGCCGCTCCACGATGGACGGTTGGCCCACCGCATGAGCTCGCCGCGGTACTGCGGATCGGACATCTCCGCGTCGCCGGCGGCGGCGGCGATCGCGAGGATCGGCATCTGCCCTATGGGTACCCGGTGCAGTTTTGTCTGCTCCGCCTCGGCGGCGGCCACTAGCTTCTGCACCGCCTCGGGCGGCACCGGCTCGTCGCCGAAGGGCCGGCGATCGGTGCGCCGCCGGTCAATCGCCTGGTGCATGGCGCGCTCATCGGCCGACGATTGCTTGGGTGCGCCCACGAGGATGCGTGCCAGAAGGTCATCGGTGAACGTGTCGGCCATCCGCCGGACCTGCGCGCTCCAACCCGCGGCAGCCATGGCGATGCGCGCGTGGTGCAGCGTTGCGCCACAACTGAGCAGAAGCAGCCGCCCGCCCGGGTCGGCGACGGGGAGTTGCCGGTCTCTGTCCGCATGGAGCTCGAGCACGTCGGCATCGATTCGCCACCGCCACGGCTGGGTGTTAAGCACCGACGGGGCCCGCAGCGCGTCCTGCGCCGCGGCAGTCAGGACATCATGGTGGATCTTCGACATGGCCGACCTCCTGTTTCGCTCGAGGCTGCCCGACACCTGCCGTGGTGGGCAGGGCCGGAAGACCCCAACCGCCTGGGCACACCTACCCGAACCACCGCCGCGGGCGAGGACGTAGGCCCCACCGAGTCGGGACCTTCGGCCCGGTGCGGCTGCGGTCGCCGGTCGGGTAAGAATGTGGACATGATCCGGGTCTTTCTGCTCGACGACCACGAGGTGGTACGCGCCGGCCTCCGCGAGCTGCTCCAGCACGACGGCGATATCGAGGTGATCGGCGAGTCCGGTTCCGCGCATGAGGCCGCCAGGCGCATCCCGGCGCTGCGACCGGATGTGGCCGTCCTCGACGCTCGGCTCCCCGACGGCAGCGGCATCGACGTCTGCCGCGATGTCCGATCCGTGGACCCCTCGATCAAAGGCCTCATCCTCACCTCATACGAGGATGACGAGGCGCTCTTCGCTGCGATCATGGCCGGAGCCGCCGGATATGTGCTCAAGCAGATTCGCGGCACCGACCTCGTCGACGCCGTCCGGAGGGTCGCCTCCGGTCAGTCCATGCTGGACCCGGCCGTCACGCAGCGAGTCCTCGAACGCATCCGCAACGGCGTCGAGGAACCGCATGAACTCAAGTCACTTACCGAGCAGGAGCGACGCATCCTGATCTACGTCGCCGAAGGACTCACCAACCGGGAGATCGCTGCGAAGATGTTCCTCGCGGAGAAGACCGTGAAGAACTACGTGTCGAGCCTGCTCGCGAAGCTCGGTCTCGAGCGTCGCACGCAGGCAGCGGTTCTCGCGACGCGATTGCTCGGCGAGCGGCATTGACCACTCTTCGGACGGGTCCGCTGCGGCGCTAACGACCTCGGCGCTTGCGCTTCGAGGTGCGCTGCGCCTTGATGAGGGCGCGCAGCACCAGCAGCGCCACGACCGCCACCACCTGACCGCCCAGGATGACCCTGTTGACGTCCACGGACGGCCGCCACCGCACCGTGTCATTGCTGAGGACGAAGACGCCGACCGGTTTCGCGGCAAGAGCTATGCCACCACCGGTGCCGCTGCCGTAGGAGCCGTCGCCGCCCGGCCCGTAGCTGCCGCTCGGCCCGGAGCCGCCGCCCCCGCCACCGGCACCACTGACTCGGGCGACCGGTATGACGGTCACGCCGTTCTGCGTGACCGGTTCTCCGAACACCGTTCGTACGGTTGTGCGGTCGGCGACCGTACGCAGCACGTCCATCACCGCGACGTCGGACGAACCCACGTCACCCATCTCGTCCACCTCCCTGTAGGTCGTCTACCCGACCAGCATCTCGCTCCCCGGCGCCGGCGCGAAGGGCAAACGCCCCAAACGCGGGTATGGCAGAGTCGAAGGTCCCACCTCCCCCGGTCACAGCGACCCTGGTCTGATCACCGGTCCCGGGCGACGATGAACCACAACGAGGGAGGGAACCGATTGTGAGCACAGACCATGAGTTGGATCCCACCACAACTACGGCGGCTCTGGCACAGGCGGCACGGACAGCCGGGTACGCTCCGTCGATCCACAACACGCAGCCGTGGCGATGGCGGGTGCGAGCGAGATCGCTGGAGCTTCGGGCCGAACGCGGTCGCCAGCTCGCCGTCACCGACCCGAGCGGCCGGCTGCTCACGGTCAGCTGTGGTACGGCGCTGCACCACGTCCGGCTCGCTCTCGCCGCGGAGGGCTGGGCGGCCGAGGTATACCGCTTACCCGATGGGGCCGACCCTGACCTGCTCGCCCGGCTGACGCTCACCGGCCGCACCGAGGTCACACCGGCCGCGATGCGCTTGCTTCAGACCGTACGCATCCGCCGTACCGACCGCCGGCCGGTGTCCGAGAGTCCGGTGTCTGGCACCGCGCTAGAGGGGATCCGCCACGCGGTTACCGCTGAGGGCGCGCGGGTACACTACCTCCGACCGGAGGACGTCGTCGAGCTCGCCTCCGCCGCAGACCATGCGCGTACCGTCGAAGCGATGGATCCCACGTGGACAGACGAGATGTCCTACTGGATCGGCCTACCGCGTGAGGACGGACTTGGCGTCCCCGCCGCCGCCATTCCAAGCGAGCCACCGTCCACAATGGTGCCCAATCGCGACTTCGGCCACGGTGGCGCTCTGCCAGTCGGCCCCAGCCACGACCGCGCGGCGGTCTATGCGATTCTGTACGGTGACGCGGACTCGGCCATGGGTTGGCTCCGCGGTGGCGAGGCGCTGAGCGCGGCCTGGCTGTCGGCGATCGAGTTGGATCTGACGCTTTTGCCGCTCAGCGCAGCGGTCGAGGTACCCGGCACACGCCAGGCCCTGAGGCGCATACTCTCTGGCGTGGGTGAGCCCTACCTGGTGTTGCGCCTCGGCGCTGCGGATCCCGAGCACGCCGGGCCTCCGCATACTCCCCGTCTGCCCGCAGACCAGGTGGTGGAGATCGTCGACCGCGGCTGATTAGGGAGCCGTCGGGTTACAGGTCGTTTCCCGCATAGGAGAGGTTGAAGCTCTTTGAGGATGGCGTGGCCTACGTCGTGGGCGCCCAGCCGGCCGCCGGCGGATCGGTTGCATCGGGCGTGCGCGAATCCGTGGTATCCCGTCCGGTCGTCGCTGTGGTCGAGCGGCTGACCGGGTAACATCGGCAGACCGCACCGCTGCCTGGGACACCCTCAGCTCAACGACAGGCTGAAGGGCGATCACATGGAGTTGCCGGTGAGCGTCGCAGCCTGCATGGTGAAGAGGAGCACGAGCAAAGGGAAACCCGATGGCAGAACTGTTGGTGGACTTCATCACCTCGCTCGACGGCTACGCCTCGGCGGAGGGTTGGCCCGGCTACTGGGGCCTCGAGGGACCCGAGTACCTGGCGTGGCTCGACCAGTCGCCGGAACGCCATTACACGGCCCTGATGGGCGCGACCACGTACCGGTTGATGTCGGACTTCGCGGCCACGTCCGACGACCCCAGCTTCGCGCAGCTGACCGAGATGTCCAAGGTGGTGTTCTCCTCGACCCTGAAGAACCCGTTGGCGTGGGCCAACACGCGCTTGGTCGACCAGGACCCGGTCGAGGCCGTACGGTCGATGAAGGAGGATGGCGCCCGTCCGTTGCGCACGATCGGCAGCCTCACTTTGTGCCGGTCGTTGCTCGAGGCAGGCCTCGTCGACCGCTTCCGGGTGGTCGTCTTCCCAGTCCTCACCGGCAGCACCGGGCGGGAGCGGATCTACGACGGATATCCTGACGTGAGCCTCGAAATGGTCGCCAGCCGGACGTTCGACGGCAGGCTGCAGCTCCTCGAGTACGTGCCCACCGTCCTCACCGGTCCGCCGAGCGGCGGTCAGCTCACCTGAACTGCGGCAGGAGTGTGCGGTCGCCCGCAACAGGGTGTCCGGCGAGAGCCGATCTCGGCACGGCCGTTCTCCCCCGCGAGCAACATGAGACGTCTGCTGACGGACGATCTTTTTGAGACGGCACGCTCGGCGGCATGACAGTGCGTTTCGGCGGGACTCCCCCACACCGCTGTACCTGAAGTTCGGCGGGCAGGGTCCGGAGGGTTATGTCTTCACCGCCGCGGCGTTGGTCGAGGCGTAAGCCATGGGTTAAGGGACAACAGGCCTTCCGATATGGTGCTGGCCCACTCGGCGAACGCTGGCAGCACCCGGCTGAGGTCAACGGTGACTAATGCCTGGCCGTCCTCGGTTGTCGACTGGCCACAACTGTAGATCATCCACCGGAGCATCTCGGCGCGCACTCGGCGCGTGACGTCGTCGATCTGGCGACGTGTCCACCGACTGGGCACGACGCACAGCCGCGCGCCGTAGCGTGGTCGGAGCGTGGCCCTTACCTGTTGCGGCTCCTCGGCTGCCACGACTAGGACCGTCTGGGTTCTACTTGGCCGAAACGTGGTGATGCTCGTGATCACGTGAGAGGTGTACAGCTCCGGCGGCAGGTGGAAGTTCTCATCGACGACGCCCTCGGGCCAGCCACCGGTAGGTGCGGGGCAAGGAGGTCGAGTCCAAGAAGGATTCTCGTATTGCGCCGGGCTCTGGGGTCCCTGCTCGCCTACCACCAGGCGATCTTGCCGCCAATCACCGGTCAAAGTCGCCCAGCCCTCGACGGCGCCCTGTCTCTCACGGCGATCGTCAAGCTTCACCAGATCAACGCCGATGGCCTGGACCCCGAGCCCGCTGGGGCGAGGGGGAGGCTCGTGTCCCGGGGGGTAGAAGACCAGGGGTACAGGTAGCGATGGTTCGAACCAGGCGATGCCGCCGATCGCCACGACCCGGCCGCTTGCTCGTACGCTGTCGCCCTCGCGAAGGACCAACCCTGATACGTCCACGAGTACAGTTTCGCCGAGATCGGCCAGCAGCGCGGATGGCCCTGGACAGCCATTGCCGACACGATGCCCCTCTCGGGCATGACCGCGCGTATCGCGGCAGATCCGGTAACTCTGTGCAGTAGATCCACCAAGAGGGGCCGGTCCATTGGGACAGCCCGGCAGCGTTCGATCTCGCCCTACCTCGAATAGACCTCGCGAAGACTGCGTATTCGTGTACGTAGCAGTTTGCCGGCTAGGCCGGTGTCGAGTACGACGCGACCCGGACGGGACACGTGGGCCGACGTATGGGTTCCGGCGGGCAAGGCTCCCGGATCGCCGCCGTATCGAGCCACGACCAGTTCGCCCATCTCGAACCAACTCATGGCATCGGTCCCCGCTAGGTTTAGCAGACCGGCGACGTCATTCGCGGCAAGCTCCAGACAAGCGTCGGCGAGGTCACTTACCGCGACCGGACAGCGGACCTCATCCGTGAACAGGACCCCGGGTGCGTGGCCTGACGCGAGGTCGAGCATGAACCGCTCCCGATCCGCAAGCTCGCAATCCTCAGTGCCGTCGCCCATGATGGCCGACACCCGTGCGATCGCCGCATCTGGCGCGACGAGCGTGACGCCCAGTTCTGCGGCGGCTTTCGCTGCACCGTACGAATAGATCGGGTCGGGCGCCGTGTCATCGCGGTATGGCTCCTTTCGGCCCCTATGAACCGCGTCAGACGAGATGTGGACGAGACGCATGCCATGGCGTGCCGCGCTCCGGGCCACATGGGTGGGGGCGATTGCGTTCGTCGCCCAGTTCATCTGGGCCGCGAGCGGGGTGAGCGAACCGGCGAGGGCGACCGCGGTATGAATAATCGCGTCAGGCCCCGAACTCGTGATAAGCCGGTCGACCGCCGCGGCGTCGGTCGCATCGAGCGACGCCCACTCAACACCGTTGATCGATGCGGGTGCGGACCGATAGGCGCCGACGACAGTTATCCCGGCCGCGACGGCGTGACGGCATACATGTCGACCAAGAAAACCTGCGGCACCGGTAACCAGGAGCTTCATCAGGGCAAGTGTAGATGTTGGGCCCCGCAGCTGTGGTGGTCCAAGGTCGACAGAGGGCGTTCAAGCTCCTGCGCCGACATCGGTTGACATAACCATCGACTGAGATCACGCTGCCAACAGTGCGCCCGACATCAAACGTCCGCTCATCGGCTACCTGTTCAATAGAGCTACGGCAAGGGCCTGACGGGGCCTTGTCGAGGTGCTCGGCGGGACGCTCTGTCGCGGCTGCCCGCCTGCGAGCGTGGCTCTCATTTGGCGTGCGCTCCTGCCGGGCACCGCTGGCGAGGCTGTGGCT
>JAHRHA010000315.1 GCA_020027875.1 Micromonosporaceae bacterium | reverse complement strand
CCGTACTTCTGGGTGTCGGCGTCCGGTTGTCGGTGGTGGTGTTGCCGGAGACGGCATTGTCGTTTCAGGTGATCGAGTTGCTCGACGTGGTCCGGGTGCAGTCCCGGCCCGACGTGTCGTCGGAGCTGTTCGTGACGGTGTTGTTGGTGATCTGGTTGCGGTCGCCGCTGGCGACGTTGATGCCGTCCTGACCGGCCTGGTCGATCACGTCCCCGCAATGACGCTGCCACTGGACTTCTTGTTGGGTTGCTCGGCAATTGGGGAGGGCCTTGTTGACCTTGGATGCCGTGGAACCGCACGTTGGTGATGGTGCACCCGGTGATGGTGTTCTGGCTGGAGGCGAGCAGCTCGATGCCGTCGCCCGGCACCCGGTGATCACACAATTGCGTACGGTGTTGTGAGGAGTCTCATGCGTCGTTCTTGCCGTCGAAGACCATTTCGCGGCCACGCGAGGCGGTTACCCTTCAACTCACTCGACCATCTGGTCGAGCTTGTCAGATGGCCTGTGTAACCGTCCTATCTGGACTGGTTAGTTGATGGGTTCGAGGTTACGGTCTTGGCAGAACTCGTCAAGTGCTGCGAGGGCTTGTTTCCAGCCGATGGTGATTGATCCTTCGATGAGGCGGGCTGGTGCATTGCGTTGGTTGGCTGGTTTGCCACGGTCGGCTCCGCGGGCGCGGGCACGTTTGTCCTCGATGTCGCAGATGGCGAGCCAGAGCAGTTTGACCACGGCGTCGTCGGTGGGGAAATGACCCCGGTTCTTGATGATCTTACGGATTTGGTAGTGGAGGCTCTCGATCGTGTTGGTGGTGTAGATGACCTTCCGGAGTTCGGGTGGGAAGGACAGGAACGGCGTGAAGCGTTCCCAGGCGCGCTCCCACACGGCGAGGGCGGACTTGTGTTTGCGTCCCAGCGGGGAGTCGGCGAGCTCGGTTAGGGCCTGTTCGGCGGCGTCGGCGTTGACGGCGGTGTAGACCGGGCGGAGCGCGCCGGCGAGTTTCTTGCGATCGGTGTAAGAGGCGTAGCGCAGACTGGCCCGGATCAGGTGCACCTTATTCCGATATCGGAATAACGTGCATTACCCCGAGGTCGCGGTTATGCCGAGGTCGGTGGGCGAGCGGATCTGGTTGCTCAGGTCCGGGCTCGCGTTGTCGGCATAATCCTGGCGGGTTGACGCTGGCCTCTCCATCCAGTGGAGAGGTTGGCGATGATGGACATTCTCGGAGCCCGGGTTGTCGGGCCTCTTGAGTCGCACGCGGCGGGGTTCGCCGAGCACCTGGCGCGGCTCGGTTACACGCTTATGACTCGGCGCCAGCGCATGACGCTGGTGGCGCATCTGAGCCGGTGGTTGGCCGGAGAAGGACTGGACGCGGCAGGGCTGACGGCAACGGTGGCACGCCGTTACATCGAGGCGCGGGCCGCGGCTGGTTACCGCGCCTTCCGGTCACGGCGGTCGCTGGACCCGTTGCTGTCCTACCTGCGCGATGTGGGCGCTGCGCCGGTTGAGCCGCCCATCGTGTTGGCGGCGACCGATGCGTTGGTGGAGCGGTTCCGCGCGTATCTGCTGGCGGAACGTGGGTTGCAGCCCAACGTCGCCGAGCTCTATGTCGTGTCCGTGCGCCCGTTCGTGTCGATGGTGGTGGCTGGCGATGTCATCGATGTCGCGAACCTGTCGGCGCGGACGGTGGCGGCGTTCCTGTCCGACCTGACGCGGTCGTTGGCGCCCAAGACTGTGCAGGGGCTACGCGTCTGCGTTGCGTTCGTTGCTGCGGTTCTGGTTCCTCGATGGCGTGACGGCCGTTGACCTGTCGATGTCCGTGCCGAAGGTCGCTCACCGATCGTCGGCCTGCCCAAAGGGCTGCCCGCGGACCAGATCACGGCACTGCTGGCGTCGTGCGACACCCGAAGCGCGGATGGTCTGCGGGACCTGGCGATCCTGATCATGTTGGTGCGCCTGGGTCTGCGCGCTGGCGAGGTCGCGGGGCTGCAACTGGACGACCTCCATTGGCGGCATGGCGAGGTCGTCGTGCGGGGTAAGGGCGGCCACCGTGACCGGCTGCCGCTACCAGCCGACGTTGGGCAGGTCCTGGCCGACTATCTGCGAACGGGCCGGCCGCCGGCCGCCGTGGACCGGTGCGTGTTCATCCGAGTGAAGGCTCCGCACCGCGGCCTGACCAATACGGGCGTGACGCAGGTCGTCAACGCAGCCGCTCACCGCGCCGGGCTGGGCACCATCTACGCCCACCGGCTACGGCACAGCGCCGCAACCACCATGCTGGCCGCGGGAGCACCGTTGACGGAAATCGGCCAGGTGCTGCGCCACCGCACCGTGTTGACCACAGCCGTCTACGCCAAAGTCGACATCAAGGCGCTGCGCGGCTTGGCGATGCCGTGGCCACGGGACGTGACTCGATGACCGCCGATCTGCGCACCGCCCTTGGCGAGTACCTGAAGCTGCGGCGTGGTCTGGGCTTCGGCCTGGGCCGGGACGAGAAGCTGCTCGTGCAGTTCCTCGACCACCTCGACGAACTCGGCCACAGCTCGTTCACGGTCGATGATGCGTTGGCGTGGGCGAAGCTGCCGCAACCGGCCAGCCCCGGCTGGCTCGGCATGCGGTTGTCCGTGGTGCGCAGCTTCGCGGCCTACCTGCACACCCTGGACCCGACGGTCCCAGTCCCGCCGCCCGGACTGCTACCCGGGAGGGGGCGCCGGGTCGTGCCCTACCTCTACTCCGACGAGGACCTGGCCGCGTTGCTCCAGCAGACCCAGTCGCTGAAGACGCCGCTGCGCATGGCGACGATGCGCACGCTGATCGGGCTGCTCGCGGTGACCGGCCTACGCATGGGCGAAGCGCTGGCCGTCGATGATGAGGACTTCGATGCCGATGCCGGTGTGCTGCTGGTACGGCACGGGAAGTTCGGTAAGTCTCGGCTGCTGCCGTTGCATCAGAGCACGGTCACCGCACTGACTGGCTACCGCGCCGTCCGGGACGCCTCATTCCCGACACCGATCAGCCCGGCGCTGCTGGTATCGCAGGCGTAAGTGAGCGGAGTTGCGCTGGACGCATCATTCGGCAGGTTCTGCGATCGTTGGCCTGTCGGCACTTGGCTGCCAGACGTCCGCGGAACGATGTTGACACGTGGTCCGGGAGTCGTTGGCGCACTTACTAAGGGCGGCTTCTGTTGCGCCAGATGCATCGATGTTGCATCGGTTCTTGTTGCGCTCGATGTCACGACGATGCATCTGGTGCAACCGGAGTCGACGGCCCCGGTACCGCCCGTGGTACGCGTCTGGCTCTGTGACGGGGATCTGATGAAAGATGCACCGAAAGCGAACAGGTCGCCGTGATGGGCCACCGACAGCATTCGACAGGGCTAGAACAACGCTCTCTACCAGTTTG
>JAHRHA010000167.1 GCA_020027875.1 Micromonosporaceae bacterium | reverse complement strand
AAGATCCTCAGCGGCGTCATCAACGAGTACCACAGAGCCGCGTAACCGCCACCACGAAACAGCAGCTCCGAGACCCGGCGTTGGTTTTGGCACGGTACACGGGCTACGGTCCCTGGACCCCGCGCAGATCTTGGTTCTTGGTGGCGGCTATGGCAACCACGAACCACCAAGATCGCGGGCGGTTCGAAGCGTAGCCAGAGGTTCGTCGCTAGCGGCGTGTGGGTGAGGCTGATGCGGCTCTAGACTCTGTGCGGAGGTAACGTGACGCCGCTATCCATCATCGGAGCTCCGACGAGCGCGGCCTCGTTCGCCCCAGGCCAGGAACTCGCTCCCACTGCGTCTTGGCAATGCCCAGCTGCTCACGGCCCTGAGGCGTCGCGGCTTTACCGTGCACGACGCCGGCGACCTACCGCTCGTCCGTTGGCAGCCCGACCGCGCGCATCGGTCCGCGTAGAACCTACCAGCTGTCATTGACGCGGTCACCGAGACCGCCACACGTGTCGCCGCCGCCGTGACCGCCGGCCACCGCACGATGGTCATCGGCGGCAACTGCACGCTCACGCTCGGAGCCGTCGCCGGGCATCAAGTCAGCCAACAGCGCGTGGGACTGCTCTGTGTCGACCTCCACACCGACCTGAACACGCCGTCCTCAACCTCGGACGGCGCGCTTGACTGGATGGGCGTCGCCCATCTCCTCGGCCTGGAGGGAAGCCTCCCATCGCTCGCCTCCAGCGTCGGCAGCACGCCCCTGCTGCGCCCCGATGACCTCGTCTTCCTGGGCACGGACGTAAACAGCGGCACCGACTGGGAGCGCGACCAGCTCTCCGCCCTGCAACTCCGCTACCTCGACTGGCGGACCGTGGCCGCCGACCCCGAAGCCGCCGCCCGGCAAGCGCTGGCCTGGCTCAACATGCACGACCGCCTGCTGGTCCACCTCGACGGCGACGTCATCGACTTCATCGACCTGTCCCTTTCGGAGAACACATCTCGCAACCTCGGACTGACCCTCGACCAAACCAGCCGGCTGCTCACCGTGCTGTGCGGCGACCCGCGTTTTGCCGGCATCACGATTGCCGAGATCAATCCCCTGCACGGCGCTGAGGACGGCTCCACCCTGCGCAGCTTCGTCGAAGCGCTCGCCGACGCCCTCGCTCCCGCGGCGCTCACTCCTGGGCCGTCGAGTCGACGTTCGTAACGTTGGACGGTCATCAGCTCACCGGAGAAGTGGGGCCCGCCGTACTGGGACGACGAGCACGACGCGTACACACATGGGCTGCTCTTTGCGGCGGATGCTCTGCTGCTCGGGCGCGTTACCTATGAGGGGTTCGCGGCGGCGTGGCCAGCCCGCACCGATGACTACGCCAACCGGATCAACAGCATGCCGAAGTACGTCGCCTCAACGAGCTTGCGGGAGCGACGTGGAACGCGACACTCATAGCGGGGAACGTCGCGGAGGAAGTCGCCAAGCCGAAGGCGCAGTCTGGTGAGAACATCCTGAAGTTCGGCACCGGTGAGCTCGACCGGACACTGATGCAACACAATCTCGTCGACGAGTTCCACTTCTGGATGTTCCCGGTTGCGGTCGGGAGCAGGCAACGCCTGCGCGATGGAAGGGACACCACCCACCTGAAGCTCGTCGACCAGAAGACATTCAGGTCAGGGATCGTCGTCCTGATCTACGCGCCCAAACAGCGGTACACCCAGAGCCCGGTGTCCTCGCCGGAGGTACCTGTTTGCAGGAATATTCAAGACACCGACCGCCCGTCGCGGCACGATTGCGGCATGGCTTCCGTCCGCACAGAGATCCTGATTGGCGCCCGACCCTGGGACGTATGGGACGTGGTTCGCGACTTCGGCGCGGTGCACGAGCGCCTGGTGCCGGGCTTCGTTGTCGACGCCCATCTGGACGACGACGCCCGCGTCGTGACCTTCTTCAACGGCGCCGTGGCGCGCGAGCTGCTCATCGACGTGTACGACGACGCCCGCCGTCTTGTTTGGTCGGTCGTCGAGTCGCCCCTCAACTACAGACACCACAACGCGTCCGTGCAGGTCTTCAGCGACGGCGAGGACCGCACGCGCTTCGTCTGGATCGCCGACATATTACCAAACGACATCGCACCCCAAGTGCGTGAGCTCCAGGAGCGCGCGACGGGTGTCGTTAAGGCGGTGGCCGAGTCTCGAAGCGACGACGGGTCAGACCAGTACACAGGTGGCCGATGATGCTTGTTCTCACGAGACCCGCTCAGGCTGGTCGAGTTCTGACGACGCCCGTACCTGGCCCCTCGTCGGGGGCGGGATCATTACCCGGCCCTGATCGGCGGCCGGCTCCAGAGGTGCTGTAGCGGGAAAGAACCGGGCCAGCAGCATGAGCAGCCCGGCGACGCTCGCCAGGCCGACCATGAATGCCCAGCCGCGCCGGAAGGCATCGATCGCCGCGTCGCGAGCCGGCGTTCCGACGATGGCGACGAACGCCGCCACGCCTAGCGCCGCCCCTACCTGGCGGAACATCGCCGAGATGCCGATCGCGGTAGCGAAGCGGTTCGGCCCGACGGCGCTGACCGCGACCGCGGTGAACGCGGGTATGGACAGGCCCACGCCGGCACCGGTGACCACCTGTCCGGGCAGGAAGGCGCCGACATAGTTCGGCGCCTGACCCAAGCGGAGGGCGTTCCAGGCAAGGCCCGCAGCTAGTAGTGCCCCGCCAATCGCGCCGACGGTACTCATACCGATCCGCGGGCCGAGCCGGCTGGCGACTGCGGCGAATGCGAGCGCGGCGAGCGGACCGGGTGCGAGCTCGAGACCGGCCCGCAGGATGGAGTGGTCCCATACCTGGGTCAGAAACAGCACACCAGACAGCAGCAGGGCGGCGAACGCGGCGAAGAACGCCAGGGCCGACGCGACGGCCAGGGCGAACGATGGCACCCGCAGGATCGGCAGTTCCAGCACCGGCGCCGGATGGCGGACCGACCGCAGCACGGCGACGGACACCAGCACGGTCGCGGCCGCGAAGGCGGCCAACGTGGCGTCCGCGTCCCAGCCCCATTCGCGCCCCTTGACTAGCGCCAGAGTCAGCGACCCGATGCCGAGCATCAGCGCGAGGGTTCCCGCGACGTCGGGCAGGCCGCGCGGGTTCGGGTCCCTGGTTTCGGTCAGCCGTCGCACAGCGTACGTAATCGAGATCAACCCCAGCGGGACGTTGACGAGAAACACCCAACGCCAGCTCGCCTGAACCAGCAGCCCACCCAGCGGGGGTCCGGCGGCGGCGCCGACGGCACCAACCGCCGCCCACGCGGCGATGACCCCCGGTCGGGCGCGCGGGGCGAACGCGGGCAGCACGACGGCTAGGGAACTGGGCGTCAGAATCGCCGCCCCGACTCCCTGCACGACGCGCGCGCCGATGAGGAAAGCCGCCGACGGCGCCACGGCACAGGCGACCGAAGCTAGGGTGAAAAGCGACAGACCGACGACGAAGCCCCGCTTGCGGCCGTAGAGGTCGACCAGCCGACCAGCCGGCACCAGAAAGGCTGCGAAGACGATCGCATATCCGTTGAGCACCCAGGAGAGCTGGGCAAGGCTGGTCCCACCGAAGTCATGCTGCAGGTCCGGAAATGCGATGTTCACTATGAACAGGTCGAGCACTGAGGCGAACACACCCACAGAGATCATGAAGAACGTGCGCCATGGTCGCGTCGCCATAATTCCTCCCCGCTGCGGTTGGTTGCTTGATGAAACTCACGCTATCGTAGGTAGTTGCTTGACGCAACCCACTCCAGAGGGGGACTGTCATGGACCTCACCGGGCAAGCGATGGCCGTCTCGCGAGGGCGGTATCAGATGTACGCCGAGATGACGCGCGGCTCTGGAGCACCAATCGTGCTCATGCACGGCTTCCCCGACAACACCCACTTGTACGACCGCCTACGTCCGTACCTCACCAGAGGCGAACCGGTGGTGCGCTTCGACTTCCTCGGCTGGGGCCGCTCGGACAAGCCCGCCGGCTACCCGTACACGGCCGCAAACCAGGTGGGCGACGTGGACGCTGTGGTCGACGCCGTGGCGGGGCACGTCGGCGCCGACCAGGTGGTGCTCGTCGCGCACGACGCGTCGGGTCCGCCGGCGATCGACTGGGCGCTGGCCAACCCGACCCGCGTTGCACGGCTGGTGCTGCTCAACACGTACTACCACTGGACACCCGGCCTGCGCCGGCCGCCGGCCATCGCGTTGTACTCGACACCGGTGGTACGCGCCGCAGCCAGGGCCCTGAGCCGGCGAAGGCCCGATTGGGATCTTCGCCTCTTCGCGTGGCAGGTGGGCGGTTTCATCCGCGACCCGGAGGTACGTGAACCACTTGTGGCGCAGCTCTCGGAGCAGTTCCTGGCGGCACGGCCTGCGTTCTGGCGACTCAACGAGGATCTGCTCGGCACGGTGCTCAGCCGCCGTCGGCGCATCCCAGATCTGCGCCGTTTCTCCCAGCCGGTGCGGGTGATCTTCGGGGCACGTGACCGGTACCTCAACGCTCGGGTGGCCCGACGGTTCGCCGCCCTCTTCCCCAATAGCGAACTGCACCTACTAGAGAACGCCGGACACTACGTCCAGGTCGACGAACCCGAACGGGTGGCTCACCTGATCACCCGCTGAGTAGCATCAAGCAACCCAGCTTGGCTACACTCATGGCATGCTCGGCCGGACCTATGACGACCAGGTGTGCTCGATCGCCCGTACCCTCGAGGTGCTGGGCGAACGATGGACGCTGCTCATTGTGCGCGACGCACTGCTAGGGCTGCGCCGCTTCGACGACTTCCAGGAGAGCCTCGGTGTGGCGCGCAACGTGCTCACTGACCGGCTCAGGCGGCTGGTCGAGGCCGGCGTGATGGAGCGGGTGCCCTACCAGCAACGGCCGGAACGGTACGAGTATCAGCTCACCGCGATCGGCCGCGAACTCGCGGTCCCGGTGATCGGCCTGATGCACTGGGGGGATCGGCATCTCGCCGGCCCGTCGGGCCCGCCACGATTGACCCGCCACAAGAATTGCGGAGGAAAGATTCACACCCGGCTGACGTGCGCCAAGTGCGGCGAGGCCGTACCACCAGCGCAGCTGAGCGTGGAGCCTGGCCCCGGGCTGCGGGGGCGTTCAGCCCGGGCAACGACGCGATGACAGTCACGGTGCCGGATCGGGCAGGCGGCGCGCCAGGCGAGCCAGCAGGATCCCCATGACGGCCAACCAGAGCGTGATCACGGTAGGTCCGATGATGGTCAGGACGCCGGAGGCCACGGTCGGTTCACCCGCCAACGCCTGGATGAGGCCCGCGCCCAGGCCCGCCGTCACCGCAACCCATCCCAGCCACCGTGGGTAGACATCGCTGAGCGCGACGGCCAGGCCGTACAGGATGAACGTCGCACCCGCGAAGAGGATGTTGAACAGCGACGCAAGGGCGAAGTTGGTGGTCTCATTGGCGAGCACGACGCGCAGCGTGGCCGCCTGTTCCTCCGCGGGCGCCTGGGCCCACTCGTCGGCCAGCTGTTTCGCCGCGACGCCGTCGAGGATGACGAGGACCAAGCCGACCGCGATGCCGGCGATCGCCGCCGCCCATCCTAACTGCGCGAGCGCACGGGCGAGTCCGCCAGGAATCGAGCGGTATAGGGCGAGCAGACCGCCAAGCATCAGCATTATGCCCAAGACGATGATCAGGTGAATCGGAGTCCAGGCATCGCTGTCGGCGATCGCGCGCGCCACGCCTGGCGGATCGTCCAGTGGCGTAGCGGGGTGGATGAGGTTGCCGACCATCCCGGCGAGCGAGCCGACGATGGCCGCCACCGCCCCAAGTCTGAAGACCCAACGCTGCGTAGTGATCAGCTCGGTCATCCTCATTCCTCCTTAACCGTCCCGGTGAGCAGACCCTCCATCGGCACCGGGCAGTCGAGTGCCCCCTGGGCGGTGGCGTTACGAGGCGGCGCGGTCGATGGCGGGCAGCCAACTCTTCACTCTGGCCTGTACTTGGCTGCGTAGGTGCGGGTAGAGGCGCGGGTCCATCCCGTCGGCGACGAAGACTGCGTCGGTGAACTCATCCGCGTCGAACGCTTGCCATTGTCGCAGCCAGTGCCTGCTCCCGCATCGGGAGGTAGAAGCCCAGGCTCGGCGCAGAGCTCATCGAGGGGCTGCAGCCCTCGTGGTACCCACCCGCGCCTACGACGGCCGATCCGGGCGGTGAAGAACGTCCCGTGGCGGGAGCCGGCCTGGCACACCAGGCCGGCCCTCCGGCTGCGCTTCATGGCCGAGATCGCCAGCACCGGAGTCAACGCCCGTCCCATCCAGCCGCCCCGAGCGTACCGGGGCGGATTCGCCGTGCGGCTCACCGTCGCCCCGCCTGGCATCGAGAAACCGTGAGGTGACGATCATCTTCTCCGCCGGTTCGCCGGAGGTGCCCCGGATCTTCGTTGATGGACCGAATGAATCGCCGCCCCGCTACGACCCGGGCGACCTCTGCATCTGGTTTCCCTACGACGACCATGACGCAAGATGGCTCCGCCGCGACGGTGCCCAGGTGCTCCTCGGCCACATCGTCATGCACCTGATCAAGGAAGAATGGTGGCGCCGCACCGGCGAATGGTTGGGCGCCGAGGCCCCCCACGCCGCCCCCCGAGGCGAGGACGTCCCATGAGCACCCCAACACCAGGCCCCACCGCCAGAGCACCGGCCAGGTATCGCCCGCCGTCCCAACCCTCTCGACCACGGCGATCCCGCCACAGGTTCCACGCCCATCGTCCACTGCGGTGACCGTCAGCCTGCCCCCGGCCACGGTGGCGCAGCAGGTCGCACCCTCTAGCCTGGCGATCACCGGCCTGCTGTCTGGTGCCTTGTTCGCCGCGCTCCTCACGCCTGCATCGCCGTCTGGGCGGCGCGCCGCAAGAGTCGGGGGGAAGAACGCGCCCGCCAACGCGATCTCTTCGCGAAGGCCTTCGAGTCCTACGCCGACTACAAGGAGCTTCCCTACGCGATTCGCCGTCGACGCCATGACCAGGCAGCGGCCGAACGCATTTTGGCCGGGGACTTCATCGATGCGGCGCGTCGCGTGCCTAAGCCTTGATCCACGGATGGCATCTGGCCTTAGCGCGGCGCGTTGAACGCAATGATGCCCTCCAAGCTGGAAAGATCGAAGTTCTTCACGCTTTGATCAACCAGACCGAGAGGGCACCTTCCGGGTGGTGCGACACGAGGTCGCATGTGTGAAGTGGGCTCGTTGGAGTGGAGGCCGATGATGATCGGGACGTAGCCCCAGGTTGGTGCTCGATGCCTGTCCCCGCTCGGACGTGCGTCGCTGGTAACGGCGGGGTGCGGAGCTCCGGGTTCAAGCCCGAGGATCGCCGTTCCATCCGGTGGACACAGGTGAGGGGAAGATCGGACGGGTGAACGTGAGTGAACCTCTTCAAGCCTCGTCAAAGTGAGCCCCGTGGATGGGTTGCTGTACTGGGGTGTAGAGCTGGCCGCTGGGAAGCGGCAGGCAGCGACCGGCGTCACCCAGCCGGTCGCGGGAGCACCGCCGCTCCGGGGTATAGGAGGCACCCAACCCGATCGCGTCTTGCGCATGCGGAACGTGGCAACCCCGTCGAGGCCCGGGCGCGTGTGCGCCCCGGTAGGCCGACCGTGAGGGACGCTCAATGTCCTCGGCGGGAACAGGATGGCCCAAGAAGCAAACGCCGGCGGCCGAAAGGCAGCAGGAAACCGGGCAACGCGATGGATCTCCACCATCGGTCCGCATAACTGGCCGGATACGGGACGCATGCCCGACTCGAAAGGGTGCTGACGTGGGCCAGGTGAGCCTTTGAAGACTGAGGTGGTGGACTACCGTGCCGACGGGCAAGTTGGACGCCCAGACCGTGCCGGTGCTCGCCGTGGGCGAGGCCGGCGTGGTCGTGGCGAACGGACCAGAGGGCGTGGACACCGGCGGCGGCATCTATGTGAGGTGGCGCGAGGCTGAGGTCAACGTAGCGCGTCTCCGTCAACGGATCTTCAAGGCGACGCAGGCAGGGGACCTGAAGAAGGTCCGCAATCTGCAGAAGTTGATGCTGCAAAGCTTGTCGAACACACTGCTCAGCGTGCGACGGGTGACGCAGCTCAACGCTGGCCGCCACACGGCAGGCATCGACGGGGAGGTCGCAATGACTCCCCGGGCCAGGGCGGAGGTGGCCAACCGGGCTCACCGGGGGCTGCGGTCCTGGCCGGCGCTTCCCGTGCGGCGGGTGCACATACCGAAGGCCAACGGGCGGCTGCGGCCGCTCGGCATCCCCGTGATCCTGGACCGCGTGCAACAGATGCGGGTCAAGAACGCGCTGGAGCCCGAGTGGGAAGCCCGGTTCGAGCCCAAGTCCTATGGGTTCCGTCCGGGACGCAGCTGCCACGACGCGATCGAGGCAATCTACTGGACGCTCAACGGGAAAGGAATCAAGCGGCAGTGGATTCTCGACGCCGACCTCAGCGCGGCGTTCGACCGCATCGGTCACGACCATCTCCTGGGCCAACTCGGCGGCTTCCCCGCACGGGACCTGGTCGGGCGATGGCTCAAGGCCGGTGTGATCGAGCGGGACTGCCTCACCCCAACCGAGGAGGGAACCCCTCAAGGTGGCGTGATCAGTCCGACGCTCTTGAACGTCGCGCTGCATGGGCTGGAGGAGGCCGCCGGTGTCCACTACGGGAAACTCGGCAGCAACGTCGCGCAGACCGTGGCCGGATGCCCAGTGCTGGTGCGCTACGCCGACCTATGCCGCGCGCGGCATAGGTCTGCATATGCCGAGCACCCGATTATGCCGACTCGGCTGGTCGAGGTGCTGGTGAGCGTGTGTGCTGGCGTGGGGATGGTCGGCATAAGAAGAACATGATCGTTTGAGGTTTCCTGTCTGGAGATTGGTGGATCCAGACAGGAGAAGATCATGGATGTTGATGTATGGCCTCGCCCGGACTCCGTGCCAGTGGTGGTGGTTGGCCCTCTGATGCCGTTCGAGCCGGCGTTGCTGTCGTACCTGGCGGACGGGGGATACACGGCGCGTTCGGTGGTCGAAGCGACGCGGGCGATGGCTCGGTTGAGTGGCTGGATGGAGGCGACGCAGCGGACGACGGCCGAGCTGACACCGCGGGCTGTTGCGGTGTTCCTCGCGGCCAGGCGCAGGCGCTGCGGTAGTGAGGCAATGACCCGACGCGGGCTCGGCGCGGTGCTGCGGTTCCTGCACGACCGTGGAGTGGTGCCGGGTGAGGACCTGGTGGACGCCAACGCGGCTGAGGCGCTGCTG
>JAHRHA010000314.1 GCA_020027875.1 Micromonosporaceae bacterium | reverse complement strand
CGCGGTCCGGTCGGTCTGCAACCCGCGCATCGGTCGGAGTCGGTGTTTGAGCTGGCTGTGATCGGCCTCGATCGGATTGTTCGCGTATCGCTCGACGTGATGCCACGCCGACGGGACCAGCTCGTCGAGCACGGCCGGGTAGATCGCGGCGGCGTCGGTGACCACCTCGCTCGGTGTCACCTTCAACATCGTCAAGGCCCGTTGGAAGAACCGGTGGGCGCTATCGGCGTCGCGGCGCGGGGAGACGAGCACGTCGATGACCTGCCCGTCCTGGTCGATGGCCCGGTAGACATACCGCCAGACACCGTTGACCTTGACGTACGTCTCATCCACGAACCACCGATCACCCGGCGAACGACGAGCGAACCTCGCCGCGTCCGCCAACAGCGGTGTGCCGGACCGCTGCACCCACCGGTAGACCGTGACGTGATCGACCTCAACACCGCGCTCTACCAGCAGTTCCTCAACGTCGCGGTAGGAGAGGTTATACCGCAGGTACCAGCGGACCGCGACCATGATGATGTCCGGTGGGAACCGGAACCCAGCAAACGCTGACGCCGGCTCGGACCAAGGAGAAGGACAAGACCGAGGCTTCACGGATCAAGTCTTCCTCGATCTTGCCAACTCCCAACGCAACGGAGCCGATAGTTCTGCCTTCCACCAGGATCATCGCCTGGGTTCGGGCCTCCATCAAACCCGGGGTGGCTCAGAGCGCTACGCCGACGATGCGGCGGTCCACTGTGTGACCGAGCGGCAGGCCCGTCAGGTGCTGGGCGCGCTGGAGGGCAGGAGCGAAACGGATCGGCCCCACAGAGCCGCCATCTCCGGGCCGGATGCGGCTGCAGACGCCCCTAAGGTGAGTGCGACGACCGCGCATTCGCCGACGGGAATCATTGAGAGAGCCAGTTGACAACTTCCTCGGCGTGGCGGTCGGGCGGAAAGATCGGATAAAAGACGTGGCTGATTCGGGCGCCGTCGACCACGAGGGTGAGTCGCCTGTACAGCGTCATCCCGAGTGCCTCGAAGGTGGGTAGGTCCAGTGCCTGGGCGAGGCAGAGTTCGGGGTCGGACACCATCGGATACTGCAGGTGCAGCCGGCGCACCAGGTCCTGCTGGAAGTCCGCCCGGTCGGTGGACAGACCCAGGACGCGCTGCACACCGTGTTCCTGCAGGCTGGCGAGGTTGTCGCGGAAGCTGCACGCCTCCTGGCTGCACCCACGGGCGCCCGGGATCTGGTCCCAGCCTCGGGGCACGTCCACGCCCGGCTCCCCGGTGAGTGGATAGAGGAAGAGAAGCCACCGGCCGGTACTCACCGTGTCCAGCTGGATCTGCTCGCCGTCCGTGGCGGTGAACGCCAGAGGGGGCAGGATCAGACCGGGCAGGTGCCGAGCGGCACCATCATCCGCTGGCGCGGGCAGATCGTCGGGGAGCGCGTCGGGCTGGGGCAGCACACTGTGCTCCTTCTCATCTTGACCTGGGTGGAACCGGAAACCCCGCCGAGCGGCAGTGCGCATCGGTGGCTTAACTCGTCACGGTCGCGGACCAGCTGGGCGACGAGCTGGTCGAGGCGATCGATCTTGTTCTGGTAGGCGGCTAAGCTCGGGGCAGTCATTGGACTCGTCGTGCCCGTCCCGCAAGCAGTCCAGAAAAGTCGAGTCTCTTTCGCCGACAAGCCGAAGCGACCTGAGCTCGCGGATCTCCCCTGCCAGCCGAACATCTGTGGGACCGTAGTCCGACAGGTAGCCGTTGGGAAGACGCGCAGGCTTGAGTAGTCCATGGTTCTCGTAGTAACGCAGAGCCTTTACTTTCACGCAGGCCGACGCGGCCGCTCTCTCTGCACGCACCCTGTCCTCCTTCTCTCGAGCCGCACCCAGCACACTAAACCCATCCCCTGGGGGACGGGTCAAGCCCTTCAGGTCGTTTAGCTGGTGAAGGGTGCACCGCGCTGGACCGAAGCGGCGTGGAGAGAGTCTTCAGGAAACATCACGACCACGACCTGCATCCGCACCGGGACGGCACACCCGAGAATACATGGTCTTAGACATAGTCTTGCGGCGCGCACCCTGATCGAGTGGCAACGCTCCGGCATGAGCATCGATGAGCACACCGCCGCCCTGTCGGCCTACCTCGGCCATGTCAGCCCAGCCGACACCTACTGGTACCTGTCCGCCTCGCTCGAGCTGATGCAGTTGGCGGCGCAGCGCCTGCACGCCCACTTCGGACAGACGCGATGAGCGCGCGCGCCCCCGCCCTGCAGGCCTACTTCACCCAACGGCTGGTCGCCCAACGCGCGGCCAGCCCGAACACGATCGCCGCCTACCGGACCACGTTCTGTCTGCTGCTGCGCTTCGCTGCCCAACGCACGGGCAAGGCGCCAAGCAAACTGGACATCGGCGAGCTCGACCCGCCGCTGATCGCTGCGTTCGTTGAGTACCTGGAGCATGACCGCCACAACCGTCCGGCCACCCGCAACAACCGTTTCGCCGCGATCCACTCGTTGCTCGGCTACCTCGCCCTGCAGCATCCAGAGCACGCGGCGTCGGTGCAACGCGTGCTCGCCGTCCCACCGAAGCGGACTGACCGCAACCTGGTCACCTACCTCACCGAGCCGGAGGTCGACGCTCTGCTGGACGCCTGCGACAAGACCACCTGGACCGGGCGGCGCGATCACGCCGTGCTCGCGCTGACCATCCAGACCGGCCTGCGGATCTCCGAGCTGGCCGGGCTACCTGCCAGGACATCACCCTCACCACTGCCGCCAACGTGCGTACCACCGGCAAAGGCCGCAAGGAGCGGCGAACGCGTGAGGCTCGTAAATCCGGTTTGGTTACGCTGCCTGGGAATACTCGTTGATCAGTCCGCCGAGGATCGGTCGTCGTTTGACTCGGGCGTTGGCCGGGTCGACGGTTTCCGGTGGCGTTCCGACGGGCGACCGTTGATCAAGAGATCGATGTGGACGATGTCCGTTGAAATGACGGGTGTACTCGTCGAGAACGGCGGCCAGGTGATGCTCACCGACGATGAGCATTCTGTCGGTGCACTCGCGGCGAACGCTGCCGACCCAGCGCTCGGCCACCGCGTTCGCCCTCGGTGCCCGCGGCGGCGTCTTGATCACCTCGATGCCCTCGGCGGTGAATACGGTGTCGAAGGCGGCGGTGAACTTGGCATCACGGTCGCGCAGCAGGAACCGCAGGCTCGCCACCCGTTGGTCCAGCTTCAGTAGTAGATTCCTGGCCTGCTGAGTCACCCGGGCGCCGGTGGGATCGGCGGTCACGCCG
>JAHRHA010000313.1 GCA_020027875.1 Micromonosporaceae bacterium | reverse complement strand
AGGGGGTCGGTCAGCCTTGTGCCGCGATCGGCAGCCGCGTCTGGGATGACAGACGGGGCCGGGCCGGGAGCACGATCGGAAGGCCTGGTGCGCGGCTCGGCCAGCTGGCGCAGCGCCGTGCGGAACGTCGACGCCGATCGCGACGCCGCAGCACCCGGGCGGCGTGGTTGAGCGAGCACGGACCCGTGATCCGACGGAGCACAAGCCGACCCGGGTGGGTACTGGTCAGGCCGCGCGCCGGTACTCGTGGATCAGCCCGCCGAGGACGTCGACGCGTTCGATGCGCGTGCCGGGATCAATGCACGCCTCGGGCGGTCTCCCCGCAGGGATCGGAACCTCGAGGTGGATGCCGCGGTGGGGTCTGGCCGTGTTGTAGTGCCCAAGATAGGTGGTGAGGACGCGCTGCAGGTGATGACGGTTCCAGATCAGTGTCCAGTCCAGACACTCGGCGCGCACGGTACGTACCCAACGCTCGGCGTACGCATTGGCCCTCGGCGCCCGCGGCGGTATTTTGACCGTCTCGACGCCAGCGGCAGCGAACACCGTGTCGAACGTGGAGGTGAACTTGGCATCCCGGTCGCGGATCAGGAACCGGAAGCGCTGACCGTGTCCGTCCAGGTCCATCAGCAGGTTACGGGCCGCCTGGGTCACCCACACACCGGTGGGGTGGGCGGTGATCCCGGCCAGGTGCACGCGACGCCGGTCGAGCTCGATGACGAACAGTATGTACAGCCGGGTGAGCCCGATCGTCTCGACGGTGAGGAAATCACACGCCAGCATCCCGCCGGCCTGGGCCCGCAGGAAAGTAGTCCAGCTCGGCCCGCCCCGCCGGGGTGCCGGCCCGAGGCGATGGCGACGCAAGATCCTGCGCACCGACGTGGCCGACACCTTCATGTTCAGCTTGCGGCACTCCCCCACGATCCTCAGGTATCCCCACCGCGGGTTCTCCCGCGCCATCCGCACGACCAGGTCAACGACCTCCGGCGCCAGACCCTGTCGAACTGGTCCGATACGCGGATAAGTCCAGCGGTGCGCCACCAGCTCGCGGTGCCACCGCAGCAGCGTCGCCGGCGTGACCAGAAAGACCGGCCAACGCGTGCGCGGCAGCAGCCTCGCCAGCGTGGCCAGCAGCACCCGGTCAGTGGGGGCGTAGCGCGGCCGTGCCACCTGCCGGCCTAACACCATCAACTGGTGGCGCAGCACGGCTATCTCCACGTCCTTGGCATCTAGCGCCGGACCCAGGCCCGCCAGGCCCAGAACGCGCCGCACGATCACAAACGCCAGCGTGCGAACGACCATGACAGACAGCCTGCCAGGAGCGTCCTCCCTGGTCATAGCCCTGACCCTGACCTGGCACCCTTCACGCTGCCTCACCCGCGGGCAGGTCGGCCCACTCCTTCGGCATCACGCTGGCGATCAACGCGTGCAGGCGAGTGACACCATCAAGACCCTCCGACAGACGTCGGCGCGCAAGCCGACGCCCTTGCTCATTCACGATCTCGATGTCGTGATGGTCCTCGGCCCAGTCGTCACCCACGAACAGCATCGCGTCCCCTTCACTCCGGCCAGCCAGGCAGTAGCGCGGAGGAGACACCCGACGATCTCATGGACCAGTGCTCACCCAAGTCGCTCAGGGGCACGTCATCCCAGCAGTGGTTTCGTCTCCTCACGACCAGCGGGCGCACGGCCTGCCGCAAGACCTCGTACGGGGTCAGATCCGGTGAGTGCTGACCCGCCAGCCGCTACCTTCGTCGAGCCTGCTCCTAGAACCGACCCAACGAAACCCATGAGATCCGGTCAGATGGCCTGGGCGTCGGGGCGAGCGGCACGCTCAGGACGTGATGCGCACCGAGGAGCCGTCGAATACGCCGAACTCGGCCTCAAGCTGCTGGCGAAGGTCCTCCGGCAGGCCGAGATCTGTCTGTGTCGCGTAGAAGAACACGTATCGGCGACCGCGTTCAGGATGGTGAAGAACACCGATGGCCAGTGTGATCGACGATGGGTCCGCCCCTGCCGAGATGGCGTGCTGATTCCGCATGATGCCGTAAGCCGCCACTCGCGCCATGAACCAGTCCCCGGATGGATCACCGGACGTGTCGTATTCGTACAGGAAAGCGACACGAGCTCTGGGGTTGCCCGGGTCGAGTGTCATAAAGCTCCGCCTTGACCGCGTGGCGCACATCTCCAGGAACGTTTCTCGCATCTTCGCGCCGAGTCGGATCCGCGCGATCGGGGGTACCCGATCAAGCTCCTCGACAATCAACAAGTACTGCTCGGCATCCCAGCCCGTCGCTCCCTTGGGATCGGCAAGTCTTTCGATCAAGTCCTCGAAGAGTGCGGCATCCCAAGCCTCCGCCCCGTCAATCCGGTAGGGCGGGAGAATGGCGAAGGAGGTCGTCGAGCCGCCAACTTTAAGGTCGGCTTCCGCAAGAACACTGTAACGATCAATCTCTCGCCCAAGGGCGACATCTACGCCGCTGTCGATCGCACGGCGCACGTAACTGATCACCCCGCAGGTCGACCGCAGCCAGCGGTGGAGATTGCGCCAGTCGTTGACCGAGATGTAAAGCGTGTTCGACACAGGCGGCAGCCGAACCTCTGGATCACTCGGATGGTCCACGATGATCACTGACGCCCATTCCGACGCGCCCGGCAATGTCCGTTCGAACCCCCTGAGAGACCGTGCCGCCACCTGGCCGGTCGCGAGAGAGCGTCGCGTTCCATCCGCTTGACGGACCCCGGCGGCTGCGTTCTTGACGCACCATGCCTCAGCCTTCATGGGATCGTCTAACCTCGCCGCATCAGGATCTCGGCTCTTGACCTGGAGAATCAGCCCTTCGTTTCCGGCCACGAGTAGCCCGTCGCTGATCTCGCGAACGCCCTTCCCCTTCTGAATCACGATCGGCCGGTAGACGAAATCGCGGACGCCAAGGTCACCGGCCAAGCGCCGTGCATAGTCCTCAACCTGCTGCCCTGGAACCTCGTTGGTCACAGGACCATACTCGTACCTTCACGGCGCACCCGCGAACTCATCTCGCGGCGAGTCCCGGCGAGGCCGAACTCGGCATCCCGGCCAGACGTTCGACCGTGCGCCCCACACTCATCGCCAGCAGCCCTTCCCGGGCTAGGCCGGCGATACCGGTCAGGGCGAGGCGGACCTCATCGGACAGATCCGGCAGTTCTTTGAGCTCGGGTGAGTCGGGGCTGGACACCACGCGCAGCCTCGGTACGGTCTTCATGGACGGTCCCCTTCCTTCGGTGTTCTTGGCGGATCACCCG
>JAHRHA010000166.1 GCA_020027875.1 Micromonosporaceae bacterium | reverse complement strand
CCGGTCGCGGCGAAGCTCGTCGAGTTGTTGAAGTTGCCCTCGCCGGTGCGGTGGAACGTGTTGTTGGTCGAGCCGTGCTCGCCGGGCCAGGTGCCGGTGCCCAGAGTGGCCCAGCCGACCCCGGTGTTCGGCGGGAAGCCCTGGAGCAGTCCGTTGCGGCCCTTAACACCCTTCTCGATCAGGCCCTTCATCTCGGGCATCGCGCCTTCTGTGGCGTACCTGTCCACCAGATCTGGCCGCATACCGTCGGCCGCGAAGAGCACCGCCTTCTCCGTGGATGGCTTGCTCGGCGTCGCCGTGGTCCCGGCAGCCGCGCCAGCCAGCACGGAAATCGGAATAAGGACGGCAATTGTTGTAGATATAGCCAAAATTCGACGGCGCAGACGGTACCGGCCCATCGCGAAGACTCCCCTCACGCTTCGTTGCGCTCCCGGCGGTAACGACACCGACGTTAGCGGCGTTGCGTTCACCTGAATAGGTGCTCAGGTCGATGGTTCGCTGCGACCGCCCGCGATCGACACGGATTGATTGACTCGGTCAAGTATCGCCGCGCATCTCTATTCCCAGCTAGGGAGCCCAACAGGGGGCAGCAGATAACGAGCCGTTTGCTCTATGGTCGTTATCTCGTGAGATCAAGAACCGCAATGTTCCCCCCAGACCCGAGGCAATCTCAGTGAGAACCTGTCACGAGATCGTCGCTTCGCGATGTCCTCCTGATCGTCGCACCGTCGGCGATTGCTGTGGTTCATTGTCGCATCTGGACGGACGAGGAGGGGTCACGTATCCAGCTTCGGGTACGAGGGTGCCGACCTGACCGAAAAGTGGAGCGAGCGTTCGTGGAGGACCACGCAGTTCTGTACCGCAGTTGGACCGGTCAAGGCGGCTTCGAGGCGCATATCGTGCCAGCCGACGGTCGTTGCTGGCCGATTGACGCCTTACCCGCGACCAGAGTCCGCTCTAGGGTTGACCTATGTCCCGTCGGGTGTGTTTGGTCGCGCTCGTGATGACTCAAGCCCTACTCGGGGCGTGTGCGACCCCGACCGATGGGTCGAAGCCCCCCGAGCAGAGCCCGACCATTCAGACACAGTCCACGCCGACCTATGCTGGACCCGGCGACGCCGTCCTCGTGAACCCCCCCGGCGGGGTCCAAGGTATAGCGTTCAGCCCTGACGGGAACACCCTTGCTAGCACGGGCGGCGACGGCGGGCCGGTGTTGTTGTGGGACGTCGCCACGCGCCGGCAGCTTGGTGCCCCACTCTCCGGCCACACAAGGGCGGTCGTCACGGTTGCCTTCAGTCCGGACGGCAAGACCCTGGCAAGCGGCGGCCACGACGATACGGTGCGGTTGTGGGACGTTGCGAGCCACCAGCAGGTCGGCGTCCCGCTCAATCTCCCCTCAGGCTTGATCACGACTGTGGCGTTCAGCCCGGACGGCAAGACACTAGCGACCGCCGGCGGCAAACTCGATGGGACCGTGCGACTGTGGGACATCGCCAGTCGCCGCCAGGTCGGCGCCCCGCTGGCCGGCCCTATCGAAGTGGTCCTAAGCGTGGCGTTCAGCCCCGACGGCAAGACGCTCGCGAGCGCCGCCGACAACGAGCGTACGGTGCGTTTTTGGGATGTCGCCAATCGCCGCCAGCTCGGCGCCCCGCTCGCCGGCCACACGTCCACGGTGTACAGCGTGGCGTTCAGTCCGGATGGCCGGACGTTGGCCAGCGCAAGCGTTGACCAGACCGTGCGGTTGTGGGATGTCGCCAGTCGCCGACAGCTCGGTGACCCGCTCACCGGCCACACCGAGTCGGTCACCACTGTGGCGTTCAGTCCGGACGGGAGCACTCTAGCCAGCGGTGGCGGCGACTACACCGTGCGGTTGTGGGACCTTGCCAGTCGCCGGCAGGTCGGCGAGCCGCTCGCCGGCCACACCTCCTGGGTTATGAGTGTGGCATTCAGTCCGGACGGCAAGACATTGGCCAGCGCCAGCGTTGACCAGACCGTACGGTTGTGGGACCTCGGCGGTCGCCTGGGAGGCTGAGAAGGCGCACGTCACGTCGCTGCCGCTGTATGGTCGTCTTCTGCCGGCACGGGGAATCGCATCCGGCATACGACCGCATCTGTGTGCCGGCGGACGGCCCGCTCGAGCACGTTGCCGCGGTTGTTGCGCAGGATCCGCTCCCAGAGGCGTTCCGGTTCGACCTCGGCGATGAGCACGAAGACGTACCGGTCCGGGAAGCGTTCTCGGAGAAGGTCGGCGAGGGGTCGGCCGAGGTCGCGATCGTGAGAGTCCACAATGGCCAGCGGGACGTCCGGGTGCCACGCCTCCCACTCGGCACGGAAGCGGTTGCGGTCCTGCGGCTCGTCGCTGTAGGCGATGTGCACCGCGATCACCTCGTCGCCGAGTGATAATGCCGCAGCTAGCGCGCGACGGGCCAGTTCGGACACTCCGCCCACCGGCACGACCACCACCGACGGGCCGGGCCGTGGTGGGGCCGGCGTCTTGCCCAGTTCCAGGCTGGCGCCGATGCGCTGGTAGGACCGGTACACCCGTTCAAAGGCCATGACGAGCAGCGGCAGGGCGATCGCGATGAGCCACGCTCCCTCGGCCAGCTTGCTCCCGGTCGTGACGATGGCGGCCACGAACGTGAGCAGGGCACCGAAGCCGTTTAGTGCGATCTTCCACTGCCAGCCCGGGCCACGGTTACCCAACCAGTGCCGGACCATGCCGTACTGAGCGATCGTGAACCCGACGAACACGCCGATCGCGAACAGCGGCACCAGCGTGTTCATCTGCCCGCGCGCGGCAATCAGCAGGATCGCGGACACGACCGAGAGCACCAGCACGCCGTACCGGTAGACCTGTCGCCGGGCGCGCAGCGCGAACACGTGCGGCAGGAAGTGGTCGCTGGCCAGCAACTTGGCCAGCACCGGCAGTCCGCCGAATGAGGTGTTCGCGGCCAGCGCAAGCAGGATCGTGGTGGCTATCTGCACCACATAAAAGCCGACGCCGTGGCCCAACGAAGCGTCGGTGACCTGGGCGAGCACCGTGACGCCTTCGACCGGATGGATCTCGAAGCGCTCGATCAGGGTGGCGATGCCCAGCAGCATTATGCCGAGCAGTGCGCCGAGGGCGACCTCGGCGCGTTGGGCCCGCTTGACCGCGGGCTCCCGGAACGAGGGTACGGCGTTGGCGATGGCCTCCACGCCGGTCAGCGCGGCGCAGCCGTTGGCGAAGGCTCGAAGCAGCAGCAGCGCGCCGACCGCCTGCACCGGTCCGGCGGCAACCGCCGGCGCCTCGGCCGTGACCGCCGGGGCGTCGCGGAGCAGCCCTACCACTATCACGGTCAGAATCGACCCGACGAAGATCACTGTGGGCAGGATGAAGGTGCGCGCGCTGTGCGCGATGCCGCGCAGGTTGATCGCCGTCACGACCGCGAGCACCACGAGGCACAACTCCACGGTGTAGGGCAGCAAAGCTGGGAAGGCGGAGGTCAGCGCGGCGACGCCGGCGGCCACCGACACGGCGACGTTGAGAACGTAGTCCACGACGAGGGAGGCGGCGGCGACCAGACTCGTGCGACGGGACAGGTGCCGCTTGGCCACCGCGTAGGCGCCGCCTCCGTCGGGAAACGCGGCGATGACCTGCCTGTAGGACAAGACAAGCACGGCGAGCAGACCGGCGATGGCAAGGGTCACCGGCAGCGTGAAGCCGAGGCCGATCCCGCCAGCGGTGGCGAGCACAAGGACGATCGCCTCGGGGCCGTAGGAGACCGACGCCATCGCGTCCAGCGACAGCGCGGCCAGACCGCCGATAACGGTGAGCTTGTCCCGCGCGTCGTCGCGGACACGGCGGCGTCGCAGGAGCGGGCGTGCCGAGCGTACCGGCGGGAAGGCGCCCATGGGCGGAAATGCGCCCGCACCGGGGGTCGAGGGCGCCTGGATCGCCTCTCTGGGGCGTTCGTGGGGCTCTGGCTCGGCGGTCCGCTCGGCTGGGGCTTGAGGCATACCGCCAGGATGCCCGCCCGGCGGGGCCGGCCGCAGACCGTCGCGTATCGAAGGCGTCAAGAACGGCCGCGACGGCGTATGGATCTCGTCAGGACGCCTGTCGGGCCGGCCCGGCCCGCGTTTGGATGACTCGGGCGATCGCCGCAGCGATCGTCGTGTGCCCCAGAGGAGCATGCGCGGTGTGGAATAGTTCGGCGGCCCGAGGCGACGCCGACGCCGGGCGGACCCCGTTCGGGATCCATCTGGCCGTCGGGGCCGCGGTCATGGTGGGTGCGTGCATCGCCGCGGCCGCCCTGTTCCCCGATGTGTCGGGCCGGCTGGTCGTGGTTGCCCTGGCCGTTGGCGCCTATGCGGGCCTCGTTGACGACACTCGCGCGAGCCTGGCCGTCGCCGGCCTGGGCTACCTACTGTTCACCGGGTTCTTGGTGAACCGGTACGGCGAACTGACCTGGGATGGTACTACCAGCACGTGGCATCTCACGGTATTTGCCCTGGCGATCGGGTTGGGCCTGAGCCGGCGGTGGATCCGCGCGGTCCGGGCCAAGGCGGCGCTGACCGCCGAACTCGAGGTGCTCATCAACAACACCGAGTCAAGGAAGAAGGAGTCGCACGGTGGCTGATCTGGTGTACGTGCTGCTGACCGTTGCGCTGTTCACGGTCCTCGCGCTCGTGGTGCGAGGAGTTGAGCGGCTGTGAACGCGGTCAATCTGGTCGGCCTGATCATCGCGTTCGGGCTGGCGGTATTCCTGGTCGTTGCCCTGCTATTTCCGGAGCGGTTCTAGATGAGTACGACTGCAGCGGGCGTGATCTTCATTCTCGTCCTGGTCGCCGCGCTGGTGGCGGTGTACCGCCCGTTCGGGGACTACATGTACCGGGTTGTCTCCGCAAAGACGCACTCGCGTTTCGAGCGAGGTATCTACCGGCTCGTCGGTGTGAACCCCGACGGCGAGCAGAGATGGGGTGTGTACGCTCGCAGCGTCCTGGCCTTCTCTGCTGTGTCGATCCTGTTCCTCTACCTCGTCCTGCGGGTGAACTGGGCCCTGTTCGGGCCGGCACAGGACTTTCCCGGGGTGACCGACCACATTGCCTGGAACACAGCGGTCAGCTTCGTGACGAACACGAACTGGCAGGCCTACTCCGGCGAGTCGACGATGACCTACCTGAGCCAGATGGCCGGGCTCGCGGTGCAGAACTTCGTCTCCGCGGCCGTCGGCATCGCGGTCGTGGTCGCGCTTGTGCGAGGTTTCGCGCGCCGACGCACCAGCGAGCTGGGCACTTCGGCGCAGCTTGCAAGCCGAACATTAGGCAATTTCTGGGTCGATCTGACCCGCATCACGGTCCGCGTTCTGCTACCCATCGCGGTCCTCGGCACGATCGTGCTGATCATCGGCGGTGCGATTCAGAACTTCACCGACTACCACACGTTCACCACGGTGGCGGGTGGCGAGCAGACCATCACGGGTGGGCCGATGGCCAGCCAAGAGGTCATCAAAGAGCTGGGAACGAACGGCGGCGGCTTCGCCAACGTCAACAGCGCGCATCCGTTCGAGAACCCGACCACGTGGACGAACCTGATCGAGATCTTCCTGCTGCTGTGCATCCCGTTCAGCTTGCCGCGCGTGTTCGGGCGCATGGTCGGCGACAACCGGCAGGGCTACGCGGTCGTCGCCATCATGGGGATCCTCGCCATCGCCAGCATCTCGCTGACCAACGCCTTCGAGCTCGCCGGCAACGGCACAGTGCCGCAGGCGGTCGGCGCGGCGATGGAGGGCAAGGAGGTCCGGTTCGGCCTGTCCAACTCGGCCACCTTCACCGCGGCCACCACGCTGACCTCGACCGGGGCGGTGAACTCGTTCCACGACTCGTACACGGCGCTGGGCGGCATGATGCCAATCGTCAACATGATGCTCGGCGAGGTCGCACCCGGCGGCGTGGGCTCCGGCTTGTACGGCCTTCTCGTCCTCGCCGTCATCACGGTGTTCGTGGCCGGACTTATGGTCGGGCGTACTCCGGAGTACATCGGGAAGAAGATCGGCTCGCGTGAGATCAAGTTCGCGTCGCTGTACTTCCTCACAACGCCTGTCCTGGTGCTCGTCGGGACGGCGACGGCCTTCGCCACCGGCAACAATTCGACGGCGCTCAACGTCGGCCCGCACGGGCTCTCCGAGGTGCTCTACGCCTTTACCTCGGCGAGCAACAACAACGGCTCGGCCTTCGCCGGGATCACCGTGAACACGCCGTGGTGGGACACCGCGCTCGGGCTGTGCATGTTGCTCGGCCGATTCCTGCCGCTCATTTTTGTGCTCGGTTTGGCCGGCGCGCTCGCCCGCCAGAAACCCGTGCCCGCCTCTGAGGCACGCTGCCCACGCACAGGCCGCTGTTTGTCGGCATGGTCGTCGGCGTGACGGTCGTGCTCATCGCGCTGACCTTCCTTCCCGCCCTCGCGCTCGGCCCGCTGGCCGAGGGCCTGTAACCAAGAGAGCCAAGAGATGACTGTCACAGACGTGGCACCCAGCGAGCCTGAGGCACCGAGCAGCCCGAGCCGGGTTGGCGGCGGCCTGTTGGACCCCAAGCAGCTGCTCCGGTCGACGCCGGACGCGCTGCGAAAGCTCGATCCCAGAACCCTTTGGCGCAACCCGGTCATGTTCATCGTCGAGATTGGCGCCGCCTTCACCACGGTGCTGGCCATCGCCGATCCAAGCGTGTTCGCGTGGCTCATCACCGTGTGGCTATGGCTTACGGTGGTCTTCGCCAACCTGGCCGAGGCCGTCGCCGAGGGCCGCGGAAAGGCCCAGGCGGCGAGCCTGCGGGCCGCCAAGAAGGACGCCATGGCCCGCCGCCTGACCGGGTGGGCCGAGGGCAAGGCCGCCGATGCGTACACAGAGGAGACGGTGGCGGCGACCGAGCTGAAGACGGACGACATCGTCGTTGTGGAGGCCGGTCAGATCATCCCTGGCGACGGCGACGTTATCGAGGGCATCGCCAGTGTGGACGAGTCGGCCATCACCGGCGAGTCTGCGCCAGTGATCCGGGAGGCCGGCGGCGACCGCAGCGCCGTCACCGGCGGCACGAGGGTGCTCTCCGACCGGATCGTCGTGCGGATCACCCAGCGCCCGGGGGAGAGCTTCATCGATCGGATGATCGCCCTCGTCGAGGGCGCCAACCGGCAGAAGACGCCCAACGAGATCGCGCTGAACATCCTGCTCGCCGCGTTGACGATCATCTTCCTGCTGGCGGCCGTCACGCTGCAGCCGCTGGCGATCTTCTCCAAGGAGTTCCAGGCCGCCGCGCCGGACACGCCCGCCATCAACGGCAGCGGTGTCAGCGGCATCGTGCTCATCTCGCTCCTGGTGTGCCTCATCCCGACGACGATCGGCGCCTTGCTCTCGGCCATCGGCATCGCCGGTATGGACCGCCTGGTGCAGCGCAACGTGCTCGCCGTGAGCGGCCGCGCCGTCGAGGCGGCTGGCGACGTCAACACACTCCTGCTGGACAAGACCGGCACCATCACGCTGGGCAACCGGCAGGCCAGCGAGTTCCTCCCGGTCGACGGCGTGGCCGCGGAGGATCTCGCCAAGGCGGCGCAGCTGTCCAGTCTCGCCGACGAGACTCCCGAGGGTCGTTCGATCGTCGTGCTCGCGAAGACCCGGTACGGGCTGCGGGCGCGCGAGGACGGCTTCATGCCGCACGCCACGTTCGTCGCCTTCACCGCCGAGACCCGGATGAGCGGCATCGATCTCTCCGAGAACGGATCCACCCGGCACATCCGCAAGGGCGCCGCCTCGGCGGTGATGAAGTGGGTCCGCGACAACGGTGGCCACCCCACTACGGACGTCGGCCCGGCGGTCGACGCGATCAGCTCGACCGGCGGCACGCCTCTGGTCGTCGCGGAACGGGTCGGCACCGAACCTGCCCGGGCGCTCGGCGTCATCCACCTCAAGGATGTTGTCAAGCAAGGCATGAAGGAGCGCTTCAACGAGATGCGCCTCATGGGCATCCGCACCGTCATGATCACGGGCGACAACCCCCTCACCGCGAAGGCGATCGCGGGCGAGGCGGGCGTCGACGACTTCCTCGCCGAGGCCAAGCCGGAGGACAAGCTCGCGCTCATCCGCAAGGAGCAGGAGGGCGGGCGCCTGGTCGCCATGACCGGCGACGGCACCAACGACGCACCGGCACTCGCGCAGGCAGACGTCGGGGTCTCGATGAACACCGGAACGTCGGCTGCGAAGGAGGCCGGCAACATGGTCGACCTCGACTCCGACCCGACCAAGCTCATCGAGATCGTCGAGATCGGCAAGCAGTTGCTGATCACCCGCGGCGCGCTGACCACGTTCTCCATCGCCAACGACATCGCGAAGTACTTCGCGATCATCCCGGCGATGTTTGCGGCGGTCTACCCGAGCCTCGACCGGCTCAATATCATGCGACTGGCCAGCCCCGAATCGGCCATCACCTCGGCGGTCATCTTCAACGCGCTGATCATCATCGCGCTGATCCCGCTCGCCCTGCGCGGTGTGCGGTACCGGCCGAGCAGCGCCTCGAAGCTATTGAGCCGCAACCTACTGCTCTACGGCGTCGGGGGCATCATCGCCCCGTTCGTCGGCATCAAGCTCATTGACCTTCTCATCCAGTTCATACCGGGGATCTCGTGATGCGTTTACCTGTTTGGATCACTCAACACCTCGCCGCGCTTCGCGCGCTGCTGGTCTTCACCGTGCTGGTCGGCTTGGCGTACCCGCTCGTCATGTTCGGCGTGGCACAGCTGCCGGGTCTGCGGGGTAAGGCGAACGGCTCGCTCGTCGAGAACGCGGCGGGTCAGACCGTCGGCAGCCGCCTGATCGGGCAGAGCTTCACTGATGCCGACGGGAACGCTCTGCCGCAGTACTTCCAGAGTCGCCCGTCCGCGGCCGGCGACGGGTACGACCCGACCTCCACCGCGGCCAGCAACCTCGGCCCGGAGAGCATCGTCGACACCAACGCCGCGAACCCCGACGACTCGACCCAGAGCCTGCTGACCCAGGTCTGCGCGCGGAGTAAGGCCGTCGGTGAGCTCGAGGGTGTCAGCGGGGCGCGCCCGTACTGCACGGACGACGGTGTGGGGGCAGTGCTGGGCGTCTTCTACAGCGGGGGTCTCTCGGGTGAGGTCACCCGGGTGGTCAGCGTCAACCAGCCGGCTCCGGCCACCCCATTCCTTTCCACGTATCAGGGCGTCCGGGTGGAGAACGCAGAGCCCGACGTGGACTATGTCGCCGAGGGTGCCGTGGCGGTCCCCATCCGGGGTAACGCGCCAGACAAGCCGGCCGTGCCGGCTGACGCGGTCACCGCGAGCGCCAGCGGCCTCGACCCGCACATC
>JAHRHA010000073.1 GCA_020027875.1 Micromonosporaceae bacterium | reverse complement strand
GACGTCGGTCAGCTCACCCGAGGACAGCGACGCCCGTTGGAAGGTGGGAACGGCAACGCCCAGCGGACCGGCCAGCAGCTCCGCGGCCAACACCGGCCGGTCCCGAAACATCTCGACCAACACCTCATGCAGATGCGACGGCATGGCGGCGACGTTAACGGCAGCCACCGACATATTTGGGTCCCGCACACTCTCGCCGGCGAAACACGAGCGCGGATCGCGCCGCGGTGGCACAGCCCTCAACCGATAGGTGCGAGCGCTTCGCGGCAGGTGAGGACGGCTCGGAGCCTTGACGGGCATGTGCCGGCGAGGTAACTGTCGTCACACTCGTACCGTGGTCATCGGGCCTGGGGAGCTGATGTCACGACGCGTCGACGTCGACAACGCGGATGTCGAGATGCAGCTGCTGCGGGTGCTCGGGGTCCGGCTAGCGTGGGGGTACCCACCTCGACGCGCGCTGGAACGCGAGTTGACGCACGCCAGACTCGATGCCGATGACCACCCAGTCCTCGCTATCTTCATTGACTCGCATGCCCAGGATCTCCGCGTGGAACGCCGCGAGCGCTCGGGGATCAGGGCGGTCGAGCACGGTCTCCTCTAGCCGGCCGATCATGCCTGCATCATGACTAATGTCGGGGCGTATCCGCGAGATGACGCGCCGCTTCGATCGGACCGATGCTCATGCTCACGGCACGGCTCAGTCGGTCTCGGGCGGGATATTCTGGTTGCGCCGGAACAGATTGGTGGGATCGTAGCGGCGTTTGACGGCCACCAGTCGCTCCCAGGTGGCGACAGGGTAGGCCTGCCGGACCCGGTCCGGACCCTCGTCGCTGAGGAAATTGACGTACGCACCCCGGTCGTTTTGCTGCAGCGCGGCGGCGAACTGGGTGACCCAGGCTTGGCGCAGCGCCTGATCGGCGGGGCCGTCGTAGAAGGCGGCCACGTTGACCATGATGCGGCTTTGCCGGTGCGCGAACGCAGTCGCGACTGCTGGCACGCGGGCCATCGCACCGCCGAGCGGCCGCAGCTGGGCCACTCGCATGCTCGCATCCGAGGCCTGCAGGTACGTCATTATCGTGTCCGCCACGTTGCCGTCGACGGTGTCGATGAACATGGTGTGGCCGACGGCGGTCGGGTGGTAGCTCTCGTCCTCGGGTGGATACATCTGCGCGTACGGCATTGGCTGGACCTGGTCAGCCACGGGTTCTGCTAGGGACCGGAACCGGTCGACCGCGCGTTCGCCGGCATCGGTTTGTCCCGCGTACATCAGCATCGCCATGATCACCAGCTGGCCATGGCGTTCGGCGGGCACAAAGGGCATAGGTGGGGCGGGCATAACGTTTGCGATCGCCGATAGCTCTTCGGGAGCGGCCTCGGCCGCCGCGATGAACCCGGCAATCACCTCGGCAGTCGCGGGCAGCAGCAGCATCCCTCCGACCACAGTCTCCATCGGGTGTAGGCGGAACTGCAGGCGGGTGGCCACCCCAAAGTTGCCGCCGCCACCCCGGATCGCCCAGAACAGGTCCGGGTGCGTCTCGGCGTCGACATGCAGGATTTGGCCGTCCGCGGTCACGACCTCGGCGGCGAGTAGGTCATCGATGGTCAGGCCGTGTTTCCGTACCAGATAGCCGACTCCGCCGCCCAGGGTAAGGCCGCCGATCCCGACCGATCCGGTGTCCCCGAAGCCGGTGGCCAACCCGTACTCGCCGGCCGCGGTCGTGTACTCGCCAGCGGTCAGCCCAGTCTGGGCCCACGCAGTGCGGTGTTCGGCGTCAATCTCCAAGGCCTTCATCTCGGAGAGATCGAGGACGATACCCCCGTCAGTGGTGCTGTGGCCGGCGTTGCTGTGCCCGCCGCTGCGGACCGCCAGCTCCAGTCCCGTTTCGCGGGCCAGCGAGACCACGCGGGTGACCTCGGTGGCGTCGGTCGGCCGGATGATGACAGCCGGCCGGCGATCCCACCCGCCGTAGAACACGGCCCTGGCCTGGTCGTAGACGGCGTCGCCGGGCGCGATCACCCGACCATCGAACGCGGCGCCTAGCTTCGGGATCGAGAGTCTCGTAGGGCGGCCAACTCTCCGTGTGGTGTCGTGCATGGGATCTCCTTCGCGGCTGCGCACGAGTGGTTCCGGCGCCCCGTGGGCGCCTCTCGTAGGTAGGTCGGAGGAGGCGACGAATTCTCGACAATACCCACGGCTCAGGGCGTGCCGTTATGTCAGGTGAGGCCCGCGTCGTGCGCCAGCAGGGCGACTTGCACCCGGTTGTTCAGCTCGAGCTTACTCAGCAGCCGCGAGACGTGTGCCTTCACCGTTGCCACGCTCATGAACAGTTCCGCACCGATCTCCGCGTTCGATTTTCCCTGCCCCACCGCGATAGCGACCTGCCGCTCGCGCTCGCTCAACCGGCCGAGCAGTTCGTTGGCCCGCCGTCCGCGGGCCTCGCCGCCGCCGTCCGCCACGTGGTTGATGAGCTGCCGGGTCACGGTCGGCGAGAGGATCGTCTCGCCAGCGGCGACGCGGCGCAGCGCCCGGACGAGCTCGGCCGGTGGAGTGTCCTTGAGCAGGAACCCGCTCGCGCCCGCACGTAGCGCCCGCAGCACCTGCTCGTCAGCGTCGAACGTGGTCAGTACGACGATCTCCGGCGGGTCCCGCCGTCGGCGCAGCATCTCGGTCGCGGCCAGACCATCCATCGTGGGCATCCGAATGTCCATCAGCACCACGTCGGGAGAGTGCGCCGCAACGGCCGCCTCGACCTCGGTACCGTCGGCGGCCTCGCCCACGATGCGGATGTCCTCGGTTCCGGCCAGCATCATGGACAGACCGGCGCGGACCAATGGGTCGTCGTCCACGATCAGCAGGCGGATCACGCTGGCCATGGTAGCCACACCCAGAGTCGGAAGTCGCCCGAGGGGATCAGGCCGTGCTCGATGCGCCCGCCGGATAAGTCCACCCGCTCGGCGAGCCCCACGAGTCCAGTGCCGGTACCGGGAATCTCCGACTGGTCGCGGTGACCCAGAGGTGGGCGGTTTCGCACCTAGATGGTGATACCTTGGCTGGGCGTGCCGTCCACGCATACGTCCACTGTGGTCCCAGGCGCGTGCTTGCGGGCGTTTGTGAGCCCTTCCTGCACCACCCGGTACGCCGTTCGCCCCACACTCTCGGGTGCAACCTCCGGCTCGGCCACCCGAATGTCGCTGTTCACGTGTGTGCCGGCGAGCCGCGACTCGTCGATGAGCGCCGGCACATCGGTGAGCGTCGGCTGTGGACGCTCCGGATGAGCCGCGGCCGATTCCTCGCGCAGGATGCCGATCACCGCGCGGAGGTCCTGCAGAGCCTGATGTGCGCTCTCGCGGATGACCGCGGCGGCGCGGGCAACCTCCTCGGCAGGGGCGTCCGGGCGGAACTCGAGTGCGCCGGCGTGCAGGCTCAACAGCGAGATACGGTGGGCGAGCACGTCGTGCATCTCCCGCGCGATTCGGGTGCGTTCGAAGTGCCGGGCCTGCGCGACGCGCAGCGCCTGCTCGGTCTCGGCACGATGGGCGCGGTCGCGTAGCGACAGCACGAGCTGGCGCCGGGCGCGGACGAACATACCCCAGGCCACGATCGCCGCCATGAACAACACGCCCCACACGACGGACTGCCAGTAGGTCAACTCCGGGTCGGTGTGGAGCACGGGGTAGGGCAGGTACCAGAGCAGATGCACGGCGGCGACAGCCACCACCACCACGAAGCGGCGGTGCACCGCCACGGTGAACAACGCGACCGCCGCCATCCCCGCGGACAGTAAGGAGAACAGACCGATCGGGGCCGCCGCCAGCGCCAGGATTACCGGGAACCGCCTGCGCCACCAGAGGGCTATGCAGGCCGGTACGGCGAGGGCTGCGTCGATGAGGAACTCCGCGTCGGAGACCGGCCTGCCGGGCGTGTCCAGCCCAAAGACGAGGAGGCCGATGCCGATGGCCAGCACGAAGCCGATCGAGTCGACGATCCAGTCGCGGACGGACCGCCATGCCGGTCCGTCTTGCACGTCCGTGTTTGGGTCGGCGACCAGGATGGCCGGCAGCAGCCAGGTACGGTACGGCGCGGCGGGCGCCCCCGGTGTCGAGGCCGTGGTGCTGCTCATGGTGGTTCAAGCCTACGGGCGGGGCTTGGCGCCGGATACCGACCTTGGTCTACGGCGGCGTCGACCTTGGTTAGCGAGACGTCGCCCTCCGGTCGATGCGGGCCACCATCGCGGTACGCGACGCTGGACCGCATGATCAAGGTTGACCATCTGAGCAAGCGGTTCGGGGCGCAGCTCGCCGTTGACGGCGTCTCATTCGCGTGCGCACCTGGCACCGTGACCGGTTTCCTCGGTCCGAACGGCGCCGGCAAATCCACCACGATGCGGATGATCTGTGGTCTCACCCCACCGTCCGGCGGCTCGGCCACGGTGAACGAGGTGAGGTACCGCGAGCTGCCCAACCCGGGGCGCCACGTCGGGATCCTACTGGACGCTTCGGCGCTGCACTCCGGGCGTACCGGTCGGGAGACTCTCACCCTGGCCACGCAGATCCTCGAGGTGCCGCGGCGCCGGGTCGACGCGCTGCTCGAACTCGTAGACCTGCCGCGGTCCGCCGCCGGCAAGCGCGTCGGCACCTACTCGCTTGGCATGCGGCAGCGGCTTGGCCTGGCTCACGCGCTGCTCGGTGACCCGAGCGTGCTCATCCTCGACGAGCCCGCCAACGGCCTGGACCCCGAGGGCATCTTCTGGTGCGCGGACTGCTGCGCGACTTCGCCGACCGTGGCGGCACCGTGCTGCTCTCCTCCCACCTTCTGCGCGAGGTGGAGGCGGTGGCCGACCGGCTGGTGGTCATCCGCAACGGCCGGATTGTCGCGCACGGCACAAAGGGCGAGCTGCTGGCCGATACCGGCATGTTCGTCAGAGGGGGCGACCCGGCGGCGCTGCAGCGGGCGTTGGCCGCAGCACGGCTGGCGGTCACACCCAGCGCCCACGGCGCGTTCCTGGTCGACGCCGACGCGGAGACCGTCGGTCGGGCCGCCGCGGCCGCGGGCGCCGTCCTGCTCGAGCTTCGCCCCGCGGAGAACCGCGGACTGGAAGACATCTTTCTGGCGCTGACCGCTAACACCGTAGAGGGGACCGCCCCGTGACCGCCACAGACCACGCCCAGCATACCAACGCCCAGCACGCCAACGCCCAGCACACCGACGTCCAACCGCCGCGAGGATCCGCCGGCGTTCGAAACACTCCACTGTGGAAGCTGACCGTGGTGGAACTGCGCAAGGTGGCCGACACGCGCGCCGGCGCCTGGCTGCTAGCCATCGTGGGCCTCCTCGCCGTCGCGGTGGTGGTGATCGTGGCGATCGCTGGCGATGCCACGGACCTGACCTTCGCAGGTCTCCTCGCACCCACCGTCCTGCCGGGCGCGATCCTGCTGCCCGTGCTGGGCATCCTGTCGGTAACCAGCGAATGGTCACAGCGCACCGCGTTGACCACCTTCGCACTCGTACCGCGGCGGTCGCGCACGGCCGTCGCGAAGCTGTTGGCGGCGCTCGTGCTGGCGCTGCTCTCAATCTCTGCCTGCATCGCCGCCGCCGCAGTCGCGAACCTGTTCGCCGGCGGGGACGGCTCCTGGCACATTCCCGCCTTTTACCTCGGCAGGGTCGCGCTCTACCAGGTGCTCTACGTGCTCCTCGGGCTCGCGTTCGGCATGCTCCTGATGAGCCCGTCGCTGGCCATCGTGCTCTACTTCGTGCTGCCCACCGCCTGGAGCATCCTCGGCAGCCTCATCTCCGCCCTGCGTACCACGTCGGAGTGGCTCGACCTGTCGGTCACCGCGGGACTGCTCCTGGAGAACGAGATGACCGGGCGGAGCTGGGCACGACTGGGCGCGTCGGTGGCATTGTGGGTGCTGACGCCGATGATTGTCGGGTTGATCCGGCTACGCCGGCGGGAGGTCGCGTAGCCTGTCGGTGACGTGTGCGACCAGGCAGCGGTGGGCGAGCATTCGGGGAGAGCGGACATGGCCGTCCTCACGGCGCGCGCCCTCAACCGGTCCACTCTGGAGAGGCAGCTGCTGCTGCGGCGGACGAACCTCGCCCCGCTCAAGGTCATCGAACGTCTAGTCGGCGTGCAGGCCCAGGATCCGCACCTGCCCTACCTCGGGCTGTGGACCCGCACAGCGGTCTTCGACAAGGACGACCTGACGCGGCTGCTGTACGAGCGCAAAGTCGTGCGCTCGACGTTGTACCGCGGGACTCAACACATTGTCTCCACCGAGGACTATCTCTGGCTGCGGCCGACGCTGCAGCCGATGCTGGACCGGTGGCAGAAGGCGTCGTTCGGCAAGGTTACCTCGGAGATCGATCTCGCCGAGCTCACCGCAGCTGTGCGGGGGCTGCTGCTGGCCAACGAATCTCTCACTAGACGGCAGCTGGCGAAGGCGCTCGCCGAGCGTTGGCCTGATCGTGACAGCATGGGGTTGGCGTGGTCGGCACAGGGACTGCTGGCGATGGTGCACCCGCCGCCCCACGGCACCTGGGGACAGCGGGGACCCACCCCCTTCACGCTGGCTGAGAGCTGGCTCGGCCGGCCGTTGGCCAAGCGGGCCTCGCCGGAGAAGATGATCCAGCGTTACCTCGCGGGTTTCGGTCCCGCGACCGTCAAGGACATGCAGGCGTGGTGCGGAATGACCCGGATGCGCGAGGTGGTCGAGCGGCTCCGCCCGAAGCTGCGGGTCTTCCGCAACGAGGATGGCGCCGAGCTGTTCGATATCGCCGACGCGCCACTACCCGATCCCGATGCTCCCGCGCCAACGCGGTTCCTGCCCGAGCTGGACAACGTAGTGATTGCCTTCGATGACCGCCGCCGTATGATGACCGAGGAACAGCGCAGGCACGTGGTCGTTGAAGCGCCCGTCACCGTAGACGGCTTCCTATGTGGGTTCTGGCGGATCACGCGAGACCTTCGCACCGCGATCCTCTCGGTCGACCTCACCGGCTCGCTATCCACAGTAGACCGCGCCGAAGTGGCTGCGGAAGGCGAGCGCTTGTTGCAGTTCGCCGCAGCCGATGCGGACGATCACGACATCCAGTTCCGGACCTTTGGCGCGGAGGCGCGTTAGACGAGTGAGCCGTACCACTCGAACGCGGCCCTTATCTTCGGGTTCAAGACGAAATCTGAATCTCCGTCGATGATGGTGTGAACAAGCGGTCTTAGTTACGACCGCCGTACGCGACGAGCGCCCAGGTGAGGCACACGAACGCCGCCGTGGACGTCAACGTGCGGACGAGGTTCCAGGCAGCCCACCTGGCTTCGTTGAACCGCTTTCGCACCGAGGTGAGATCACCGATGCCGTCCGGGTGCCCGGCCGCCTTGATGGAGTCGTTGAGCGGCACGTTCACGGCGAAGGTGATGACGAATGCAGCGAGGTACAGGACGAACGCGGCCGCGATCCAGGGCAGCGCCGATCGCGTGTCGGAGCCGAGGTGGAGGGCCGCGGCCAAGCCGGTGAACAGCAGGGCGCCAAGGTAGCTCACCAGGAACCACGGATTGATGATCGCCTTGTCGATGGACTGAAACGCGGCGACGAATGTCCGGTCGTCCGTGCGACGCAGCCCCGGCATGATCGTGTGCGTGTAGAGGCCGAAGACGCCAGCCATCAGCCCCGTAGTTATCGTGGCCGCGACCAGCGCGACGCCTCGAAGTAGCTCCATGCCACCAGCAATGTACGCCAGGCGGCAAGGCCCGTGGCTACGGGCGGGGATGCGCGGCGAAGAATTGCCAGATCGAGTCGGTGGCGTCGAGTGCATGGGACGGCGGGTCGAGGCCGACCGCGCGCTGCACTCGCGTCCGGTCGGGCCCACCTGGCCACTGGTGACCCGCGCCGGCGATCGTGATGAGTACGACCGCCCGTCCTTCGGCACAGGTCGCGCGTAAGGTCGTCACGACCCCGACTGTCTCCACCGAGGCTGGGGCGCATTGGTTGACGGCCTGCCAGATGCCCACCGCGGAGGGAATATCGAGGCCGTCGACCTTTGCTGGCCCATTTCCCGGGCTGCCGTCGAACGGCACGCTGTTGTCGGCCAGCCCGTGGATGTTTAGCACCGACGTCTCTTTCTGGTCGCGGCAGGTCCCTAGCAGCGTGCCGGCCACTGGAGCGATCGCGGCGAAGGTTGTTGACTCGCAGGCGAGCCGATAGGACATCATGGCGCCGTTGGAGATGCCCGTGGCATAGACGCGTTCTGGGTCGATCGGCAACCCACCGCTGACACTCGTCACGACGGCGGTGATAAAACGCGACGTCATCCGTGCCGCGACGGCCGGGTTCGCCACAGCAGCCGTCGCCGACCGACCACGCGTGGTTCAACCCGTCGGGGTAGGCCACGACGAACCCGTAACGGTCGGCCTCGCCGTTCCACAGGTAGGTCTGCTCGGCCTCGTCCGCACTGCCGAATCCACCATGGAGCATGACGACCAGCGGCAGCGGGCTCGCCAGCGTCAGCGCCAGCGGAATGTAGAGTCGGAACCCGCGGCTAAGCCCGCCAGCGTCGATCGCATGCGTGGATGTGCCACGCGGAAATGGATCGCCCGGCGCGGCGTCGTCGCGCCGACATCCGGCCACAGTGATGAGCAGGACGGCGATCAGGCACGGGACTTTCCACGCCAGACGCGGCCACCGACGGAGGCCTTGCGCGCCGCCCATCGTGGCAGACGAATGTGAGGGGACGGTAAGGCTACAACGAGCCTCGGGTAAGGCTGGGCCTTCCTCGGCCGGCCGGTGGAGATCAGACGACCTGCGTCAGGCATTGGGCGTACGGGTGTCCGAGGCGGTCGACGGAATCGCAGGTAGCGGGGCTTGGTTCTGACATCGAGAACCAAGCCCCGGATGGTCTGTCGCTCATGCGTTGCGGCACCGGCGCGCGGTTAGTTAGGCGTCGAAGTGGTGGTTGACCGCCCAACGGGCGGCTCGCCGTCCAATCTGTGCACCGTCGTTCATGGAATTGCGGAAGTGCAGGCCGGCCCAGATGCGCGCCTCGAGGACCTCGTCGAGGGCGGCGCTGAAGGAACTGTACGACCGGGTCGTGCCGGTCACGGTGCTGTCCACCGTGTACTGGAACCGATCGCGCCCGAAGTACGCGCGCAACGCGGTGGTGACCGCTCCGGTTTGGCAGCCGTGCCCGGACGGGTACTCCGGGTGGTTGACGTTGAGCAACGACTGCCAGGTCAGATCGGCTTCGGTGGCAGGGTTGCCGTCGGTGTCCGCTCGCGTGATCGCGTGGACCGGTCGCCAGAACCGATAGTGGTACTTCGCGTCCATGCACGCGATGCCGGCGTCGCCGGCCGATACGTGCACCATGGCGAACAGCCGCGCCGCCTCACCAAGGTCGAGCCCTTGCTCGGTCACGATCCGGCGCACGGCCCGGTTCCACTGCGCGGCGCCGTGGTCGGCCCAGAACCGTACGGTTTGGGTCTGCTCCGCGGTGCGGTCCGGGCTGTCGATCCGGCCCAACCGCTTGACCTCGGCGAAGTCCTGGCCGTACCGGGCGCTTGTCAGCGCGTCCGGGCCGGCGGGGCGGAGCTGGTCGATCGCGTGCAGCGCAAGCGGCCGGACCTGGGTGAGCACGATATCGACAGGCGGCGTGGGTGCGGTCGGCTCCCACACGCCCGGGCCGACTGGCGTCTGCATGTACGGCACCGACACGTCGAGCCCGTCGCCGGACCGCCAGGCCAGCACCCGCGCGGCCACGCGGGCCCCCAGGTGCAGGCCGTTCTGCTTCGCCTTGCCGTCGGGCAAGCCGGCCAGGTATTGCTCGTACGCGGCGTCGAGGAACGGCTTCTGGGCCGGAACCCGAGCCACCAGCACCTGGTACGCGGAGGTGGCGATCGCGGCCGGGCCGGACGTGTGTCGCGGCGCCCGATCGCTCCGCAGGTACGGCTCGGCGTCCAGGCCCAGTGCCACGGCGGTGTCGTAGATCGCCACGTGCAGGATGCCGAGCAACACAGACGAGCTGCTCGGCGGGCGGCCGGCTACGATCGCCTGCGCCCCAAATGCATTCCAGTCCAGCACGGGATCGGCCGGCCCCCGGGCCGGCGAATCATGCGCGTACGCCCGCGGCACCGCTATGCCCAATAGTGCCGCCGCCAGCACACCGATCAACGCGGTGCGCCATCCGCTGCGTCTCATGTCCTTCTCCTCATCGTTGAGTGCGCCACGAGGTACGGGCAGGTTTGCCCGCACAGGTGAGGGTCCCCGGTCCGCATCCTCAGATGCATCGGGCTTGTCTCCTTAGGACCGGCCCCAAAGCCCTCAGATTGGGGTTCGCGGCGTGGGACAAGGCGTGGGTTCCGGTGGCAGACTGACCGACGTGGGATACGGGCCGCCGATCGTCCGCCCGGCCTTGGTCGGGCGCGCCGGCGAGGTAGAGCGCGTGGTCGAGATGGTCCGGAGCGTCGCCGCCGAGCACGCGGCGACGCTGTTGGTCTCCGGTGAGGCCGGGGTCGGCAAGACGGCGTTGGTAGGTGCGGCGTGCTCGCAGGTCGCCGACTTCGCGGACGTTGTCTGGGCATCCTGCTTGCCGTTGACCTCCTACGCGGTGCCGTTCTACCCTCTACTGTCCGGGCTGCGGGAATGGGCGGCGGGTCGCGGCGTCGCCGTCCCTAATGCGCTGCGCGGCTCCGACGGGCGGTCGGTGGGGGACGGGCCCCTGGAGTTCGACGCCTGGCTCGATGGGGCCTGCAGGCGGCGCCCTGTGATGCTCGTCGTGGACGATCTGCACTGGGCGGACCAGAGCTCACTGGACGTGCTGATGTACGCGCTGGCCGGGCCGACGGGTCGGCGAGTGGCGGTCGTGGCCACGCTCCGCGCGGCCGAGGTGCGCGAGGGGGATCCGTTACGTCGATGGCTCGCCCATGTGCGCCGGCTGCCGGGCGTGGACGAGTTTCGGCTGGGACGGCTGGATCGGGTGGCGACGGCGGCACAGCTGGCCGGAGTGCTCGGGGGTCCGCCGCATCAGGCTCTGGTGGACGCGGTGTTCGCCCGTACGCGCGGCAACGCCTACCTGACCACGCTGCTCGCTCGCGGGCTGCCGCCGGATGCGACGTCATTGCCCGCGGGTCTGCCAACGGCGTTGCGGGAGGCTGTTTCGCAGGCTTGGCACGGGCTATCGCCGCCGGCGCGGGAACTGACCCGACTGCTGGCGGTGGCGGGGCGACCGCAGCGGGCGGGCCAGCTCGACGTGGTCGCTCGGGTCACCGGCGTCGCCGGACAGATCGTGCCGTTGCTCCGGGAGGCGGTAGACGGCGGCGTGCTCGACGTCGGCACGGATGGCCGGTATTGGTTCACGCACCCGCTGCTGGCCGAGGTGCTCGAGGAGGGGCTTCTGCCGGACGAGCGGAGGTCCCGTCACGCGGCGTTCGCCGCATCGTTGGACCCGGGCTCGGCCGAGGACGTGGACGTCGACCGGGCGGTGGCCCTCTCCGACCATCACTACCAGGCGGGGCACCGGCAGCAGGCCTACCGGTGGGCGCTTGTTGGCGCCGAGGCGGCCGAGGGGGCGGGCGGCGCGAAGGAGATGCTGCGGCTGCTACGACGAGCCTTGGACCTGCAGACCGAGCTGCCCGACGCCGGCGTCACCCGGTTCGACCTGCTGCAACGCATTCGTGCCGGGGCGGAGCGAGCCGGCGAGTTTTCCGAAGAACTGGCAACGATCGAGGGCATGCTGGCCCTGGTGGACCGGGACCAGCAGCCGCTGCTCGCCACCGACCTCCTTGTGAGGCGCATACAGCTGCGGAACGAGACGGGTCGGGATTTCGCCTCACTCGCCGACGCGACGGAGGCGGTCCGGGTGTCGGCCGGTCATCCGGGCAGCACCGAACACGCATTGGCGGTGGCCCAACTCGCTCACGCCGAGATGTGGCGTGCCAGGCCATCCGGTAGGGCGCGGGCGCACGAGGCGATCAACCTTGCGACCGCCTGTGGGTCGCCCAAGGCGCTGGCATACGGGCTGATTGTGCGGGTCATGGCCGGGACCCGCGCCGGCGAGGGTGGCGGTCTGGCCGACGCGGAGCGGGCACAGGCCGCGGCCGCGATGGTGCCCGACTATTTCTTATTTACCGCCGCCGTGATGTGGGCGTGCAACAACATGGACGGACCGGCCAGCCGGCCCGTGATTGAATACCTTCGGCGCGGCCGAGAGCAGCTGACCTCGTTGGGTGCGCCGCACATATACATCGCGAGGCTCTCCGCGACGGAGGCGGCTGGGCTGCTCCTGCTTGGGGAGTGGCGCGCCTGCGTCGACCGGCTGCGGATCGTGCTCGGCTCGACACCCGGGCCGGCGCCGGATACGGACGCTCGGCTTACCTCGGCGCTGTTGGCGTGCTGGCAAGGCCGATGGACCGAGGCGCAGGCCCACCTCGACCGCGCCGAGGAGCTGTTCGCCGAGCTGCCCCGCCATCAGGGTTTCGAATTCGCCGCCGTACGGGCCGAGCTGGCGGTGGCCGTCGGCGACACCGAGATTGCGATCGCGGTCGCCCTGGCCGGTGTGGAGGCGGAGGGGATACCCCCCCTCCTCGTCGAACGGCTAATCCCGCTAGCGGCCAGAGCCGCCGCCGACGAGGTGCAGGCCTGCCGGGACCGCGGTGACGACGCAGCCCCGGCCGTGGCACGCCTGCTCGACCTGCAGCGCCGCTTCCCCGCCGTGGTAGCGGAGGAACGACCCGGACCGATGTACGCCGCGCAGGTCCGAGCCATGCAGGCCATCTACGAGGCCGAACTACTTCGTGGCCAGCTCGACCCGGCCGCAGGCCCGGCGTGGATCCGCGCCGCACAGGCCTGCGTCCAGACCGAACTCCGGTGGGATGAGGCCTACACCCAGTGGCGGGCCGCCCAGACCCTGCTGGCTAACCGATCGACCCGCGACGCGGCCGTGACCGCGCTCAGACGAGCACACGAGCTGGCCGTCGATCTGCAGGCCGCGCCGCTGCGGGCGGAAGTCGAAGCTCTGGCTCGCAGCGGTGCAGTCGCGTTGGATGCCGATACCACGGGGCATGCGGCGGCGGCCGCCACACTCCTGCCCGGTCTCACCCCGCGCGAACGCGAGGTGCTTGCGCACGTTGTTGCCGGGCGGACCTATCGCCAGATCGCCGGCGAGATGGTGATCAGCGAAAAGACCGTAAGCGTGCACATCTCCAACCTGCTCCGCAAGACCCGCACGTCCAACCGGATCGAGCTGGCCCAGCTGGCGCGTCGCCTCGCCGGCCACCAGTCTCAGTGACCAGTCCGGACCAGACCAAGACTCGGTATGCGTTCGTCTATGGCGATTTCCAGCGGGTTCACCGCACCGGGTTGATCGCCTGCGTCTATCGCGCAGCGGAGTGGCGGCTTCAGAGAGTGCCGACGTGGGGATCGCGCCGCGCCGTCCCCGTCGACATCCCCTAACGAGACCCCCAATGAGGGCTGCGATTGAGGGGTGTTTCCCCGATGTGGTCGAGACGGCGTCGGCCCGATTGTGTTGGGCGAAGGAAGGCACCCAACGAGGAGATGATCGCGATGACTTCGACGTCAGCTTCCAGCAGTCCGTGGCTATCATCAACGGACCGATGCGACCGGTGCGGTGCGCGCGGGTACGTGGTAGCTGTGTTCGACGGCGGTGTCCTGGTCTTCTGTGCCCACCACGGCCGCCAGTACTCGACAATGCTCACTACCACCGCGGCGTTGGTTTTCGACGAGTCCGATCAAGTTCTCGTCGCGTGAGGCGCCAGCCCGGCCGGGGGAGCACCTGCGCTGGGCGTGGCCCACAAGCGCCGCCCTGGCCGGTCAGGCTTGACGGTCAGCGTGGCGCCGGTGCCGATCCAAGGGTCGTCACTGTGATCCGCGGACGACTCCGTTCAGGCGCCAGCGAGCCGGGTGAAGCCACCTCGGTCCTCCTGGTGGCACCGAGCTTGTGCAGGATCTGCGACACGTGCACGCCGACTGTCCGGGGGCTGATCACCAGGATCTTGCCGATCTCCGCGTTACTGCGTCCTGTGGCGAGCAATGCAAGGACCTCAAGCTCGCGACCGGTCAGCCCGAGCTTCGCCGCAGCTCTCGCAACGCCCAGCGGCTCGTGCACAGGCCCGACCCGGAGCCGAGCCGCCGCCATTTTCTCGATCGCGTGTTGGAGGGGCGCCGGCCTCACCCGACCCATCCCTACCTTCTCGGCGGGCTGGCCCCGCGCTCGGCGGAAACGCGCTCCCGCACCGCCGGCACGATATCCTCCGCGAAGCGGGTGAGCTGACCCGGCGCCTCCGCCCACAGGATGAACGTGTCGAACCCGTACCCGACTGCGAGGTCGGTGATCTCGTCGATCCATTGTGTAGCGGGTCCACGGAAGGAGCCGTCCGACGCGCCGTCGGTGACGGTGCCGCCGACGTTGAGGATCCGTCGGATCTCGCCCGGGTCCCGCCCCACGGCTGCGGCCTCGTCGTCCAGTCGCCTTGTCATGTCGACGATCTGGCCCATGTCGCCGCGGTACGAAGGGATCCAGCCGTCGGCCTCCCGGGCGGTCAGGCGCAGCGCTCGCGGTCCGAAGACGCCCAGCCAGATTCCGATCGGGTGCGCCGGCACGGGGCCGGAGATCGCCCCGGCGAGGCGATAGTGCTCGCCATCGAGGCGTAGATTGCGTTCGCCGCTCCAGATCGCCCGCAGGCGTTGCCGCTGGGATGCAGGTCGTCGGGCATCATGGCCCGCGGCGCCGGATGCTCGACGAGGGCGAGCACCCGGTTGGCCATGAACCGAGCGGTACGCACAACGCTCCCGCCACGGGTTACCTCGGATACCGTCACCACGTTGCGTACGATCGCTATCTCGACCCGCCGTCCGGCCCGCGTCGCGCTCACCTCGTACGTCCGCGGCTCGCCGCCGGCGTCCACGACAATCTCGACCCTGTCGCCCTTCATCGCACCTCCTTGCGGTGCGGCGCCGACTCCCAACGCCCATTCGGGACGCTACCTGGGCACGCTACGGGGATGACACCAGCACCATCGGGCGTGCGGTACGGGCGGGGGGACTGGATACCCGAGAATCCGCACCGGCGACGCCCGTGGTCGGTATACGTTTTGACCGTGAGCGGACCGCTGAGGGGCGAAGGAGCCGACACATCGAAAGGTATGACCTCGACGCTGGCGGGGAAGATCGTCCTGATCACCGGGGTGGCACACGGGTGCGGTCGAGTCCTGGCCGACGCCTTCGCGGCGGAGGGGGCAAAGATCGTGGGTTGCGACGTCGACGTCGAGGGTGGTCTTGCGATCGCGTCGTCCGTTAAAGCCCGCGGCGAGGAAATGACATTCGTCGAGGCAGACGTCGCTGATGAATCGGCCATGCATAACGTGGTGACGTCGGCGGTGCGAGTGCACGGCAGGCTGGACTGTGCCGTCAACAACGCGGGTACCGAGACGACAGGTCTGATCGCCGACGCCGACGCGGACGTCTTCGACCGCCTGAGCGCGATCAACATCAAGGGCGTGCTGAATGGCCTCAAACACGAGATCCGAGCGATGCGCGCAAACGGGGGCGGATCCATCGTCAACATGTCGTCGGTAACCAGTGACATCACGGCTGTGCCCGCCAACGGCGTTTATGCAGCGACGAAGGGTGCCGTCAACGCCTTGTCGAAGGCGGCGGCCGTCGAGGTGGCGGCCTCCAATATCAGCGTCAACTCCTTGGCATTCGCTGCTATCGACATCGCCGATGACATGTTCTGGCGGTTTCTCAACGACCAGCACATACCACCGGATCAGATCCTGTCGGCGTTTCCCATGGGTCGCCTGGGTCGTCCGGAGGAGCTGGTCGCCGCGGTGCGCTATCTGCTGTCCGACGACGCTCGTTATGTCACGGGCACGATGCTTGTCCTCGACGGCGGATACACGGCCGTGTGACCTCTGCCGTCATCGGGTGCCTCCTCACTCGCAGCCCACGCCGTCGCCGTCGCGGTCGAGATGCCTGCCATAGCCGGGCTCGCCGCGATGCACCGGCGCGGCTCCGGCGGTGCGGGCCGCGGCACGGGTGGTAAAGAAGGTGGCTGCCGTCCGGAGATGACGGGTGGCTGCGTCATGCCTGCCAGGGTGCCGGCTCCCGCCCGCGATCGGTCTCGGCTAATCGGGTGATGGTTGCGTTGGCGCTCCGTATAGCCAATTCCGATCGTGGCCGGGTAGCTTTGTTGCCGACACAATAACTCCTCGTAACCCCGTCTGAATTGTCCTGGTATGCCACCCCGCGTACTCCTGATTGTCGGGCTCATCGCCGCCACGGCTGTGGGCCTGCTCGGCGCGAGCCTGATCGCCGCATCCCGAGATAACGTTGTCGCGCGGATCACTCAACCCGCCAGAGAGACGCCCGACACGACGCTGTCCGCGCCCACGGACGAGGCCACCGCGCCGCCCGAGCAACCTGCCGCGGCCGGCCTCGCGGCGCCCCGTAATCCCAACAGCATTGCCATGGGGGGTGCCTGGCTCCTCGGGTGGGCGTTGCTGGACAGGGAGACCGGAGTCGTCGCGGGTTCAAAGAACTCGGCCACGATGACCAACACCGTCGAGTCGATGATCAAACCCTGGATCGCGGCCGACCACCTCCGCCGCCTCGCCGAAGGGGGCCGGGAGCCCACGACCCAGACTCTCAAAGAGCTGAACGTGATGATCGTGGACAGCCACGACCCCATGGCGGAGAAGTACTACCAGATCGGCGGCTCGGACGCGGTTATCGACCGGCTCATCTCCATCTGCGGACTGACCCAGGTGAGAATCAAGCCAACTCTCTGGAGCTGGACGGAGATGACGCCGCGGGACGCGGTCGCGTACGGTCAGTGCCTCGCGGATGGTCGCGGTTCCAGTCCACGATGGACTTCCTGGCTTCTCGAGGCGATGAAGCAGGTACGCGGCGGGGTCACCGATCAGATCAGCGGCGAGGTACAGGGCGGCCGCTGGGGGATCGTCGACGGACTGCCCCCCTCCTTGGCCCAGGACACCTCCATCAAGAATGGGTGGACGCTCTACAAGGATGGCTGGCACATCAACTGCCTCGCGGTGCATCCGGAGTGGACGCTGGCCGTGATGTTGCGTACCGGGAGAGGTCTGCAAGCCGGTGCGAACGCCTGCAAGTCTGTCGCCGCGGCTCTCGTAGTCAACCCCTAGTCAGGGAGGAGCGGCACCGACAGACCCTGGTCGCGGCCGAGCAGCACGGCGCGCGTGACGGCGGACGAGCCGAACCGGTCCCGTACGGCGTCGAGCGCTGAGTCGAGATCGCCGCCGCTGTACCGGTCAAAGGGCAACTCGGGCTGGACGCCCCGGTCGTCATTGTCGAGGTTGCCGACCGCCACGCCGACGAGCGTGAGGCCCTGACGTTCGATCATTGGCATCGCTGCCGTCATCAGGCCACGCGCGGCGTCGAGGATCGTCTGCGTGTGTGCGGTCGACCAGGGCAGTGTGTGCGAACGGGTCGCTCGTGAGAAGTCGTCGAAGCGCAGCCGGAGTACGACGGTACGACCTACCCGCCCAGCGGCCCGCATCCTTCTGGTGACGCGGTCGACCAGCCCGGCGAGCACGGCGTCGATGTCGTCGGGTGTCCTACCCGATGCTCCGCTTGCATGCTTCGCGGAGGTCGGCGTGCGACCCAATGCCCGCTGCGACCCGATCGAGCCCCTACGTCGGCCTACCTGCACCCGCCGCGGATCGTGATTGTGGGCGAGGGCGTGCAGGTGCCGGCCCGACGCCTGACCGAGCATCGAGACCAGGGCCGCCTCGCCGAGCTGGGCGACGTGGCCGACGGTCGCGATCCCCCGACCGCGGAGCTTGTTGGCGGTCACCGGCCCGACCCCCCACAGCCGCTCCACCGGGAGCGGATGGAGGAAGGCCAGCTCACCATCGGGCGGAACCACCAGCAGGCCGTCGGGCTTGGCGACGCCACTCGCGACCTTGGCGAGGAACTTTGTCCGTGCCACCCCGACCGTGATGGGAAGACCGACGCGTTCAAGGACATCGCTGCGCAGTCGCACCGCGATCTCGGTGGGTGTGCCCGAGATGCGGCGCAGCCCACCGACATCGAGGAAGGCCTCGTCGATCGACAGGCCCTCGACCATGGGCGTCGTCTGCTTGAAAACTTCGAACACCGCCCTGCTCGCCGCGGTGTATGCCGACATCCGAGGCTCTACCACGATCGCCTGCGGGCACAGCCGTCGAGCGGACCGTCCGCCCATCGCCGTCTGAACGCCGCAGGCCTTGGCCTCGTAGCTGGCCGCGAGCACGACACCTGAACCAACGATGACGGGGCGCCCGCGCAACCGGGGATCATCCCGTTGCTCGACCGACGCGTAGAACGCGTCGAGGTCGGCGTGCAGGATCGTCCCCTCGCCGGACATGAACATATGTTCGCATACCCGGGCGGGCCCTGTCATGGTCAGCGGATAACCCGGTCACGCATCGGCGATGATGACCTCGGTGCCGGCGCGACGTATCCCGTCGAGCGCCGCAGGGTCGGCGGATGAGTCGGTGATCAACTCGGCCACATCGGTGACCGGACAGATCTGCGCCAGAAGGATCTGGCCGACCTTGGATCCATCAGCAACCACGATCACCCGGTCGGCGCGACGGATCATCGCGTGGTTGGTGTGTGCCTCGATCTCGTCGTGAGTGGTGAGGCCGCCGCGGGCACTGATCCCGTCAACGCCCACCACGGCCACGCCGATGTTCAACCCGGCCAGCAGCCGGTCGGCGAACGGACCCACCAGCTCGTACGACTGCGTTCGGCTGACCCCTCCCGTCATGATCAATTTGAGTCGAGGGCGCAGAGCGAGCTCGACCGCGATATTGAGGGCATTGGTAATCACGGTGAGGTCGAAACGCTCTGCGAGCAGGCGGGCGACCTCGTACGTGGTCGTGCCGCCGGTGAAACCGACGGTCAGCGGTCCATGGGGCAGTCGCGCAACCGTACATCGGGCGATCGCACGCTTCTGCTCCCGATGCTGGCCGCCTCGATAGAGCACGGGTAGCTCGTACGCCACGTCCGCCGCCACGGCGCCGCCGTGCGTTCGCGAGAGTAGCTTCTGGTCCTCGAGCATCTGAAGGTCCCGGCGAATCGTGGCCGGCGACACGTCGAAGTCGTCGGCCAGCCGTCCCGCGTCGACCGAGCCGTCATGTGCCAGGCGCTCGAGGATGGTCGAGACGCGGTCGGCACGGCGAAGGGTGCTCCTGGCCATGAATAGCGGCTCGCTTTCGGTCGTTGCGGTAAGGATCGTGTGCGCGAACGAGCGTGAGCGAAAGCTCGTTCGCGCGGACGCGAGAGCTCGTCGTACAAACGCTCAGGCTTGAATGCTCGTATTGGCCTCGGATCTTGCCTTTCGCTTACAGTCGAGCATAATCCCGACCATGAGTGCAACTGCCGACGAGACCCTCAGCCAGCCCGACATGTGGCAGACCGCGGTATCTCGGGTCGCAGAGTTCCGCGACATTCTCGCGGCACCCGGCGACCGGGTTCTCGCGATCGGCTGTGGCACGTCGGCGTTCGTCGCCCAGTCTTTCGCCAGACTGCGCGAAGGAGCCGGGGTTGGTGAAACGGATGCCGCGTTCGCTTCGGAGATGCCTGTGGGCAGGCGCTACGACCGGGTAATCGCGATCACCAGATCGGGGGCCACGACCGAGATCCTCGGTGCGCTACGCGACCTGCCGCCCGGCACCCGCCGGGTCGCGGTCACGGCTGTCGCCGGCGAGGCCGTGGATGACCTCGCCGACGACCGGATCGTGCTCGGCTTTGCCGACGAGGTCAGCGTCGTCCAGACCCGGTTCCCGACGACGGTGCTGACCCTCGCGCGGGCAGCCCTGGGACACCACAACCCTCAGTTGATCCATGACGGCCGAGTTGCCGTGGCGATGGCGCTCCCGGTCGATCCGGCGAGTTTCGACCACTATGTATTCCTCGGTACGGACTGGACTGTCGGCCTTGCCCACGAGGCGGCACTCAAGGTCCGGGAGATGGCACAGGCATGGTCCGAGTCGTACCCCGCGATGGACTTCCGGCACGGCCCCATCGCCGCGGTCGGGCCGCGCAGCCTGGTCTGGTTCGTCGGGCAGGCGCCGGACGGCGTCGCCCAATCAGCAGCGGATGCGGGGGCGACTGTCTACAACGACCACTATATTGACCCGCTTGCCCAACTGATACTCGTGCACCGGCTCGCTCTCGGGTTGGCCGCACACCGCGGCCTTGACCCTGATAGCCCACGCCTGCTGACCAGGTCCGTCGTGCTGGCCCCCGCCGGCACACGTTCCGACGGAACTCGATGACTAACGTCTGTTGCGCCCGTCGCAACCGGCCCTCGCACCTGTGACACTCGCACATGTGAAAGAGGTACGGCATGAAACACGATCCCGGAATCCAACGTTCCCGCGCCAGCCGCATCCTCGCGGCCGGCCTGTTCGCGGCGACTCTCGCGGTTGCCGGCTGCACCGGGGGCTCGGCCCCGAGTCCCGACGCTGGCAAGGACGACGCCGACGGCTACGACCCCAATGCGGCGGTCACGATCACGTGGTGGACCGGCCAGTCCGCGGAGGCGCAGGCGATCGCGGAGAGTCTCGCGAAGGAGTACCGGACCCTGCATACCAACGTCACGCTGAACGTGTCCTCGGGCGCAGCGACCACCGACGAGCTCCTGACCAAGCTCTCCGCGGGCTTCACCAGCGGAACCTATCCGGATATCTCCTATGCGTTCGGCAGTTGGGCGAGCGAGCTCGGCAAGAGCGGGAAGACCCAGAACCTGAACAAGTTCGTCGCCGACCCCGCCACCGCGTGGGAGGAGATCCCCGCCGCAGCGCGTGCGACCGCCACCGTCGACGGAAAGGTGATCGGAGTGCCGGCGCTCGTGGACAACCTTGGTCTGATCTACAACAAGAAGCTCTTCGACGCGGCGGGACAGCCGTACCCGACTGACCAGTGGTCCTGGGACGACTTCCGGGCGGCGGCCAAGAAACTCACCAACCCGTCCAAGAACATCTATGGTACGGCGTACTCGGTCTCCGGCAGCGAGGACACCACCTGGCATCTCTGGCCGCTGCTGTGGCAGAAGGGCGGCAAGATCCTCGATGAGGCTGGCGCGCCGGCGTTCAACTCCGAGGCGGGTGTGGCTGCCCTGGAGTTTCTGCGCCAGCTGGCCGTCGAGGACAAGTCGATGTACTTGGACCAGACGGATGAGAAGTACGGCCCGCTGTTCTACGCCGGCAACGTCGCCATGATTATCTCTGGCCCGTGGGAGCTCTTCGACCTTAAGGACCAGAACGTCGAGTACGGCGTGACCTATCTTCCGGGGTTCGACGGCAACCACGAGACCGTGTCGGGTCCGGACCTGTGGGTGCTCTTCAACCACAACGACCCGAACCGTGCTGGCGCATCCCGAGACTTCATCCGCTGGCTCACCAGCAAGGACATTGACCCGAAGTGGAACCTCGCCAACGGCAACCTGCCGCTGCGCACGTCCGAGCAGGGCACCCCGGAGTTCGCCGCATACGTCGACGAATACGCGCCGGGGGCCCAGAAGTTCTTCGACAACCTGGCCAACGCCAAGCAGCCGCGACCCACGGTGAGCGGTTATGTCGAGATGTCCCGCTACGTCGGGGAGGCTATCTCCAAGGTTCTTCAGGGCGCGGCCAGCACCAAGGAGGCCCTCGACGAGGCCGCCCAAAAGTCGAAGGCGGCGTTGGCAGACCAGTAGCCCGGGCGACCCGCCCATCCCCGCGGTTCGGAGGTAGTCGACGTGGTCACCAACGAAATAGGTCGAACCACCACCGACGCGGGCCCTCCCGCGAGGCGCCACCGTTCTCCGGTGGCGCCCAGCGGGGCGGAGCGCGGGCGACCCGACCAACGCTGGCCCCGCCGGCGCCGACTCGCCGCCAACGCGATGACGGGCTGGGCGTTCGCCGGGCCGGGCACGTTCCTTGTGGTCGGCCTGTCGATCTTTCCGGCCGTCTGGGCGTTTCTCATCTCGCGAACCCGATGGAATGGAATCGCGCCGCCCAGGGATCTCGGCTGGGGCAATTACCAACGGATGGTGGACGACCCCGAGCTCTGGGCTTCGGTGCGCCACACGTTCGTACTCACGGCCCTCTTCGTGCCCTCCTCGATCGTCCTCGGCCTCGTGATCGCGATCGCGTTGAGCCAGAAGATCCGTCTCATCACCTTCTATCGCACCTGCATCTTCGTGCCGTTCGTCGCCTCCGCCGCCGCCACCGGCATCCTGGCCAGCTACGTGTTCAACCCGCAGTTCGGCAGCGCGAACGAACTGCTTCGCCTGGTCGGTCTGCCGCCGCAGCTGTTCCTGGAGGACCCCAAGCAGGTCCTCGTGGTGATCTGCGTGATCGCGCTCTGGGGGGAGGTCGGCTTCACCGCGGTGATCTACCTTGCCGCACTACAGGACATCCCGAAGGACCTCATCGAGGCGGCCACAGTGGACGGCGCCAACCGGCTGCAGGTATTCCGGCACGTGACCCTGCCGGAGCTGCGACCGGTCACGGTCTTCATTGCCGTCTGGCAGACCATCACCGCGCTTCAGCTGTTCGACCTGGTCTTTACGACCACCCGCGGGGGGCCGCTCAACGCAAGCCAGACCGTCGTCTACTACGTCTACGAGCTCGCGTTCCAGACCCAACGCTACGGCTACGGATCCGCCGTGGCGTACGGGCTCTTCGCGCTCACGATGGTGCTCACCATCGCGATGATCCTTTACTCGCGCCGCGCGAAGGTGGAGGCGTTCTGATGACCGCAATCCTGCGGCGGGGCGCTGACCCGCTCAGCCCACCATTGCCGGACCGCCCGGCGGCGCGGCGTCGCCTGCTTCCGTTCAGCCCGTGGCATCTCCTGCTGATGCCGCTCGCGCTGTTGTTCGTGCTGCCGCTGGTTCAGATGGTGCTCACCTCGTTCATGACCGCCGCGGATATCAACCGGTTCCCGCCCAGGCTGATTCCGACGAGTCTCAGTGTCGCTGGCTACCAGGGCCTGCTGGCGGAGTCGCACATCTTGAGGTGGCTGGGAAACACTGTCATCGTCTCCGCCATTTCGATCGTGGGCCATCTGGTGCTCTGCTCGCTGGCGGGATATGGCTTCGCGCGACTGAGGTTCCCCGGCCGTACCGTCGAGTTCTTCACCCTGCTGGCGACGGTGATGGTGCCGATCCAGCTGTTGATGATTCCCACCTTTGTCATGTTCAGCCGCCTCGGCCTGGTCAACACTCTCGCGGCCGCGTTCGTGCCCTGGCTGACCTCGGCCTTCGGTATCTTCCTGATGCGCCAGTTCTTCCTCTCGCTGCCCAAGGAGCTGGAGGAGGCGGCCAAACTGGACGGCTGCGGCGCGTTTGGCACATTCGCGCGGATCGTGCTCCCGCTCGCCAAGCCCGCTCTGGCGACCCTGGCTGTGTTCACATTGCTCGGATCGTGGAACGACCTGGTGTGGCCGCTGATCGCCATCAGCGACGAGCGGTTCTACACCCTTCAGGTCGGGCTCACCACATTCCAGGGGACGCGGCGAACCCAGTTCGAGCTGCTGATGGCCGGGAACGTGATGGCCACCATGCCACTCATCCTCGGCTTCGTGCTGGCCCAGCGCTGGTTCGTGGCATCGATGACCTTTAGCGGCCTGAAGCGGTGACCGGAGTGCTCAGCCCAATGATCCTCACCGTCACGCTGAACCCGGCATTGGACGTCACGTACACCGTGGACGCCCCCGTCGTCGCGGGCACCACCCACCGCGTGCGCGACGTCGCGGTGCGGGCCGGCGGCAAGGGACTCAACGTGGCGCGTGTGCTGAGCACGCTGGACGCGCCTGTGCTCGCTACTGGCCTGCTCGGCGGAGGCACCGGTGGGCAGATCGCCGCGCTACTGGCCGCCGGCGGTGTCGCGACCAGCTTCGTCCCCATCGCCGCCGAGTCCCGACGCACCGTGGCGGTCACCGATGGTGCTGGCGCCACCGGATTCTGGGAACCTGGGCCCGACGTGTCGGCCGCGGAGTGGGAGTCGTTTCTCGCTCACTACCGTGAGTCGTTGACGGGCGCGGCGACGGTTGTCCTCTGTGGCAGCCTTCCGCGAGGGCTTGCCGACGACGCCTACGCCGTGCTCATCTCGATCGCGCAAGAGAGCGGCGTCGATACGGTGCTCGACACCGATGGACCCGCGCTACGCGCCGGGCTCCTTGCCGACCCCAGCGTGGTCAAACCCAATGCCGCTGAGCTGGCCGCCGCGACGGGCCTTCCGGTCGCCGGCGTGGCCGACGCGCGCGCCGCCGCCCGAGCCCTACGCGCTGGCGGTCCGACGGCGGTGGTGGCCTCGCTAGGAAGCGCCGGTCTCATAGCGTCCACCGTGGATGGTGAGTGGTGGGCCTCGCTCTCCGCACCGCTGGCCGGCAATCCGACCGGCGCCGGTGACGCCTGCGTGGCGGTTCTGGCCACGGGCCGGCTGATGTCGCTGCCCTGGCCGGAGCTCCTCGCCGAAGCGGTCGCGTGCTCGGCGGCCGCTGTGGCGTCGCCGGTGGCGGGCGCGGTCGACCCGGACCACGTGCGCCGGCTGCGTCCGGATGTGGTAGTTGAGGAGATCCGATGACGACTGTACCCACGGGCGACCTCGTCGCGGCCGCGCGTACGAACGGGCGTGGTATCGCCGCGTTCAACGTGATCACCCTCGAGTATGCCGAGGCGATCGTGGCCGGCGCGGAACGGACGGGTCTGCCGGTCATCCTCCAGCTCAGCGAGAACGCCGTGCGTTTCCACGGCGGGCGGGTCGGACCGGTCGCGGCGGCGGTCCGCGCTGTTGCCGCCGACGCCGCTGTCGCCGTCGGACTGCATCTCGATCACGTCGAGTCCGTCACGCTGCTACGGCTGGCCCCGGAGCACGGCTTCAGCTCGGTCATGTTCGACGCATCGACCCTGCCGTACGAAGACAACGTCACGGCGACCAAGGCTGCGGCCGAATTCGCCCATGCCCACGGTCTATGGTTGGAGAGCGAGCTCGGCGTGGTCGGAGGCAAGGACGGCCACCGGCCGCTGCCGCCGCACGACCCCGGTGCCCGCACTGATCCGGATCAGGCTGCGTCCTATGTGGCCGCCACCGGCGTAGATGCCCTCGCCGTCGCGGTAGGCTCCACCCACGCCATGGCCAACCGGGACGCGACCCTTGACCACCAGCTCATCGCGGCGCTGCGAGACGCTGTGCCAGTCCCGTTGGTGTTGCACGGGTCGTCCGGGGCTCCCGACGTTCAGCTACGCACCGCTGTCTGCCACGGCATCACCAAGGTCAACATAGGGACCGCGCTCAACGTGGCCTTCACCTCCGCCGTGCGCCAGATCCTCGGCGCGGACCTGAGCGTCGTGGACCCGAGGAAGTACGTCCGGCCGGCTCGCGACGCGATGACGGAGACAGTTGCCCATTTCCTTACCGTCTTGGCGGATGCCCAAGCCGCCGTGGCCTAGCGAATCGAGGTCTGCTTCATGGCGAGTGTGGTGTTTCTCGGTGCCGGCAGTGTGGTGTTCACGCGTGAGTTGCTCGCCGATATCTTCGGTTTCCCGGAATTGGCCGGTTCCCGCATCGTGTTGCACGACATCGACCCGGAGCGGCTGGAGACGGCCGAGGCGATCGCCCGGCGTATCGCCGACCAACTCTCCGCCAAGGCGCAGATCACCGCCACGCAGGACCGCCGGGCCGCGCTCGACGGCGCCGACTATGTGATCAATGCGATTCAGGTGGGCATGTATGCGGCGACCCGGCGCGACTTCGAGATGCCAGCACGGCGCGGGCTACGGCAGACGATCGGCGACACCATCGGGGTCGGCGGCATCTTCCGCGCGCTGCGCACGTTCCCGGTGCTCGCTGACATCGCCGCGGACATGGAGCAGCTGTGCCCTGACGCGGTGCTGTTGAACTACACGAACCCGATGGCCATGAACGTCAGCTACCTCGCCGCGGTCGCGCCGAGGCTGAAGGTGCTTGGGCTGTGCCACTCCGTGTACTGGACCGTGCGAGACCTGTGCGAGCTGATCGACGTGCCGTACGAGGATGTGACCTACCACAGTGCCGGAGTCAACCATCAGGCCTGGATACTTCGCTGGGAGCGCGACGGGATCGACCTCTACCCGCGACTTGACGACGCGATCGCCGAGGATCCGCAGCTGCGTCGCCGGGTCCGCGTCGACATGTACCTCCGGCTCGGCTACTACCCCACGGAGACAAGTGAACACTCCGCCGAGTATGTGCCGTGGTACCTGCGGCACGACTCGGAGATCGAGCGCCTACGCATCCCGGTGGGAGACTACCTACGGGTCAGCGAGGAGAACCTGGCCGAGTACGCGGCCGTTCGCTGCGCCGTGCTCGCCGGCGAGGACCTCGACATCGAGCGGGAGACAACCGAGTACGCGCCCCAGGTCATCCACAGTTTGCAGACCGGCACCGGCCGTCGCATCGTGGCCAACGTCGCGAATCGCGGCCTTATCACCAACCTCCCGGACGGCTTCGCCGTGGAGGTGCCGTGCACAGTGGACATATCTGGCGCGACACCGCAGCCGGTCGGTGACCTCCCGCCCCAATGCGCGGCGGTGAACCGTCCCTACGTCAGTGTGGGCGAGCTGACCGTGGCCGCGGCCGTCACCGGCAACCCGCGTTTGATACGCCAGGCGGCGATGGTGGACCCGAACACCGCGGCGACGCTCACCCTGGACGACATCTGGTCGCTGTGCGACGAGCTGACGCTAGCTCATGGCGAGCTCCTACCCGAGCCGCTACGAACGACGGTGGCGCCGTGACGTCGGCGTTCGATCTCCTCGTCGTCGGGGACGCCAACCCGGACGTCGTGCTGTCCGGGGTGCCGCGGGAGCTCCCGTTCGGGCAGCGCGAACAGCTGGTCACCGCCGGGGCGATCACGCTCGGGGGTTCGGGGGCGATCACCGCATGTGGCGCTGCCCGGCTGGGCTTGCGGACCGCGTTCGTCGGTCGCGTTGGTGACGATGAACTGGGGCGCTTCGTGCTCGACACCCTGACCGGGCGGGGTGTCGATGTCACCCGATGTGTGATCGACCCCGAGGTGGCCACCGCGCTGACGGTCATCCTCGTCGATGGCGGAGATAGGGCCGTCCTCACCGCCACCGGCTGCCTCCCGCTGCTTGGCATCGAGGATATCGATCCCGAGCTGGTACATGCTGCCCAGCACGTCCATGTGAGCTCCTACTTTCTGCAACCTCGCCTCGCCGCCGGCCTCCCGACGTGGTTAGCCGACATTCGCAGCAGGGGAGCGTCGACGTCCCTGGACACCAACGACGACCCGTCCGGGATGTGGGACGACGGAGTCGCGGCGGCCATCGCTCAGACGGACGTGATGTTGCCCAATGAGGCTGAGGCGTTGGCCCTGGCCGGCCGGACCGACGGCGACGTCATCGCGGCCTGCCGCGACCTTGCCATGACGTCAGGTCTGCCCGTGGTCAAGCGCGGCGCCCGAGGCGCCCTCGCGTGGTCGGACGGCGAACCCGTCACAGTACCAGGGTTAGCGGTCGAGCCGGTGGACACCGTCGGGGCAGGGGACAGCTTCGATGCGGGCTTCCTGGCCGGATGGCTGGGCGGTCGAGGACTATCGGCGAGTCTGCGGTTGGCGGCAGCCTGCGGATCCCTGTCCACCCGCGCCGTCGGAGGCGTCGCGGCCCAACCCACGTTGGCGGAAGCCCTCGCCGCAATCGAACGCCCTGGGCCTGACGCCGCGGCCGGGCTCACCCGGATCGGACTTCGGTGACGTCGCCCCCGGCGGACCTCGCACCGCCAACCAACATGGCAGAGCTCGCGGACCTGCGGCTGCGCGACTATGCCCCGGTGCCCGCGGTCCGCCGGCACGAGACCCTCGTGGCCCGCCCGCTGGTGCCAGCCATCGATGTGCATAACCATCTTGGCCGGTGGTTGAGTGACGACGGTCATTGGCTTGCACCCGACGTGTCCGTCCTTTGTGACCTGATGGACGAGGTCGGAGTCGCGAGCATGGTCAACCTGGACGGGCGGTGGGGTGACGAGCTGGCGGCGAACCTCGAGCGTTACGACGCGCGCCACCCCGGACGGTTCATCACCTTCTGTCATCTCGACTGGGCCGCTCTGCGCCATCCAGACCCGACCAGCGCATTGATCTCGAGCCTACGGCGGTCGCGCGCCGCAGGCGCCCGTGGCCTCAAGGTGTGGAAAGATCTTGGTCTGACCGTGACCGACGGGCAGGGTCGGGTGGTGCTGCCCGACGATTCTCGGCTGGCCGACGTGTTCCGTGCCGCCGGCGAGTTGGGCCTGCCGGTGCTGATCCACACCGCGGATCCGGTGGCGTTCTTCGCCCCGCTGGACGCGCGCAACGAGCGCCTCGAGGAACTGGTTGCCAACCCGAGCTGGTGGTTCGGCGCGCCGGGGTACCCCACCTTCGACCGGCTCATGGAGGCACTGGAGGCGGTTGTTGCCGCCACTCCCGGAACGACTTTCATCGGCGCGCATGTCGGTTGCGCGGCAGAGGACCTGGGCTGGGTCGGCCGGATGCTGACGAGGTACCCGAACTTTCACATCGACATCGGCGGTCGGCTCGGTGAGCTTGGCCGGCAACCACGCGCGGCCCGCCGCCTGGTTGTCGAGCACCCCGATCGGGTGCTGTTCGGCTCGGACTCGTTTCCACCGAGCCGGGAAGTGTTCCATACGTACTGGCGGTTCCTCGAGACTGAGGACGAGTGCTTCCCGTACGCGCCTGGCTGTCCCGTGCCTCCACAGGGACGGTGGGACATCGCCGCAATCGACCTGCCGCCGGACATGCTCCGGCAGGTGTATGCGGGCAACGCCCGGCGGTTGCTCGGCCTTAGCTGATGGCGGGTAGCACAGGGTCTGTCCGGATCGACAGTGGCTGAATTCGAGGTTGCCGCGGGTCCGTCTGCGTGATGCAGGTGACGTCCGAACAGATCTGCTTCCATGCTCATCCGGTGTGGCATTCGGCGTGGGTGAAGTCGGCGTCGTTGAGGTCGTTGGTGTCGAGGTCGTCGTCGATGAGGGCGTCGTCGGGGATGAGGGAGCTGACGTAGCCCGGTGGTGGGGGTGGTTCGAGGTCTTCGGCGGTGAGGATGAGGGT
>JAHRHA010000312.1 GCA_020027875.1 Micromonosporaceae bacterium | reverse complement strand
CTCCAGCCCTGCCCACTGAGACGGCGTTGTCACTGGCGTCGACCCACCTTCTCAATCGGAGAACACCAGGCCCGCCGCGTGCTCGATAACCTCTGCGACAGTTGGGGGGAAACTGAGCAGCTCAGTGATTGCATCTGTACCGGGGTCGCCGCTAGCCACACTCCGGCGCAGTGACTCGTTGACATCATAGTTTGTCTGTCTAAGATGGACATCGGGGCCGAAGGTTGCCCAGTAGGCGATCCCGGGCGGGCCGTCGTGATAGGGAAGTCCAACGCTACCTGCGTTGATGCTGCGCAGCCCAGCCGCGGTCCGGTCGAACTGTAGGTGCGTATGCCCTGTGACCAGGGTCTTCTCCGGAATGAGGCGTGCAAGTTCGGCGAGTCGCTCGACCGGAGTGCCGGGAGTGACCAACTCGGTGTCACTTCGCGGCGAGCCATGACAGAAGCGAACCGGTCCCGGCCATGTGACGTCTACAACGGCGCTATGCGGGAAGTCAGCAAGGAGCTGCACCGAGGCAGCCGAGTGCTGTGCGAGCATCCATTCCTCGCGCGGCCGCTCCTGTGCGCCAAGGCCTCTGGCTAACTCCACCACGGCCCGGTCGGCGTTGCCCCGCACAAACACCGCTCGCGGGCCGAGCCGGCGCACAATGTTCACAGTCCGGCCCGGCTCGGCCCCCCAGCTTAGGTCGCCACAGAACACGAGAACGTCCACGTCGTAGCCGTCGACCTCCGCGAGGACTGCCTCCAGGGCCGGCACATTGCCGTGGACGTCGGACAACACGCCTACACGGTCAACCCGACCTCGATGCTGCGTTGGTGCCTCGCCAGAGCGGGGCCCGTGCGAGGTGTTCGCCACGACTGCTCCTCGGATACGGGTTCGCCGTGCTCACGACCCTAACGCCACGAGCCTGGAATGGTCAAGAGCCCTTGACCATTAGCCTCAGCCACTCTCGGGCGTGTATAAGGCGACGGCAACGGCCCTGATCGGCTCGGAAGGGTCGGCGCGGTCGATGACCGCGTCAAGCAGGGCATCCAGCTCGCGCGCAAGAGCGGACACGGCGTCGTCGGACAGCCGCACCCGCCGGACGACGACGAGGTCGGCCGCCCGAGGGGTCGCATATTCCATGTCATCGGCGACCACCCGGAGTTCGAAACCTCGCGCTCCCACGGGTGCCGCCGCTGATGTGAAATCAAACCCCCTGGCGGTTCGGCCATAGAACCGCTCCGTGACGCCGCGTACCTTCCTGGTGTTCACCAGCTTCACGAGGCCGGCCCTCGTGAGTACCTTCAGGTGGTAGCTGACGCTTCCCTTCAGGATTCCCAACTGGTTGGCGATCTGTTGGGTACTGGCCGCCCGGTCGTGCAGAAGGCCTAAGATTCGGAAACGGGTTACGTTGGCCAAGGCGCTCAGCTGCTCGGTTGAGGTGATCGGGAGCATTGCCAACCGATCGTAGTCGGGGTTACGTTCGTTGACTTCAGCCATGGCCAACACCTCGTGTCCGTTTCTCCCCGCCATGACAGCGTACGCATGATCCGTGGCCCCGTTGCCACTCTGTACCGCCGAGAGCGGGCTGGCGCCGTGGCGCCCTAGCCGACGGACATTTGCGGTCTCTTCGTAGCGCCAGGACTTGACCTGGGTCCTCTCTGGGTCATATGTGATGGTGGTGCGGCGAAGCTCACCGGCGGCGGTGGATTCGACCGTCTCACGGACCTGTCCGTACAGGCCGTAGGTGGACACGGTGTAAGGCAGCTCGGGGCCGCTGCCGCGCTGCCCGCCCGGCTCGGTGCGGCAGACCAGTCCATGCCAGACCGGCTTGTTGCCGCAGGCCGGGTTGGTTGGGCGGCGCGCGGCTGCGGTGTCAGTAGACGCCGCTGCAAGTGGACGGGGAGTCGGTGTGGTGTCTCCAGCCGGGGTGGTGACGGTGGTGACCCGGCCGGCGGCGTCATATGTTCCCCGGCTCAGAGCTTGTCAGATGGTCTGTGTAACCGTCCTATCTGGACTGGTTAGTTGATGGGTTCGAGGTTACGGTCTTGGCAGAACTCGTCAAGTGCTGCGAGGGCTTGTTTCCAGCCGGTGGTGATTGATCCTTCGATGAGGCGGGCTGGTGCGGTGCGTTGGTTGGCTGGTTTGCCGCGTTCGGCTTCGCGGGCGCGGGCGCGTTTGTCCTCGATGTCGCAGATGGCTAGCCAGAGCAGTTTGATCGCCGCGTCGTCGGTGGGGAAGTGACCGCGGTTCTTGATGATCTTACGGATTTGGTAGTTGAGGCTTTCGATCGTGTTGGTGGTGTAGATGACCTTGCGGAGTTCTGGTGGGAAGGACAGGAACGGGATGAACCGTTCCCAGGCGCGTTGCCACACGGCCAGGGCGGACTTGTGTTTGCGGCCGAGCGGGGACTCGGCGAGCTCGGCCAGGGCCCGTTCGGCGGCGTCGGCGTTGGCGGCGGTGTAGACCGGGCGGAGCGCGGTGGCGAGTTTCTTGCGGTCGGTGTAGGAGGCGTAGCGCAGGCTGGCTCGGATCAGGTGCACCACGCAGGTCTGCACGATGGTGTAGGGCCAGATGGTCTCGATCGCGTCGGGTAGCCCTTCCAGGCCGTCGCAGCAGGCGATGAGTACCCGCCGCACGCCGCGGTTGCGCAGTTCGGAGAACACGCTCATCCAGAACTTGGCGCCCTCGGTGTTGGCGATCCAGATGCCCAGCACGTGTTTGATGCCGTCGGTGTCCACGCCGACGACGAGGTAGGCGGCCTTGTTGCGCACGTGGGCGCCGTCGCGGACCTTCACCATCAGGGCGTCGATGTAGACGATCGGATAACACTCATCCAACGGGCGGGTCTGCCAGGCTTTGACCTCTTCCAGCACCGCGTCGGTGACGGTGGAGACGGTGTCCGGGGACAGGTCGGTGCCGTAGACGCGCTGCAGGTGATGGCAGATGTCGCGCACCGTCATCCCACCGGCGTAGAGGCTGATGATGATGTCGGACAGCCCACCCAGACGGCGTTCGCCCTTGGGCACCAGCGCCGGGCTGAACGTGCCGGCCCGATCCCGGGGCACGTCCAGACCGACCGGCCCGACCTCGGTCAACAGCGTCTTCGGGGTCGAGCCGTTGCGGGAGTTGCCCGAGCCCTTCCCGGCCGGGTCGTGCTTGTCATAGCCCAGATGCTCGGTCAGCTCGGCCTGCAGACCGCGTTCCAGTACCGCCTTGACCATCTCGGTCAGAAACCCGCCCGGCCCGGACAGCCGCATCCCATCGGTGCGCATCCGCGCCACCAGCTGGTCCAGCAGCTGCTCGTCGAGCATCGATCGG
>JAHRHA010000311.1 GCA_020027875.1 Micromonosporaceae bacterium | reverse complement strand
GCCGTCAACGCCGCCACCCCCGCAATCGACGTTCCCGCCGCGAACCGCCTCACCGAAGACAAGCTACAAGCCCTCTACAGCCTGCGATGACACACCGGATCGTTAAGCCGAGGATCCACACAGGCAAAGCCACGCCACGTGGCCAAACCAGGATTCCTCGGCTTAACGAAGACCTCGGCATAATCGGAGTGGAAGATGACGCCTTCGACGTCGCCGCCGCGGGTCGCGACCGCCATGGCCAGGCTCGCCTCGGCGAGGTCTGCGTCGTGGTGTTCGCTGAACGCGTACCCGAGCACACGACGGCTGAATAGGTCCAGAACCTCGGCGAGGTACAGCTTGCCCTCGTCTGTTCTGATCTCGGTCAGGTCGCCGCACCAAAGCAGGTTCGGCGCGACCGCGCTGAACTGGCGCCGCACATGGTCCTTGGCGGCGGGCCGCTTGCTCGGCCTGGTCAGGCACCGGCGGCGTTTGACCACTCGGGCGACCAGCCCGTCCTGGGCCATGATGGCCGCAACGGTATTGACCGACACCCGCCAACCCTCGGCCCACAGGTCCTGGGCCACCCGGGGTGAACCGTAGGTGCCGCCCGACTCGGCGAACAGCTTGGCGATGCGGTCGGCCAGGTCAGCCCGACGCTGCTGGCGCGGCGTGGGCGGGCGGTCCCGCCACTTGTAGAACCACGACTCGGACACGCCCAACGCCCGGCACGACACCGCGTGGGCCACGCCGTGCTCACCCCTCTGGGAGCCGATGAACGCCGCCACGCTCACCGGCCCATCGCCTCCTTCACCCAGAGGGCTGTTGAGCGCTTGAGCACATCGCGCTCCATGGCCAACTCGGCGTTCTCCCGCCGCAGCCGCAGCAGCTCGGCACGCTCCGATTCGGACAGTCCACCATTGCCGGACTTCACCCGCGCGGCGATGTCCCTGTTGACCCAGCTGGCAAGGGTGCCCTCGTTGATCCCAAGATCCCTCGCCACCTGGGCAATCGACTTGCGGGTCTCCCGCACGATACGCACCGCACCATCACGGAAGTCCTTGTCAAACTTTCGTCTCGTCCCAGCCATGATCCTCTATCCCCTAAGATCTGGCCTCCACGCTAGCGGGGGAATCGCACCGGTCCTGCACGGCCCAATGCTCGGCCAGCTTCCCGTCCCGGAACTTAGCGATGTGTATTTCTTGCCACGTCGCCGCCTTCCCGGTTGCGGGCATGCCGGCAAAGTCGCCACTCATCGTTCCACTGACCTGGACGTGGCCTACGTGCGTGTCGCCATCCTGCAGTTGCTGGACGACCTCGTACCGCAGGTCAGGGAATGCCGCTCTGAGCGCGGCGACGAGAACTCGCAGACCATCAATTCCGCTGGGCACGCCCGGGGGCGGCGCAACGTGTTCGATGTAGTCCGGCGCAAAGCACTCATCAATGAGTTCGAGCCGGCCGGCATTGAAGATCTCGAGCGGAATCCGTCTAAGGGTCTCCGCATCAGACATGACGACCTCCTGCAACGCTCGGTGTGGGCACCGCATTATGCACGATGAACTTACTCCGCGGGACACCGTCGAGTTCTTGCTGTCATCAAACTGACGCTAGATTTGGCACGGTACCGGGATCTCGCAACGTACAGGCGTCACCCGGGCGCAGCCGCGAATCAACAACCGGTGCGTCTTGCGGACAGTTCGAAGCGGGCCGGACGCGCTTGGACCTGCTTTGGTGTTCACGCCCAGTCGGGCGATTCGTATCTTGGGTCGACTCTTAGCCTTGATCCACGGATGAGATTTGCTTGAGTGCGGCGCGCCGGACGCGATGATGCCCTCGGGGCTGGGAAGATCGAAGTTCTTGAGGCTTTGATCGTCCAGTCGAGAGGGCACCTTCCGGTTGAGGTTACTACACAGTGATGGCGCGGTCCGCGCATCGTTTGATGATCCGAACCTCGTGTCGTTCGCGGGCTTGGAGCCGGTGATGCGGTTGGCCGAGTCCTGCGACCTGCACGGCATCGTCCGCGATCGGCTGCATGTGCCTACGGACAAGGGATCCAACGCATCCGGGAAGGTCGCCACGATCGTGGCCGGCATGCTCACCGGGGCCGACTCGATCGACGATCTGGACGTGGTCCGTCATGGCGGCATGCCGGTGTTGTTCGGCGGGGTGTACGCGCCGTCGACGCTGGGTGAGTTCCTGCGCGCGTTCACCCACGGCCACGTCCGGCAACTCCAGTCGGTGTCGCGCGAGTTCCTGGTGCAGTTGGCCCGACGTACGCCGTTGCTGCCCGGCGCGGGTGCGGTCACGTTCATCGACGTGGACTCGCTGCTGCGCCGGGTCTACGGCAAGAAGAAGCAGGGCGTTGGGTTCGGCCACGCCAAGATCGGCGGCTACCAGGTCCTCCTGCGCGGCTACAACCCGCTGGTGGCAACCATCAGCACCCCGGACGCGGCACCGGTCATCGCCGCCACCCAACTGCGGGCGGGCAACGCCGGCTCGGCCCGAGGCGCGGCGTCACTGGTCGCCGAGGCCATCGCCACCACCAAAGCGGTCTTGACCGCCCGACCCACGACAGTGCCGGGCGAGATCGTGCTACGGGCCGATTCGGCGTTCTACTCCCGCAAGGTCATCGCCGCCAGCCGACGCGCTGAGGCACGGTTCTCCATCACCATCCGGGTCGACAGGAAGGTCCGCGCCACGATCGAGGCGATCCCGGCCGACGCGTGGATCGAGATCGAGTACCCGCACCCAGTCTGGGACGACGAGCAGCAACGCTTCGTGTCCCGGGCGCAGATCGCCGAGATCGCCTACACCGCGTTCGAGGGCACCCGGGACGAGGTCACCGCGCGGCTAATCGTGCGTCGCATCCCCGACCTCAACAAGACCACGGTGGACGGTCAGGGTCAGCTGTTCCCGGTCTGGCGTTACCACGCCTCGTTCTCCGACAGCCCGTTCGTACTCGTCCAAGCCGAGGCCCAGCACCGCGGCCACGCCATCATCGAACAGGTCTTCGCCGAGCTGATCGACGGACCCCTGGCCCACCTACCCTCCGGCCGATTCGACGCCAACAACGCCTGGCTCGCCTGCATCGCGATCGCGCACAACCTCACCCGGGCCGCCGCCACCCTGGCCGGACATCGTTACGCCACCGCACGCCCGGCCACCGTCCGCCGGCACCTGATCAACCTCGCCGGACGCGTCGCCCGCCACGCCAGAGGCGTCACGATCCACCTGCCGCAACACTGGCCCTGGCAGCATCCATGGCTGCGCCTGTCCGCAGCCGCACACGCACCACCTGCCTGACCATCCACACACGACACACGGCGGCCCGGCGGC
>JAHRHA010000310.1 GCA_020027875.1 Micromonosporaceae bacterium | reverse complement strand
CGTCCGGGTACTTCCTGGGGGCAACCACGATGACTTCCTTCCTCGGTTCGAAAGATCAAACCTGGTTTGGAAGTCTCCGGGCAACCGGGGGAAGCTCAGGCGAGTCGTCCCCCAGAAGGCCGGTTAACGGAGACTTGGTTCAGCCATGACGCGTGTACCGGTAGGTGGATCATGACGGCGTTGGGATAGGCGTCGGTCAGCCGCTTCGCGGCGGTCCACCCGCGGTGTGAGGAGCCGTTGTCCACGACCCAGAACACGCGGCGAGCCGAGGCGTACGGCTCGGTGGTCATGAGCTGGTCCACGAGGTTGGTGAACGGGGCGATGCCGGTGGTGGGTTCGCACCGGCCGAACACTCGGGCGCGGTGAACGTCGTAGGCGGCCAGATAGGCCAGGGTGCCGCCGCGGACGTATTCGTGCTCCACCCGCATCGCTCGACCGGGGCCGGTGGGAAGGTTGGCGTGGATGCGGCGGCGGGCCTGCACGCCGGGTTTCTCGTCGGCGCTGATGACGTACTCGTCGGCGCGCAGGGCGTGGCCTTCGAACAGCCGCTCGTAGAGGTCGAGGACGTGGGCGGCCTTGGTGGCGAAGTTCGGGTCGCGGGGGAAGATCCAGGTGCGGTGCTGCCAGGGCTTGATGGCGTCCTTGGCGAGCCAGCGGCGCACCGTGGACGCCGATACTGATACGACCAGCCCACGGTCGACGGCTTCGCGGGCCAACTCGGGGCAGCTCCATTTCGCCAGCGGGGTCTCGCTCATCGCCGGCAGCTCGCAGGCCAACGCCTTCACCTCGGCCACGGTGGCCGGGGTGAACTGGCGGGGCCGACCCGAGCGTGGCCGATCGCGCAGGCCGTCCATGCCGTCCTTGCTGAACCGGCGCCGCCACTTGCGCACCGTGTCCACATGCACCCCGACCGTGGTGGCGATCTGCGCGTTGGGTGTGTCCTGACCGGCGGCCAACACGATCCGCGCCCGCAGCACATCGCGCTGCGACGCGCGCGCCGAGTTGGCCCGTCGCCGCAGTGTCGTTTCTTCGGTGTTGTTGAGTAGCACCACATACGGCGAGCACATCATCTAGACATCCCCATGCATAAGATTATTTGTTGGGGATGATCCTTTCGTGCCGAGCCGGGGCGCGATGATCGCGACACGCGGGAACCTGAGGGAGGATGAGCGCTATGGCCACGCCACCAGAGTCGACCAAGTCCTCGTTGCGGCATCGACTCGTTACGCACGCGGCCCAGCGGTGGCCGCAGATCAAGCAGCTCCACATCCGCCACCGCGCTGGGTTCGCCTACGTGGATGCCGAACTCGCCGACGGCACCATCGAGCCGTTGTTTCGGTTGCGCTATGCCGGGTCCGCGACCATCTGGGGGTTCGCGATCTACCTATACAGCAAGGACGGATACGAGGACTCGTTCCTGCCCAACGGCCACTCGGCCGGCACGCCCGAACAAGCCCTCGACTGCGCCGCCGGGCTCTACCTCAACAAACCCGCCGCCTGGCTACCCCCGACGAACTAACGGGCTTGACCACTAGGCTCGTTTTCCGCGCGCTTTCAGGCGCGGGCACTCTGGCGTTCTCCGGCGGCGCGCATCGGTCGAGGACGGCCTCGAGGTCTCGATGGCCGGACGTGCACCTTGAGCGAGAAGCAGCCTCGCCCGAGATGCGGTTGGCATTCGGTGACCTCGGTGGTGCGCTCAGCTAGGTCGGCGATCTTCGGTGGTTGTCCGGGGCTGGGTCGGATGTGGATCCGGTCGACTACCGGCAGACCGATCGCGGCGGGTTGATGCCGAGGCGGTAGCCGCGGATGATGCCGGCTCGCTCGGGTCGGCCGATGCGTTCGCGCACTGCCGTGGCGAACATGCCGACTCGGCGTGCCAGTTCTGGCGTGCTGAGCCGGGGGTCGGTGGCGAGGATCTGCAGGAGCCGAACGTAGACCTCGTCCAGCGGCGATAATCCATTCTGAATGTCAGTCCGCCGTTCAACTGTGCCGTTGGTGGGCATATGCCTCACTCGCCCTTCGCATGGCTATGTTGTTCTGTCCTTACACCTTCGAGGATAGGCACTGGCATCGAGGACACAGGCGGCAGCGGGGCCTGGGCGAGAACGTTCACTCGACCTGCCGGTCGATCGGCTGCCGCCCCATGTGTACTTCGGGGTCAGCGCGGTCTTTCACTATCTTGGCCCGGCGTTTGCGGTGTTGCTGTTCGCCCGGATCGACGTGCTCGGAGTCGCGTGGCTGCGCATTGCGACCGCCGCGGTCATCTTCGCCCTGTGGCGCCGCCCGTGGCGGGTTTGGCGGGAAGGTCGCGAGACCCGGCGTGTGTTGCTGGGGTGGGGCGCGGTGCTGGCTTTGATGAACAGTTGCTTCTATCTTGCCATCGACCGGCTGCCGCTGGGCACGGTCGCCGCGATCGAGTTCTTGCCGGTCATCGCCCTGGCCGCGCTGGCGGCCCGCACCAAGCGCAACGCTCTGGCGCTGCTGCTCGCCGTGCCCGGTGTCTACCTGCTCACCGACGTACGCCTGGCCGATGAACCGGTTGGGGTGGCCTTCGCCGTGGCGAACGCGGTCCTGTTCGCCCTCTATATCGTCCTCGGCCACCGCGTCGCGCAAGGTGACCTGATCCGAGGTATCGACGGACTTTCGTTGGCCATGCTCATCGCGGTCGTCGTGGCGTTCCCGATCGGAATCTGGGGCGCCGCGCCTGCCTTCATCGATCCGGTTGCCCTGGCCGCCGCCATCGGCGTCGGTGTCTGCTCCTCGGTGGTCCCTTATGTGTGTGACCAGTTGGCCATGGCCCGGCTCACGCGGGCCACGTACGCCCTGATGGTGTCGCTGCTGCCGGCCACTGCCGCCGTCATCGGCGTTGTCGTCCTAACCCAGGTGCCCAGGCCGATCGAGATCATCGGCGTTGGTCTTGTCATGCCGGCGTAGCCAGACACAACGTGGCCGTGCGCCCGGCGGCGTCACCCGAACCGACAGAGGCGCGCCCATAGACCGCCCGACGGAGATTCGCGAAGGAGACTGACATGAGCCACATCGCCTGGCAGATCCTTGCCGATGTGGCCACCGCGCGGCAGCAAGAACTTCGCGCCAAGGCGAAGGCTCACGCGACGTGGTGGGAGGCGAGGCGGTTTCGGCGCGGGGCGGTCCCGGCGGTGGCGCGAGGCAATGCGCGCCACGAGAACGCAGCAGGGGGAAATCACACCGAGAAAGTGGGCGATAGCGAATCCGTCGGCTGGCCGGCGCCCGAACTGATCATGTAGCCAAGATCACAATCTTCGTTGTTCACCACCTGCCAGAATACTTGCCTGTGA
>JAHRHA010000165.1 GCA_020027875.1 Micromonosporaceae bacterium | reverse complement strand
ACCGACCTGGCCGCGCAGGCCCGCCAAGTATTCACCAACCTCGGCTGCGCCCTCGCGGCCGCTGGCGCCCAGCCTGGGCAAGTTGCCAAGATCACCATCTACGTTGTTCATTACCGTCCCGAGTACCTGCCGATGATCGAGCAGGCCAGGGCGGAATTGTTCGGTGACCACAAACCGGTCGACACGCTTGTCGGGGTAGAGACGCTGGCCCGACCCGACTACTTGATCGAGGTCAACGCGGTCGCGGTCATCGACGGCTGACTCTGTACAGGCTGGGCACTCCAGGTACGGGTGCCGCCGCCGTTCGGTCGCAGTTCGGTGCGGGCGCCTTCCGTGCATGAGACGTGACGTTGGCCGCGGTCGTTGTGCCATGTTGTGCACACCCACCAGAGCACCCATTCACGTGCGAGGCCGACGCCGATCCGAGGCCATTTCACTGCGATGCAGGTTAGGAACCGCCGAGTGCGGGGTCTGGACCTGCACCTCAAACGCCTCGACGAGGCCAACGGGGAAGTGTTCGGCTCGGACCTTGACGGCGACCGCATCCGATACTACTTAAGGCATGCCCTCGGAGAGAACACCCGAGACTCCTCGGTACGTGTCTACGTCCAATGGCCCGACACCGATCAGGCACCATCAGCGATGCTGATCGTGCGTTCAGTCGCCCCATGCCTGGCACGGCATTGCGCCTTCAATCCGTTCCGTATCAGCGTTCCGTCGCCCATATCAAGCACATCGGCGACTTCGGGCAGAGTTACTACGGGCGCCTGGCCCAACGCAACGGATTCGACGAGGCCCTGCTCACCGGCCCCGACGGTACCATCTCGGAGGGCGCGATCAGCAATATCGGATTCTTCGACGGGGCAACAATTGTGTGGCCCGCTGCGCCCGTCCTGCACGGGATCACCATGCAGCTACTCCAGGCGAAACTCCCAAGCCGTGGCCTCCCGTCTCGCAGTAGTCCGGTCCGCCTGGCGGACGTGAATTCCTTCACCGGCGTCTTCGCGACCAACCCCAGGGGTATCGGCCCGGTCCGTCACATCGGCCACGCCTTGCCCGTCGATATACGACTGATGACACAGTTGACCGAGACCCACGAGTCAGGCCCCTGGGACCAGATATGAACAACGGGCCGGGTCCGGTCAACCCTCTCGACGCACCAGCCGACTGGCGACGGTGAGTGGTCAGTTGCTCCGCGGCGCTCCGGATGTTTCGGAACAGGGAAGGACTCGCCGTCTGTCAGCTGGGCTGGCGCGGGGCTGGTGGTCCAATGTAGAAGGTGGTGTGGTTGCGGATGCGTCGATCTGGGTCAGCCTGTCGTCGGCGTTGGCCAGAGCTGTCCAGGAGGTGCCCCCCGCTTGTGTTGCCAGTCGAGCCTGGTGCGCGGGCGGCGTCGATCGTGGCGACAACATACGTCACACACAGGTGAAGATCATCCGAGGCTGGCCAATTCGTCAGCGGAAAGCTTCATCGCGCCAGCGGCGATGTTCTGCATGAGGTGATTTGAGTTGCCCGTGCCGGGGATCGCCAGCACGTGCGGCCCTCGGTGCAGGGTCCAGGCCAGGCGTATCTGGTGCGGGGTTGCCCCATGGGCGAGTGCGACGGCGTGAACGGCCTCGCTGTGGTCCGTGATCGCGCCCGCCTCGCGCCGCGCCCCGGCGATCGCGAAGAAGGGTACGAAGGCGACGCCTCGCTCTCCGCAGATCCTGAGGAACTTATCGTCAGTGCGGTGCCGGTCGAGCGCGTAGCTGTTCTGCACACATACGACGGGCGCGATGGCCTGCGCCTCATCGAGGTGGTCCGGGCGGACGTTTGACAGTCTCAGGTGGCGGATGAGGCCGGCATCACGCAGCCGCGCGAGGGCGCCGAAACGCTCGGCGATCGAGTCCCGGCCCGGTCGCTTCACGATTCGCAGATTCACTACGTCGAGGTAGTCGCGTCCGAGCCGGCGCAGGTTCTCCTCGACCTGGCTGCGCAGTTGAGCGGGGGTGGTTGCCTCGTAGAAGCCGGTCGAGGGATCGTAGCCAGGCCCGACCTTGGTCGCGACGACCAGGTCATCCGCGTACGGCGCGAGAGCCACCCGGATCAGCTCGGTGGCATAGCGGACCGGGCCCGTCCCGACTTGTAGCGTGCCGCCTGGCGAGACGTAGAAGGCCGCCGTATCGATGTGGTTCACGCCGAGCTCGACCGCCCACCGCAGTACGCTGATCGCAAGTTCGCGGTCGGGGTTCGCTGTGATGCGCATCGAGCCGAAGCCCATCCGATTCACGGTACGGTCGCCGAGTATCCACATGCCCGCAGCTGCTGCCGTGATTTCGTCGGTAGGCATCCGGCCAAATTAACCGGTAGGGGTTGAGCTGCGCAATCGGCTTCGCACCCGATTCCGGACCTCCGTGGACCCCGGTTAGACTCTGTTGCACTGGTATGCCGTCGCTGTACCGCCGGACGAGTTCGATGCCTCGCCGGTGCCATGGTGATCGCGTCCAGGATGCGCTGGACGCCTAGGTGCACCTCTTGCGGTGCGGCGCCGAGGGCGTGAGGTCGCGACTGAGGTGTTGGCGGAGCGCGCGAGGTCGAACGGGCGTTGGCGTTCAGTGTCGTTGGTTGGAGGGCGCGGGCGAGCTTCCAGCACGCTATCGGAGACGCCGCCGGCGTTGCCTCGCTCCGAGCGGGTGTCGTAGTCGACGTTGACTTCGGCGAGAAGCGCTACTTCCTCGCGGCGCGGGCCGGGCACGCGTCGGTGGCCGCCGTCGGTGGGCAGACCCGCCTGCTCCGGAGTGATTTTGGCCCGGAGGTCACGACGTCGCCGATCTCGTTTCGCCTGTCCCTGACCTTGACGCCACGTCCGCCGGGGGTCGTCTGGGAGGTATTGCCATTACCTGGAGGTCAATTCCGGCAACCTCGACGCCCAACCGCTGCTGGCGCAGCCGAGGGCGCCGTTGAAGGTCGGCGACCGAGCTATGCCGGGATTCCTCCACCGTCCAAGTCATTGGCTCGCGAACACGTGCGGGTGGCTTTGGCGGAAAGCCGGCTCCTCGGGTGTCGAGTGGATATAGATCACGATGACGAACTGTCATCGTGACAACTCGAGCACCGCTTGAACATGCGCCACTGGCCGACCAAGATGAGTGGCACCAAGGTCGTCGTCCGTATACCTTCGAGCCACCCTGCGTTGACGTGCAGAACCACAGGCACCCACCCTGGATCCTCGGCGACTGCGCCCCCTTGGCCGCCGAGTTGGGGTTCGCCAAGGGTCGAACCCCAGGCGGCCCCCGCTGTACCACCCTTAGGCGGGGGCCGTCGCGGCCTCAAGCTTTCAGCATCCAAACCCGCCGACGCGGAGAAAGTGAGCGTCGCGCCGCGGGCCAAGAGCGGTGCGTGTCTGGCCGACAGCCGTCAACCTTCGTGGCCGGCATCGAGGAGCGCATCGCCTAGCTCGGTGCGGGTGTTCAGCACGGTACGCCCGGCTCGCCGCGAGGTCACGAGTCCGCTATGTCGCAGCACGGCGAGGTGCTGGCAGACCGCGGGTAGGCTTATTTCGGTCTGCTCGCCGAACTGGGTCGTGCTGAGAGGCAGATCAAGCAGGGCCAGGATCGCCACCCGGCTGTGTCCAATGGAAGGGGGGCGGCCGGTTGTCCCTTGGTCTGTTGGCGGGTCTGCCAAACGGCCCCGGCTCCCCGGGGAGCATACGAGAGGGTGACCGGGTACGGGTCCTCATCGACGATCAGCACATTGGGCCAGGCAAAGACGCAGGCACGAGCACCAGACCGTCGGGGCCCGCATCGCCAACGAGATTGTATCTGGGTTTGTCGATATTCAGCGCCTGCCCGTCGAAGCTGACGGTTGGGTGCAGCCGGTTGAGCAGCGCCTGCAAGCCACCCGTGGCCAACTCGTCCGCGCGGTAGGCCAGGTCCGCAGTGAGCACCCGACGAAGCCCCGGCCACACCGGCGCGACCGCTTTCTTCCAGTACTGCTCGAACGCGGCGGTCATTCGCGTCATTCCATCGGCCTGGTCGCGCAACAGCGCGCTAACTAATCGCCTTGGGTGGTGTGGCGTTCCACAAACCGCGCACCTTCCTCCGGGCGATGGCAAGAACGGTCGCGGCGACTGCGGTTAGCTCGGCCGATCATGGCGCTGGGCCGCGATCGGCCTCGTCCTGGCGGATCCAGTTCCGCAGGGCCTCGGGGTGGACGTTGAGCTGCTCGGCCAACCGGCGGATCACCGGCTTCGGGTCCGACTCCCGGTACAGGCGCACCGCCCGTTCACGCAGCTCATTCGGATACTTCCTGGGGGCAACCACAATGACTTCCCTCCTCGGTTCAGAAGATCAAACCTGGTTTGGAAGTCTCCGGGCAACCGGGGGAAGCTCTGAGGTTCCCCCGGTTTGCCGGAGACTTGATTATCTGGATTGGTGCGGCTCGGGGTGGATGGTAGCTGGGTCGTTGGTGCGGTGCCAGGCCTCTTCGTACTCGTCGGGCGAAAGACCGTCGAGTCCTTGCTGGATGCGGCGGGGGTTGTACCAGCCGTCGATGTAGCGCAGCAGGGCGGCGTCGGCCTCGGCGCGGGTGGCGAACTGGGCGCCGGCCCAGTACAGCAACTCGACCTTGATCGTCGACCATAGATTTTCTGCCAGCGCGTTATCGAAGCTATCCCCGACGCTGCCGGTCGACGGGGCGATGCCCGCATCGTGCAGGCGCTGGGTGAACCGCAGTGCCGTATATTGGCACCCTTTGTCGCTGTGATGTATCAACTGTCCATCATGGACTTTGCGGGACCGCAGAGCGTGGTCGAGGGCGATGAGCACCAGCTTGGTGTCCGCGCGGATGTCGGTAGCCCAGCCGACGACCTTGTTGGCGAACGCATCCCGCACGCTGGCCAGCCACAGCACCCCTTCCCCGGTCGGGATCCGGGTCAGGTCGGCTACCCACAGCCGGTTCGGCGCGGTGGCCGTGAAGTCCCGTTCGACCAGGTCGGGCGCGGCGACATGACGCGGGTTCTGCCGGGTGGAGCCGCCTTTCCACCCCTTGCGCAGGAACGCGCCCTGCAGCCCGTTCTCCCGCATGATCCGTTCGATGCGCTTGCGGCCGCACCGCACTCCCTGCCGACGCAGTGCCAGCCACACCCGCGGGGATCCGTACGTGCCGGCGAACTCGTGCGCCGTGCGGATCTTGAGGATCATCTCCAGCAGCTCGGCATCCTCCAGCTGCCGGCGGCTAGGCGAGACCTGGCGGGCCCGCCAGCCGTAATAGGTCGAGGCGGGGATTCCAAGGACCCGCAGCACGAGATCGACCGGGAAGTCATGGGCGTCGACGAAGCTCATGACATCCTCCGGGTCGGGCCGATCTCCGAGGCGAAATAGGCGCTGGCGGCCCGTAACACGTCGTTGACCCGGCGCAGCTCGGCGTTCTCCCGCCGCAGCCGCCGGTTCTCCTCGACCATGTCGGTGCTCGGCCGGTCATGGCGCTGGCCGCGGTCGGCCTCGTCCTGGCGGATCCAGTTCCGCAGGGCCTCGGGGTGAACGTTGAGCTGCTCGGCCAATCGGCGGATCACCGGCTTCGGATCTGACTCCCGGTAGAGGCGCACCGCCCGTTCGCGCAGCTCGTCCGGGTACTTCCTGGGGGCAACCACGATGACTTCCTTCCTCGGTTCGAAAGATCAAACCTGGTTTGGAAGTCTCCGGGCAACCGGGGAAGCTCACCGCGGACGCGCCGGCCACGCCCAGGTCTGCACCGAGGGTGACATCACCCCACCAGGACAGGGTGGACAGCTTCGGTTTGGGCCGCACCACCCGCGAAACGATCAGCGCCAGCGCCAGGTCGCGTGCCCGCCCGGCCGGGCCAAGTAGCGCCGCGAACCCCAGTCTGCTGAGCCATCGCATGCACGGCGGCCACATGTCCGTGCGGCAGACTCCGGGTGATCTCGAACGCCTCAGCCACGTCAACGAGCGTCTTACCGGCCAGCACCGCCCGGATCGCCGCGATCGCCTCGGCCGGCAACACGGACAGATTGGCCAGCGTTTCCTTGGCCGGCTTGCCTTCCGCGTTGCGAAACGAAGGTTCTACACCGTCGCGGCGTTGCAGATGCCATTCCTTCACGAGGCGTGTTGAAGGGACGAATCGAGCTCGCACGCCGGAGGGTCACGGCGGTGGGCGCTCTGGTCACCTTCTCCGCCCTCACGACATTCGCTCGCCATGACCTGGGCTCGGCAACAATAGCGTCGTCACACCGCGGGTTCTCGGACTCCTCGCCGTCGCCCTCCTGCTCGGCTGGCTTTAACGCCCCGCCAAATGACCTTCCGCACGCGCGCTAGCTCCGCTTACCGACTCTGGCCTGCGCAATCGGCCCTGGCCACACGTGATGCGTCCATTAGGCGGTACGGGTCCAGCCACTGTCAGCCAGCGCCACGTCCGCGCGTCGTGCCAGCTCCTTCCACGCCGGCGGCCCTCCGCCGTTCCAACTCAGCCCTAGCTACTTCGCCTTGAAAAAGTAGATCGACGTTGGTCGGTGTGTCGGCTTGTGGAGCTTCTCGCTAGCTCGGATCATGATCTCCGGGTCCGTTGTGGTGAGGAGTCGGGGTGCTGGTCACGCGCAACCTTCAGCCGTCGTTGTGGGAGACGGTTCTGCCCGAGGAGTGCCGACGGTTATCGCCGCTGCTGGAGCGGGTGGACCGCTGGTTGGACGACGAGGCATTTTTCGCTCCGTTCCGGCCCCACTTCAGCGAGCTGTTCGGCCGGCCAAGCATTCCGATGGAAGTCTATCTGCGGATGATGTTCCTGAAGTTCCAGTACCGGTTGGGGTATGAGTCGCTGTGCCGGGAGGTGGGCGACTCGATCTCATGGCGGATCTTCTGCCGGCTCGACCTGGACGGTTCGGTGCCAGCTCCGTCGACCCTGTCGAAGATCGCCACCCGGTGTGGTGAGCAGACCGTGCTGGCCCTTAACGAGGCGTTGCTGGCCAAGGCAGATGCGGCGAAGCTGGTGAAGCTGGGAAAAGTTCGCGCCGACACCACCGTCGTGTCGGCCAACGTTGAGTACCCCACCGACTCCGGGCTGCTGGCTGATGCGGTGACCCGCATCGGCAATCTGGTGCGGCGGATCAAGGCTGCGGGTGGGGCCACCCGCACGGTGTTTCGTGACCGCAGTCGCTCGGCGAAGGCGCGGGTACGGCGTATCGGGACGAAGCTCAAGCTGCGTGGCGCCGAGGCCAAGCAGGAGGCGCAGGCCACGGTGCTGCGGATTACCGGTGAACTGGCCGGTCTGGCCGAGCGCGCCATGGCCGAAGCCGCGGCGGTGCTGGCCAACGCCCGCCGGGCATTGCAACGGGTCAGCGGGCGCCGCCGCGGCATGTTGCGTAAGGCGATCAACGAGTTGGCCACCATCCACCGGCGTGGCGCCAAGGTGGTGGCGCAGACCCGCCAGCGCCTGGCCGGACAGAAGCCGGACTCGGCCACCCGGCTGGTTAGCTTGCACGAGCCCGACGCGCGGCCGATCAAGAAGGGCCGCCTCGGCAAGCCGGTCGAGTTCGGCTATAAGGCGCAGGTCGTCGACAACGAGGACGGCCTTGTGCTCGACTACACCGTCGAGGAGGGCAACCCGCCCGACGCCCCGCAACTGGCCCCGGCCGTCAAGCGGGTCAAGCGCCGGTTCGGCCGCGCTCCGAAGGCGGTGGCCGCCGACCGCGTCTACGGTGAAACCACAATGGACAAAGAGCTCACCGACCTCGGTGTGAGGACCGTGGCTATTCCCCGCAAGGGCAAGCCCAGCATGGCCCGCAGAGCAGAAGAACACCGACGCGGTTTCCGCAAGCTCGTCAAATGGCGCACCGGCTGCGAAGGCCGAATCAGCCACCTCAAGAACCGCTACGGCTGGGGCCGCAGCCTCGTCGACGGGCGCGAGCGTACCACCGCCTGGTGCGGATACGGAGTCCTCGCCCACAACCTGGTCAAGGCGACCAACCTTGCTGCCCAGAAGGGCTGAACCCACCCTGCGGACGATCCCGAGTCCACCCGTACCCGCCGATCAAGGCCAAACGATCAGTCCTCGGGCGATCGAACAGCGTTTTTCAAGGCGAAGTAGCTAGCGAAAACTCGACCAGGATGGGCGCCTCGCGCAAGTCGTCCTCGTCTCCGGCGACCACGCTCGCGTGGCGGTGCCACATCATTTGGATGATGTTGTTGGTCCAGGAGTGGGTCATGGCCGATGCTGTTCTCCTGGTTTGACCGAGACGCTCGGCGAGCATGCACGGTAATCACTCACACCCCCCGAGTTGAAGAGGAAGCGCTCCCCTTGGTCAACTAGGTTCTGCAGCTGCGGACAGCCGTGGCCATGCCTGGAAATCCGTTGGGTTACAGCCACACGAATCCTGACCACGTGATCTCGGCTCTCGGACCGGCGGCGTGACGACCACGTCAGCGAGTACTGGTACGTCCCGGGTCATGGTGGGCGCGGACCGACGCGCGAGCAGCTGGTCGAGCACGCGCAGAACCTTGCAAAGACTCATGTGCCTATAGGCGGTGGCACTGGCGCATGTTCCGATGCCGGGGTGCGGGATGCCATGGCCCTGCGGAAAGATCGAGTGGGCTCGAGTCTGGCTACCGTGAGCAAAGGCAGATCACGTCCCCTGAGCAAGATCGAGTCTGCTAGGGAAAGGGCTGCGCGGACGGCTATCTGGAAACCTAGAACAGGCAGAAAAACGGCTGCTCGTGGCCCGGTCGGAACAAGACGCTCTCTGATTCGCCAGCACCATGGCCCCAGACGGCAAGCGTATTTCCTCCATCCTGCGGAACGAAGTGGATCTGCTCGCCGACGCTCAATACCTGCTCGTTGGTGCTCAACACGACTCCTGTCGGAATGTTCTTGCCCGCGTACCGGTCCTCGCCGACCATTAGGCGCATTCTGGTAGTGCTGGTGCGACCCGAGTTGGGTATGCCCGGCATTGGGTCATGCGTGATAACCCAGGTAGCCTGATAGCTGGGCGAGACAGTCATAACATGGCGGCAGTCCTCGCTTGTCAGTACCCAACGGCCAACCAAAGGCTCCAAGATTGGGTTTATCCGCTGGACCGTATATACCGCACTTACGCTGTTGATCCGGATATCAGTTAGCTGAACGAGTTCATGCAGTGACTTGGCCTTATCGAGAATGGCTACCTCAACTGCGGTGGACATGAGCAATGCCGACGTCTCTGCCTCGAATTCCCTCTGAGCCGCCAACGCTGTGTTGTAGCAGTCCTGGCCAGCACGAACTACTAGCGAAAGGGCTTCGGACCAACTCTTGCCGGTAATCGATCCACTCGCCTTATGTGCGCAGGCTGCCACATCCATCATGAGGATGACGTTTCCCAAGACCGGCGTGAGAGAGCCCGTAGCCTCAGACCTCCGGAAGTGAGGGGGTGTCGCTCAGTTTAAGTTGATCATGGTTTGAGGGTGTACGTCAGGGGGCGGGGGTCGTCGGGGATATGGGGCGGG
>JAHRHA010000012.1 GCA_020027875.1 Micromonosporaceae bacterium | reverse complement strand
CCCGGAGGCGTCAACACGTGTACCGAACATGTGTCTACTCTATCGGGACCCACCGACAATTCCGGGCCGCAACACGCCCACAACGACAGTGGGTTTGGCGGCAGGCTCCTGCGGTACACAATGGACCTATGCGTGTCTCACGCCCTGATACGGCACAGTCGAGACGCTGAAGAACCCAGACCAACTCCTCGGGCCCGGTCGGTCGCGACGATGTCACGACGCGACCCGCTTGTGTGAGAGGGCACTCTCGCTGCAGGTAAGCGAAACCGCCCGTCACAGGGTCAGAACTGGTCGGGCGTATCAAGCTTGCGATAGAAGGTCGTCACAGGCGGTCCCTGCGCGCCGCCGTCGCGCATGACGTCGGCGATTTCCGGCTGGCTAGCGAAGAACGTCTGGAACGACTCCTCGTCGGGCCATTCGTCGATGACGAGAACCTCGCCATCGCCGCCCGCGAATGTGTGCCGGATGGCGCCTGCCGCCTTCCCGGCCTCAGAGATTCGCTGCATCACCTGACCGCCTGGCCCGGCGGCGTAACGTTCCAGATCGGTGGGGTTGCCGGGTATCCGCAGAATTGTGATGACGGCCATGTACGTCTCCTCAAATGATCCGCTAGTGAGTCGCGCATGCTAACCCGAATTCTGGAGGCGCCGCCGATCTTCGTCTATCGCCTTCCAGCGGACACACGCCGCGTCCTTTGGCTATGCAGAAGTGAACGATCGTCTAGGTTCGCTCATGGGCACGCGCACCACGGCTGCCGATGAATAACCGGTGTCGCGGGAGCTTGCCGTTCATTAGCGTCCTGGCCGTGGATGCGAACCGTTGGCGCGCGACCCCGACTGGTTGGCCGGGGTGCACGTCTGGATTGACAGTCGCCTCGACGAGCTAGGCATAGCCCGGACCGGCGCGACCGAGCAGCCGCATGTCTACCCGTGGTCGACAGCGCTGCGCATTCCGACGGAGGTGGGCGACCTCTGGTTCAAGGCCAACGCCGACTCGCTGCGGCACGAGGCCGCCGTCGTCGGGCGGATCGCCTCACGCCGCGCCGATGTGGTGCCACCCGTGCTCGCCGCCGACACCACCGCTGGTTGGATCCTGATGGCCGACGCTGGGGAGTTTGCGCACGGTGGTGGCGCGCGAGCGCAGCCTCGACCGCTGGTACGACGTTTTGCCGCTCTACGCCGGCGTCCAGCTCGAGCTCGCCCAGGATGTGGACGACCTGCTGGCCCTGGGCGTTCCAGACATGCGGCTTGCCGCGCTTCCCAAAGCTTACGAGCATCTGATGGACGAGTCCGGAGCCGAAAGGCGCTTCCGCGACGCGGCGCCGATGGTGGCCGACCTGTGCGACGATCTCGCCACGTACGGGCTGCCCGAGCTACTCCAACACGACGACCTGCACGACGGCCAGGTCTTTGTCCGCGACGGCCGTCACCTGGTGCTTGATTGGGGCGACGCCTGCATCTCGCACCCGTTCTTCACCCTGTCGGTCACCTTGAGGGAATGCTGGCCTGGGGCCTAGGCGATGTCGCACGGTTAGTCGAGGTCGCTCCGTTCTGGGACGCCTACCTGGCGCCCTTTGCCGAGCGCTTCGGCGGCGACCTTGTGGCCGCGACCAGGGTGGCGTTGCGCCTGGGCTGGGCGTGCCGCGCGGTCAACGGGCACGTGCCCGGCGACGACGAGCGCACCTTTACCCGGTTGCGGATGTTCCTCGACGGTCGACCGTAGCCCGGGTACGGCTCTCGTGCCGCTGGCTCCGCGTGCGACGCGCGCGCCACGCCCACCGGTGGCGGGCCGGCGTGCGCCGAAGCTGCCCAGCAGGGACTCCAGGACGGGCAGGGCGTGTAGCACCTGTCCGGTGCGGATGAGCACATCCCACAGCGGCTCGAACTTCTTCCAGCCACCGGCGTACGCGACGTGCCGAAGCCGGTCCCGTACAACGGGTTTGGTCCTAGCTCCGCGCCAGATCGCGCTCCATCGGTAGAAGTCGCGGTAGGCGCGCCAGTACCCGTCCTGCAGTTGGCGGTCTGTCATCCCAACCGGGCGGAAGACCACGTGGCGGGTGTCGTAGCGGTCCCAGTCACGATGCAGCATCCGGTTCTGTGCCACCATATGTGTGTACAGCGCGGTGCCCGGGTATGGGGTCATGATGTGGAAGGTCGCCGTCTCGATGCCCTGCTCGATCGCCCAGGACACAGTGCGGTCAAAGACATCGGGCCGGTCGCCGTCCATACCAAACACGAAGCTCGCGTTGACCATGACGCCGAGATCGTGCAGCCGCCGGACCACCTCCGAGTAGTCGCGGCCGATGTTCTGTCGCTTGCGCTGACCGGCAAGGTTGTCCCCATTGATGGTCTCGAAGCCCACGAAGAGACTGCGGAGGCCGGCGTGCACCGACTGCTCCAATAGTCCGGGCGCGAGCACCGAGTCGACCGTGCCGGCCGCCTGCCAGACCCGACCTGTGCCGGCCATCCCGGCGAACAACGCCTCGGCAAAGCGGCGGTTGCCAAAGAGATGGTCGTCGAGGAAGTACAGGTGCCGGCCAGGCAACCGGTCGATCTCGGCCAGCGCCGCGTCGACGGTCTGCGTGTAGAAGGACCGGCCGCCCGTGAAGAACGCATCCTTGTAACAGAATTCGCAATGGTGCGGGCAGCCGCGTGACACGACGATCGAGTTCGGCACCAGGTACCGATGCCGCTTGATCAGGTCGCGCCGTATGGGCGGTAATCCGGTCAGCGTCCGGTCGGTGGAGACGTACCGCGCCCGCGGCTGCCCTCGGCGCAGGTCGTAGAGGAACACCGGCCACGTGTCCTCGCCCGGGCCGACGAAGACCGTGTCGGCGTGCGCCGCCGCCTCGTCGGGCAGCGACGTCACGTGCAGGCCACCTAAAGCCACGTGTACCCCGCGCGCCCGGTAAGCGTCGGCGAGCTCGTATGAGCGCCTGGCGGAGGTGATGTACGGCTGGATCACCACCAGGTCAGGCCGGTCGTCGTCGAGCCGCAGCTTCTCGACGTGCTCGTCGAAGAGGCTCACGTCATCGTCGTCGCGCAGGTACCCGGCCAGCGTCGCCAGTCCCAGCGGCGGGAAGAGCGAGTACTTGATGGGCCGGAAGAAGGGGCTCGTCGCCTCGGTCAACGCCGGCAGGATCATCGTGACGCGCACGTCTTGCACGCTACGGCCAGCACGTGATTGTGCAGCGCAGACGATGTGCAGATGATGTGGAGGCGTGCTGGGATGGCTCAACGCGAGGCCTCGAGGTACTCCCTGGCAAGGCGCTTCGGCGCGCGGTCGAGCCACGCCTCGACCAGCAGCTCCCCAAGCTCGGGTACGGTGATCCGGTCCAGACGAGCGAGGATCATGGGGTACCCGTCGAAGTGTGGCGTGGTGAAGTACACGCCTGCCTCGTCGGCCACCAGGGCCTCCTTAACCCCAAGGTCGGGTACGCGCGCAGCCAGGATCGGCCCCTGGGGAGCGCTGTCGCCGAGCGCCTCGAGGTCTGCTCGCCGCAGCGGCCTCTCCCACGCGAACAGCTTGTCCCTGACCCGCCACTCGAGCACACCGTCTCGCGATGACCGCTCGACCGTCTCGGGCAGTGTCAGCGCAATCCGGCGTACGTCATCCCAGGTGGCCATGTCCGAAACCGTAGACCGGCCCACCGACGATGTCGCGCACGCTACTTTGACAGAATTAGGGGGCGTGGGTTCACGAGGCGTGGCTGACACATCCGAGGGGAGTGGTCATGTTCAAGAACACCAAGGCGTTCAGTGGCTTTTCGGTGGGCGACCTACAGAAGGCCAAACAATTCTACGGCGAGACGCTTGGTCTGACGGTGTCGGAGGAGAATGGCATGCTGCACCTGCACATCGCTGGTGACACGGACATATTCGTGTACCCGAAACACAACCACACCCCGGCGTCGTTCACCATTCTCAACTTTCCTGTGGACGACATCGACAAGGCCGTCGATGAGCTGGTCGCGCGCGGAGTGCGCTTCGAGCGGTACGAAGGAATCAAGGCGGACGAGAAGGGCATCGCTCGCGGCGATGGCCCGGGCATCGCGTGGTTCAAGGACCCCGCCGGCAACGTCCTGTCTTTACTTCAGGAGCAGTAGCGGCCCGGCTGACCATCCGCCGGTTCCGGCCCGTGCTTCTCCTCAGTCCAGGTCGACGGTGGGGTAGAGCGGGAATACAGCCAGCATCTCGGTGGCCTGCTTCGAGACTCGGTCGGACACCGCAGGGTCCAGCACGTACTGAGCCTTTGACGGTGTGCCGTCGGCACTCGTGCCCGGCCGGGTCTGGCTGAGCACGGTGTGGATCAGGTCGGCGATCTCGTCCATCTGCTCCAGACCGAGGCCGCGAGTGGTCAACGCCGGTGTGCCGATCCGGATGCCCGAGGTGTACCACGCGCCGTTCGGGTCCTGTGGAATCGAGTTGCGGTTGGTCACGATGCCCGATTCGAGCAACGCCTGCTCGGCCTGGCGACCGGTAAGGCCGAACCCGTGGACGTCGATGAGGGCCAGGTGGTTGTCGGTGCCGCCGGTGACCAGCGTGACCCCCCGTCGCACCAGGCCCTCGGCGAGCGCCTGCGCATTGTCGACGATTCGCTGGGCGTAGTCCTGGAAGTCGGGGTGGCGCGCCTCGGCCAGCGCTACCGCCTTGGCCGCCATGATGTGCGGCAGCGGGCCGCCGAGCACCATCGGGCAGCCACGGTCGACCTGGTCGGCCAGCTCGGGCTGGCAGAGCACCATGCCGCCGCGCGGCCCACGCAGCGACTTGTGCGTCGTCGTGGTGACGATGTGCGCGTGCGGGATCGGGTTGAAGTCGCCGGTGAACACCTTGCCTGCGACCAGGCCTGCGAAGTGCGCCATGTCGACCATGAACGTCGCGCCGACCGCATCCGCGATCTCCCGCATGATCCGGAAGTTGATTTTGCGGGGGTACGCAGAGTATCCCGCGACCAGCACCAGGGGCTTGAACTCCCGGGCGGTCTCGCGCAACGCGTCGTAGTCGATCAGTCCGGTGGTCGGGTCGGTGCCGTAGCTGCGCTGGTCGAACATCTTGCCGGAGATGTTGGGCCGGAAGCCGTGCGTGAGGTGGCCGCCCGCGTCCAACGACATCCCGAGCATCCGCTGGTTGCCCAGCTCACGCCGCAACTCGAACCAGTCCTTCTCGGTCAGGTCATTGACCTGCCGGGCCTGCGCCCTCTTCAGGGCTGGCGCCTCGACCCGGTCAGCCAGGATCGCCCAGTAGGCGACCAGGTTGGCGTCGATGCCGGAGTGCGGCTGTGCGTACGCGTGCGGTGCGCCGAACAGTTCGCGCGCGTGCGTAGCGGCGAGCGCTTCTACCGTGTCCACGTTGCGGCAGCCGGCGTAGAACCGCCGCCCGATGGTTCCCTCGGCGTACTTGTCGCTGAGCCAGTTGCCCATCGCCAGCAGCACGGCCGGGGATGCGTAGTTCTCGCTGGCGATGAGCTTGAGGGAGGCCCGCTGGTCGGCGAGTTCGGCGGCGATGGCGTCGGCCACCCCGGGCTCGACGGCATGGATCACGTCCAGCGCGGCCCGAAAGGCGGTGGACTCGGCGTTGAATGACGACATGGGATCTCCTATGGCTGCGGAAGAGGCCCAGGCGCTCGGCATACGTCGTGGTGACAGGATCGCTCCCCGATGGTCATCCATCCCAGCGCGCCAGTTACGACCCCGGGAGATCGTACAACGGCCGGCTAGATTGTCGGGGCGCCGTCGGTCCGCAACATCCGTACGGACGCGAGCTGCGTGTCCTGAGCGACCACGCGGTCGCGGGCGTCCCAGATCTCGCAGACCTGGTTAACAAGGTTGCCGGCAAGAACGCGGGCGCGTTGCCGCACGCGCAGCCGTCCCGGTGCGGGCACACCCCGGATGCAGGCGGTCAGCTCGAGCGTCGGCACCCAGCCGATGCTGCGGGTCGTGAATGTGGCCGGCGGGAACGAGTCGACGGCGTGGAGCAGGCTGACCGGGTCGAATGGAGTGGCGTCGGCGAAGCCGAGCCAACCGCGGATCTCACCGGAGCCGCCGGCCGGCCCCCGAACGACGCCCGGTCGAGGCGCTGCTCGACCATGTCGAGCATCGCGACCCGGACCCCGGCGCCCGGTGGCTCAATCGGGTTGACCGGGCAGGTCTCCGCCGGTGCGACCTCCACCGGCGGGGAGACGTAGACCGCACTGGCCGACAACGGGTGAGGGTGGGTGCCGTGATCGTCGGCTGCGATGGCCGCGCGCGCGCCAGGATCGCGAGCAGGTAGCCACCGTGTGGGTTACCGCTGACCGTCCACTCTGGATCGAGATTCGCGGTGTACCTGCCGTTCGTCCCTTCCACGGCGGTCGCGTCGTCAAACCTGGCCAACGTGTAGCTCCCTTGCGCCCGCGGAGTCTTCTCGACTCTACTGTCGTGCCACCGCATCGGCGAAGGCCAGGTCCTCGGACGGATCGTTGCCGCCCGCGACCTCAAACGCCGCGTTCTCCATAGCCCGGATCAGCGACCATCCGCGTACGCGTGTCTCCTCTAAGGCCAACCCGGCCGCGACGCGGGGGGCCCACTCGTCGGCCAATGTGCGCGTCGGGCCGTCGGTGAGCAGATCGAGAAGGAGCCACCCGCCGTCCAGCGCGGCCTCCCCGACGAGCGGCTTCGGGTCGATGAGCAGCCACGGTTCGCGCCGCGCCGCACGGATGTTGTCCAGGTGCGCGTCGCGGTTGACCAGCAGCTCCGGGCCGGCGGGCGCCGAGGCCAACCGGTCGGCCCAACCGATCGCACTCGCAAGTAGCTCCACTGGGAGGGCGCCGGGTCGCGCACCGCGCAGCGTGGCGGCAATTCCAGCCGCCATCTCGGTACCGTTCGGCGGGTCTGGGATCTGGGCGATCTGCCCCGCCGGTGGGGTGAGCGGGCGGCGCAACCGGGTGAGCAACGCACAGGCGATCTCTACTGCTTTTATCCGGTCGGGGTACGCCTTGAGCGAGCTACCCGGCTCGGCGCGCTCCAGCAGCATCGCTCCAGTGTCGGCGTGATAGGCGAGCAGCCGGACCGCACCATCACCATCGTACGTTTGAAGGGCACGCGCCTCGGCGTAGTTCTCTTCGTCGACGAACGGGACCTTCAGTACGGCGGGCGAACCGCCGTCCCTCGTCGCCGGGGTGGTGTACGAGCAGTAGCCGTCGGTGAAAGGGACTCCCAATGTGAGCTCCCAGGCGTCGGAGAGCAGTGCGAGCCGCTCGGGCAGACCGGCTACCCACCGGCGCCCGGCCTCACCACCCCAGTCGGCGATCCGGAGAACCTCGGGCGGCAGCGTCTGCACGCGACGAATCATGCCGTGGGGATATCGTTGGCGTCCAGTTTCAGAATGACGGCCTCGACCTCCTCGCCGCGTTGTTCGAAGAACTCTGTGACGCGCCGAGCAACCGTGAATCCGCACTTCTCCAGAACTCGGATGGAGCCGACGTTGTCGCTGACGACATGGGCGTACAACGGGCGGCCCTCTACCTGGACCAAGAACGCTAACAGGGCCCTAGTCGCGACTCCCTTGCCCCAGAACGTCCGACCGATCCAGTAGCCGATCTCTCGGTCGTCGGGCGGCCCAAAGCAGACAACGTTGCCGGCCACCTGACCGTCCGCGAGTATGGTCTGCTGTCGGACGCTCTCATCCGCCATGATCTTGGTCCAATGTGCCATGAACGCATCCCGGTCCCGGGCTGGAAAGGCGGCCATCCGGTTGGCCTCTGGGTCGAGTTGCTGGTCGAAGAGTATCGGAAGGTCGGCCTCTGTCACATCTCGCAGCACGACGTCCCTTGTAGAGGGATCCGGTCCCGGTCTGCCCATGTGGCTCTCCCCTGGCTTCGACGGTCGCACCGATGCTACCGGCCCGCACGTGTCCGAAATGCCCGAGCTGTCCCGCCAGCATCCCCGCCGGTGGGCAGGGCTGGATGGCTTGTCTAGGCTGGTTGCCTGGCAAGTCCCCCAAGATCGGAGCAAGCGCTCATGACCAACAGCGTCGCCCCGCCAGACGGCGTCCCGGGTCGTGCCCGCGTCGTGGTGGTTGGCGGCGGGGTCATCGGAACCTCCGTCGCCTATCACCTCGCGCATCTCGGTTGGACGGACGTGGTGCTGCTCGAGCGGGACCGGTTGACGTGCGGCACGACCTGGCACGCGGCGGGGCTCATGGTCACCTTCGGCTCGACGTCGGAGACGTCGACGGAGATGCGCAAGTACACCCGCGACCTGTATGGCCGACTCGAGGCCGAGACCGGTCTTGCCACCGGGCTCAGGCAGGTCGGGTTCATCGAGGTTGCGGCGGATGTCGACCGGCTGGAGGAGTATCGCCGGGTGTCGGCGTTCAACCGCCTGTGCGGCGTCGATGTGCAGGAGATCTCCCCGGGCGAGGTGAAGGGGTTGTTCCCCCTCGCGCGCACCGACGACATCCTCGCCGGCTTCTATGTGAAGGAGGATGGGCGGGCGAACCCAGTAGACGTCACGATGTCGCTCGCCAAGGGCGCCCGGATGCGGGGCGTCAAGATCTTCGAAGGTGTACCCGCGACCGGCTTCCTGCAACGGGGCGGGGTGGTAACCGGCGTACGGACGCCCCACGGCGACATCGAGACGGAGTACGTGGTCAACTGCGCCGGGATGTGGGCCCGCCAGTTGGGCGCGATGGCGGGGGTGAACATCCCGCTGCAGGCGGCCGAGCACTACTACCTTCTCACCGAGCCCATTGACGGCATGGACGGGTCGCTGCCGGTGTTCGAGGACCCAGGCTCCTACGGCTACTTCCGGGAGGAGGGAGCGGGGCTGATGATCGGCCTGTTCGAGGCGGTCTGCGCGCCGTGGAAGGTTGAGGGCGTTCCGGACAACTTCTCCTTCGGCGAGCTACCCCCCGACTGGGATCGCATGGCGCCTTACGTGGAGAAGGCCATGGAGCGGATCCCGGTCTCGCGCGACGCAGGCATCCGTAAGTTCTTCTGCGGGCCGGAGAGCTTCACGCCGGACCTGCAGCCCGTGGTCGGTGAGGCGCCGGAGCTCAAGAACTACTTCGTTGCGGCCGGGCTCAACTCCATCGGCATCCTGACCGGCGGAGGTATCGGCCGGGCACTGGCCCATTGGATCGTCGACGGTCGGCCCGACATCGACATCACCGGCATCAACATCGACCGCCTGCACGGGTACCAGTCCAATCCGGAGTACCGCGCCACGCGTACGGTGGAATCGCTCGGCATGGTCTATCAATGCCACTACCCCGGCCGATCGATGCAGACCGCCCGCGGCGCGAAGCTCTCGCCCCTGCACCACCGGCTCAGCGAGCGGGGCGCCTACTTCAAGGACGTCACCGGTTGGGAGGGCCCCGACTGGTATGCGCCCGAAGGTGTAGAGCCGAACGTGGACACACTGTCGTGGGGGCGGCAGAACTGGTTCCCGTACTGGGAGGCCGAGCATCGCGCCGCCCGCGACGGCGTGATCCTCATGGACATGTCATTCATGTCCAAGTTCCTGGTACAGGGACGCGACGCCGGCCGCGAACTTGAGCGCATCTCGGCCAACCGAGTCAACGGCGACGCCGGCGTCATCACGTACACGCAGTGGCTCAACGAGGGCGGCGCGCTGGAGGCCGATCTCACAGTGACTAAACTGGACGACGACAGGTTCTGGGTTGTCGCCTCGGACACCGCGCACCGCCACGCCGAGACGTGGATGCGTCGAAACTTCGCCGATGCGCATGCCTTCGTTGCCGACGTAACCTCTGGCTACGGGCAGATCAACGTCCAGGGTCCGCGCTCTCGGGAACTGCTCGCGTCGCTGACCACAGCGGACATGTCCAATGTGGCGTTTCCCTTTAGGACCGCCCGCGAGATCGATCTTGGGTTCGCGCGAGTGTTGTGCATCCGCATTACGTACCTGGGTGAGCTCGGCTACGAGCTCTATATACCCGCCGAGCAGGCGATCCACGTCTACGACCGACTCGTCGAGGCGGGCCGCGCGATTGGGCTGCGTCACGCCGGGCTCAAGGCGCTGGGGAGCCTGCGGATGGAGAAGGGCTACCGCGACTACGGCCACGACATCGACAACACCGACTCGGTTCTGGAGGCCGGCCTGGGATTCGCGGTCGCCCTGGACAAGCCGGAGGGCTTCATCGGCCGCGACGCGGTAGTGGCGAAGAAGGCGGCGGGGCCATTGCACCGGCGCCTCCTCCAGGTGCTCGTCACCGACCCCGAGCCGCTCATGTTCCACGCCGAAGTGGTCCGCCGCAATGGTCAGCCGGTGGGCTACATCCGGGCGGCGTCGTACGGCTTCACGCTCGGCGGCGCGGTTGGGCTAGCCATGATCGACGCAGGCCAGCCGCTCGATCAGGCGTGGCTCGACGGTGGAGAGTGGACGGTCGAGATCGGCGCGACCACGTACCCTGCGGTGGTCTCGCTGCGGCCTCTGTACGACCCAGCCAATGAGCGCATCAAGTTGTGATTCGTCGGGACGACTTAGTTGTCCGGTCGGCGGACGCTGCTCAGGATGTGCTCGGGGATGTTGAGCCACCACGCGGCGGCGATGCGGACGTGGTGTGGCGCAGACGTGTCGGTGCGCAGCTTTCGCAGCAGCGCGACATTATGGTGAATGCCGAGTGAGTAGACCAGACCGCGCGCGGCGGAGACCGTCAAGGGTGGCGCGCCGGCCGGCCCGGTATGGACATGTGGATCGCCTCCGGCGAGGTGGCGGGCGAACGCGGCGGGCCAGAACCGAAGGTCTCCTGGACCACGGCCGTGTCCGACCGACCACGCCGCGGCCTCCATCACCGGAGCGGGCACACCGGGGGCGAGGACGAGCCGCTCGACGAGGCGTCGACGGTCCACATCGCTGAAATGGGTGAGCGCATTCACCATCGGTACGGCGAGTTCTGCGCTGGCCAGGACCCGTGGCCGCCGGAGTTCGTCGCCGATCGCCGCGCCAATGGCGACACTATACGGCGACGCGGCAATCAGCTGCGCGGCCAACAAACGGTGTGAGATCTGCGGATGGAACAACATCTCGTCCAGCAGGTGCGCCAGCATCGGGTCGTGATCGAGAACGTCGCGTGGCGTCAGCCGCATCGCGTCGGCGGCCAGTCCTGCCACGACCGCGGCGGCCACGCCCGCCGGTGCCGTCCGGCCGGTCTTGAGTACGTTTCCGGTCAACGCGTCGACCGACGCCACACGGCGTACGGCCGAACGTACGCGCCACGATGCCGTTGCAGGCATCTGGCGCAGCAGTTCGGCCGCTGCTAGTCGGCATGCTGGATGCTGGGCGTCAGCGGTCAGCAGTGCTACCGCCTGGTCACCGAGCGCTTCCAGTTGCGCACTGGTGAAGTGGCCGCGACCAACTTTCTCCGCGACCGCCCACCAGGCACCTCGATGGGCGTGGTCATTCGTCGGGTCGACGATCTGGCGGAGGAGGTGGTTGGCCGCATCGGGATGCGACGACATCTCCAAGATCGTCAATGGCTCGATGAAGATCTGGTTAGTTCGGTCGGCCGACAGCGTCGCACACGCCGCGATAACCGGCATCTCGCCGCACGGGTGGCCGAGCAGGCGGAAGAGAGCCTCCGAACGCTGCAGCCAGCCATTGCCACCCGAAATGATCATCTCGAGCAACAGTCTCTCCGCCAGGACGGCCCACGCGGTCGGCGGATGCACGAACACGGCGGGAAATGCCCACAAATTGACCGTCAGTTCGTCCCAGTCGTCGCCGTTCATTGCGTCCGTGCTCAGCGCCATGTCCAACAGTTGCCCGGTCCGATTCCTGACCGCTGGCGACAGCGGGTCGACCGTGCGCTGCAGCGTGGGCGAACCGAGTCGTCCCAGTGTCTCCCGGTAGACGGCGTCGGCTATCGCCACCAGATCGTTCTCCGGAGTCCGAGGAGCTGCTCATACCGGCGGATGGGAGTGTATCCAACGCGCTGCCTGGCCAGCTCCCACCGCGTGATCTGGGTACCGTCCACTGAGCGCTGAGCGACACCACCACGATAGGCGCGCGCAAACTCGGTTCCTACCGAGAGCTGTTCGTCCCGGCCGTAGATCCGATTGACCCGCAGCAACCAGGCTATTCGATCCTCGCAGCCCACCCAGCCGTTCCCGCGCGGTCCCACCACGATCGCCGCCGGTGGTCGTCCGCGCGTGGGTCGGGGCGCGCGCATGACCACACCGTACGCCGAAGCGGCCAGCCTTCATACACGGTGTGACATGCGTGCCCACGTCTGTGCTTCGGCTGGGCAGACTCCACCTCCGAGGTAACATCGTTCATCCCTACCCGGGAAGTGCCTTTCCTGAACGGAATCGGACATGACGGCCCTCGAGGATGACGGTGACGGCACGCACGTCGGCACAGCCATGGGTCTGCACGTCCTGGGCGGGCTCAATCCAAGGGAGCACCGCGCCATCGAGCGGCACCTGCGTGGCTGTGATGCGTGCCGGACGGAGTACGACGAACTCAAGGTCCTGACCGGCTATCTCGATCTCCTCAGCCAGGACGACATCGCCGAACTGGAGCGCATGGCCGGGGTGACGGCATCAGCGGCGGTCACGGAACACGCCGGATACGCGACCGTCCGGGCCGATCTGCACGGGTTGCGGGTGGGTGAGGCGTACCGGCTCGTGCTCCTGACCAATGATGGGCGCATCGAGGTTGTCGCTGATTTCGTGGCCGGCACTGACAGCCAGTCCGTGGACGCACAGGTTCCGGTAGCCGCGAACGAGATGACGTCGTTTACCCTCACCAGCACCGATGGCGGGGTTCTGGTGACGGTTCCGTTCACAACCGCCTGAGAGTTCTCGCGGGTGTCTCGCGCGCCCTCGGCTGAACGGCGCGGCGGCCCACTGCGTAGTTCACGGTGCCGGCGTCGGTCGATATCTGGGAGTACGTGGGCACATGTGGGCTCGTCTTGGCACCTCCATTGGCGTGAGCTGGCTCCAACCGGCCGCCTCGGTGTTGGCTCTGCTGACGGACACCGCGGGCGTAGTCGGCGCGGTTGTCGTCGCGGTCGAGCCGGACAGGCTACGGGTCATCGCGGTCGACGGCGGGCGCGAGAGCACCGTCCGGTTGGGTCATGTCTGGTGGTTGCCGGACCCGCTGTGGACAGCATTGACGGAGACCGAACGGCTCGCGCTCGCCGTGTCTCGCGGTCGGATGCGACACTCCCCGATCGTGGTCGACATGGCGGCCAGTGGCGTTGTCGCGGCCGCCCTGCCGGCGTTTGTGACACCCAGGAGAAGGTCGGTCGGCGACCAAGCCCTGGCCTCGGCCTGCCGTGGCGACGCTAGGGCGGCCGTGGTGGCAGCGGTGCAGCACGGGGAGAGGTTCGCCGTCGTCGAGGCGGCGGTCGGCCAAGCCGCCTCCGCACTGGCTGCGATGTGGCGGCTGCACGGGGAAGCCGCGGCATCGCGGGCGCGACTGGCCCGGCTCACCGCCATGTCGAGGTGGAGCGCAGGCGGGGCCCGGCAAACGCGTCGCGTGACGCGCTCGTGGCCAGATAGCTTGTCGAGTGAGTTTGATCATCGCAACTCCGCATGAGTGGCCTATCTCGGGCGGGAGTCGGCAACCGTAGAATTGCAGTCAGGGACCATGCAGCGGCAATCCACTGTAGATCTTCGAAACAACCTTTCTGTGATGGGAGGAAGAGTCGCATCGACGCTAGACTTCATACTTGTGTACGACCAATGAGGTCCGCCCCGTTGCACCTGCTGAGCCCACCGCAAACCGTCCACATGGAACTCCGCGCACCAGTGGAGTTCGTTGGCGACCAGGACGTTGCGCACCTCCGGTCGGCCATAGTCGACCACGTACGTGCCACCAGTCCGGGTGCTCACCGCGACGCGCATCGGCGTGCTCGTACGGCGGCGTGCCGTCGAAGCGCGCCAGCACCCACTCATCCTTGATGGCCCCAGGAGCCGCCAAACGGGTGCTCCTTCAAGACCGCTATACCTCTATGCTCCGTGGAATGTCCCTACCCGATCCGCTCACCGCTGCCTCCTTGGGCGACCTCGCCACTTGGGCGAACTCGGCCGTGTCGGCCCTCGCCCTGACCGCGGCGATTATCGCAGGACGGTACACGGCAAGAGCGTACCGTCTGCAGGTGAAACGGGATGAGAAGGACGACACAGAGCGCCGTAAGCAGGATGCGCTGTTGCTGCGCGAACAGGCTGCTCTCGTCTCGGGCTGGATCGAGTTTCGCTCGACCGACGGGTCCGGATCGCCTAACGGCGGGTGGGGTGCACGCGTCCGCAACGCGTCGCAAACACCGGTCTATCAGGCCAAGCTGACAATCCTGAACGTGCACGACGCGGATTCGACCGTCGACTATGCCATCCCAGTGATTCCGCCAGGCGGAGAGCCGCTCTTCTACCGGATCGGTGACACCGAGCCGCTGAGCGTGATCGAGAACGCCCTCGCGTTCCGGGTGGAGCTGGCCTTCACCGACTCGTCTGGCACACGATGGGCCCGTGACCGTCAGGGTCGTTTGGTGGACTTGGCGGAGAAGCTGGTGCTTTGGGCGGACCAACTGCGCGTGGATGCGCTGAGGCCGTTCGCGGAGAATTTTTGTAGCCCGCTCGGGCTGACTGTGGAGCCTCGCAAGGTTCCCTTCCTCGATCTTCAGCCGGAGCTGATGCGGGCAGCCGACGACGAACGCGCACAGATGCCGGACCTCGTCGTCGGTGCCCACGATTGGATCGGCAATCTGGTACGAGCCAACGTGCTCGAGCCGGTCGACTTTTCGGACCAGCGCAGCCAGGCCTTCCTCCCGGACGCGATCGAGGCGGTGACCTATAGAGGTTTGCGGTATGGGGTGCCATACGCTGTCGAGAGCGTTGCGCTGTTCCGCAACACGAAACTTGTACCCGAGGCGCCGCAGACCTTCGAGGAGCTCGTCGAGATAGTTCGTCGGCTGCGCGGGGCTAGGCGGGTCAAGCACGTGTTAGCTGTGCCGATAGGTCCGACCGGCGATGCGTACCATTTCCATCCGCTCTTTACCGCCGCTGGCGGCCCACCACTGCCGGTCGGGCTTGACGCAGGCCAGCGTGAGGTATCTACTCCGCCTGATCTGCGATTCTCCTCGCCCGAGTCGATGGCCGCCTTCGCGCGCATCGCCGAGCTTGGCGAGGCAGGGAGCGGCGTGCTCAGTCGCAATGCACCGGAGCCGATCGCGACGTTCGCCAACGGCGACGCCGCGTTCCTAATCTCCGGTCCGTGGGCGCTTGCCCGGCTCGATGCGGCACAGATCCCCTATGAGATCACGCCAATTCCTGCCTACGACGGCGTTGGTCCGGCCCGCCCATTAATGGGGGTGTCCGCAATATTCGTACCGCGACGCGGGCGCAGCAAGATGATCGCGCACGAGTTCCTTGCGAACTACCTGACTCGTACTGACCTCGCAATGGAGCTCTACCGCGCCGAGGCGCGCCCACCTGCGCTCAATCGCGCCATCGAGCGCCTCGGCGGCGTCAACCCGGTGATGACCGCGTTCTTGGCGGCCGCTAAGGATGGTGTGGTGATGCCGTCGTGGCCGGAGGTGATGGAGTTATTCGCTCTGATCGGCAAGGCCGAGGCGGCCATTGTGGGCGGTGCGCCAGTCGCACCGACAGTCTCGTCGTTGGCCAAGGAGGTAAGCGGGCTGTTGACCCGCAAACCCCGCGACGCGGCCCGCCGCAGATCGCGTTCTGCCGTACCGATCCCGCGTACGGCTGAATGAAGAGGGCTGCGGTGGCGGATCGACGCGCACAGCCGATCATGGACGCAAAAGCCTCGTTTGGTTGGTGTTGACGCACGTAGGTGGTTAGCGTCGGCACACCCGCCGCGCTCGCCGCACCCGCCGCGCGCTCAGGCGTCATCGAGCTTGAAGGAGATCTGGACGCGCGCCCGGTAGGCGCGCACGCGGCCGTCCTCGATGTCCATGTCGAGCTTCACGATCTCCGCGACGCGCAGATTCCGGAGAGTCTTGGACGCCCGCTCAACGGCCGTGGCCGCCGCCTTCTCCCAGGATTCGGTGCTGGTGCCAACCACCTCGGTGAACGTGTACACGCTGTCGGCCATCACGGACCTCCAATGACTGTTCTCAGTGGACGGGGCGTCCCTCAGCATAGACGCAAAGCGGTGATCCGTGACTACTCGTCGGCGTCCAGCCAGGCCTGATATGCGGTGAAGTCGTACGGCCGACCGAGAAAGTCCGCCACGAGCTGGGCAGCCGGGGCTGACCCGCCGGGCGAGAGCACGGCCCGCCGGTAGCGCGCGGCGGTTTCGGTGGATTGCAGCCCCTCCGCGGCGAAGACGGTGAACAGGTCCTTGGCGATGACGAGGGACCACATGTACGTGCAGTAGATGGCCGAGTAGCCGTCGAGGTGCCCGAAGCCCAGATGCAGGTGGGTGCCGTCGACGTGGCGGTACGGCGTGAACCGCTCCTGCGCCTCCCGCTCCACCGCGACCGGGTCCAGTCCCGCCGGGTCGCGGCGGTAGAGCTCCAGGCTCAGCGAGGCGTAGAACATCTGCTGGCGGACGAAGAGCCCCTTGCCGAACTCCTCAGCGGCGCGCAGCTTCGTGACCATGTCGGCCGGCAGGGGATCGCCCGTCTCGTAGTGCACGGCGAACGTGGCGAGCGTCGCCGCGTCGCGGACCCACTCCTCGAGCAGCTGGGACGGCGCCTCGACGAAGTCCCACTCGGTGGCGATGCCGCTTGTGCCCGACCATCGGCTGGCTCCGGCGAAGATGTGGTGGATCAGGTGGCCGAACTCGTGGAAGAACGTCCCCACATCGGAGTGTTGCAGCAGGGCTGGTTCGTCGCCGGGGCGGGGCAGGTTGCAGACGAGCGCGCACTCGGGCACCCGCGGTCCGGCCTTGCTGGCCTTGCCGGCCTTGCCGGTGGTCATGGCGAACATCGCCGCATGGCTGTACTTGTCGGCGCGGGGATGCATGTCCAGGAAGATCCGGCCGAGCAGCCGATCACCGGCGAACACGTCATGGCATTCGACCTCGGGATGCCACACACCGATGTCTGGCCGTTCGCGGAACTCGACACCGAAAAGCCGCTCCACGAGGCGCATCAGGCCGGCCTTGACCCGTCCGTACTCGAAGTACGGCCGCATCGCCTGAGTGTCGAAGGCGAGCTGTTCAGCCTTCACGCGGTCGTCGAGGTAGGCGCTGTCCCAGCCGAACACGGAATCCGCGTCGGGGGCGTCGAGGCGCTTGCGCTGCAGCAGCCGGTCGTAGTCGCGGCGCGACCGGTCCGCGCCGGCGGCGGCGATGCGTTCGATGAATTCGGCGATGTTCTGCGCGCTGCCGACCATCTTGTCCTCGGCGATGTAATCCGCCCAGTTGGGGTAGCCGAGAAGGGTGGCCAGCTCGTGGCGTCGTTCGATCATGTTGCGCAGTACGTCCACGTTGGACGGATAGCCGCGCTGGCGGTAGAGGCGCCACATCTGTTCGCGCGCCGCGGCATCGGTGGAGTAGGTGAGGAAGGGGATGATGTCGGGATACTCGGTGGTGACCCGCGCCAGGCCGTCGTCGCCCGCTGGGTGCGCCCGGACATAGTCCTCGGGTAGCCCGGTGAGCGCGCTCGGCGCCACCAGGGCGGTGCGCATGTCCGACCGGATGTTGCGGTCGAAGTCCTGACCGATTCCGACCAGCTCCTCCTGCAACTCCCGGAGCCGTGCCCGGGTCGTGTCGTCGCGGTCGACGCCGGCTCGCCGGAAGTCCCGCAGGATTGTGGTCAGGTAGTGCCGGGTTGCTGCGTCCTCCTGGGACAGGTCCAGCGCGACGAGCGCGTCGAAGACATCGCGATCGAGCGAGATGTCGGTGCGTACCTTGGCAATCGCCTGCTTGGCCGCGTCGGCGCCGTCGCGCATCCCGCGATCGGGGTGGCTGACCGCGATGAGGTCGACACGATCCGCCGCGTTGGCCAGTGCGGCCATCGCCTCGTCGTACGCGTCCAACAGGTCGAGCCCATCGAGGCCACCGGTCATCATCGCGTCGATGCGCACCCGCGCGTCGGCGATGGCGACGTCGGCGGCCCGCGCGAGCGCGGTCGGGTTCGACGTGGCGAGGGCGGCGGCGGCGGAGCCAGTTGCGTCACCGGACAAGATCGTCCTCCGGGGTAGGGTCGGGACACGGTGTTCCCGACCCTATCCCGCCTTTCGGCGCTGGCGTCGGTCGAGACCCTTCCGGCAGAGTGTGACCGGCGGACCGAGAGTTTGAGGGAGAGCGATATGGTGGATGCGCGTGCGATGTGGGCTCTGTTCGAACCGGTCCACGCGGTCACCTACTTCGCCCCGCAGGCCCGGGAGCACTTCACCGCGGCCGGGTTGCGCGGGTACTGGCGGGGGTACTTCGCCGGCCGCGCGTCCCCGCTCGGAGAGGTGCAGGCCGCGCCCGTGGTGGCGTCGTTCTTCAGCTTCGCCCCCACCATGGTCGGCCGCGCCATCCCCGAGGTCTGGACGATGATCTCACCGCAGGGTGCGCTGCAGGCTCGGGTCAACGGCGCCGCGGCATCGCTCACGCCGCTGGTCGCCGACCTTCCCGACGCCCATCTGGCCGAGGCGGCCGACCTGCTGACCGCGGCCGCGGGCGAACTCGAGCCGGCGGGGCGGGTGCTCGGCGCGGCCAATGCGGCGCTGCCGCCGTACGATCAGCCGCTGCCCCGGCTCTGGCAGGCCGCCACGACGCTGCGCGAGCACCGCGGCGGCGGGCATGTCTCCGCCCTCGTCGCGGCCGGTATCGGCGCCTGCGAGGTCTTGGTGCTGCGGTGCGGACTCGACCTGTCCCGGGAGATTATGCAGCCGGCGCGGGGATGGACCGACGAGGAATGGGACGGCGCGCGGGCACGCCTGACGGCGCGTGGCTGGCTGGGCACCGACGGCCGGGCGACGCCGGCTGGGGCCGCCGCGGTTCAGGCGGTCGAGGCCGCGACGGACCTCGCCGCGGCCGGACCCTGGCTCGCGCTCGGGCCGCAGGCCGTCCGGCGCGTGACGGAGCTCCTCACACCGCTCGCCGCGGCCTGCCATTCGGTCCTACCCGAGTGGAACCCGATCGGACTGCCGGCCCCGCCGCCAGCGCCGGGTTAGCGCAGCGCCCGTCATGGGTCGGGCGGCACGACGCTGGGGGTCAACGTCGGGCCGATCGTCGGCGTCGGGCTCGGCGGTGACGGCAGCGTTGGGTCCGGCGTCGGCTCCGGTGACGGTTCCGGCGATGGCTCGACCGACGGCTCCGCGGAGGGCGAAGGGTCTGGGGTAGCGGTGACCTTGGGCTCGGCGAAGCGATTCAACTGCTCATCAAACTTCATCGCGGCGGTGGCGTCGACCATGAACTGACGCCAGATCGGACCCGGATACGTCGAGCCGAACACGTTGTAGTTGCCGTCCTTGGTGACCAGGGCCTTACCGTCGGTCGTGCCGACCCAGACCGCGGCGGCGAGTGCCCTGGTGTAGCCGACCATCCAGGTGTGCGCGTTGCGGGTGGTGCTGGTGCCCGCCTGCCAGGTACCGGTCTTGCCGGCGGCGTCCCAGCCGTTGTTCAATTCGGCCGCGGACACCTGCTTCAGCGTCGCGTTCAGCACGTCGATCTGGTCCTGGTTCAGCCCGATGTCGGACTGCTTGAGGTCCTCCTGGTGGACCTTGTCATCGCCCTTCTCCACCGACCGGACGAAGTGGGCTTGCGCCCGCTTCCCTCCGGCCGCCAGCGTCGCCACACCGTTGGCGTGATCGAGGACGGTCACCCCGTACTGCCCGATGCCCACCTCGGTGGAGAAGTTGGGCGCGAGGTCCGCTCCCGGCTTGCCGCGTAAGTCGATCCGGACCGGATCCGGCTTCCCCTTGACGTTGGCCCACATGTCGTCGATGCCCGCCTTGGCGGCCATCTCGATGACGTTGGCCGGCCCGAGCTTCTCAGTGAGGTCGAAGAAGGGCACGTTCAACGACGCGACGGTCGCCTGCACGAGAGTGCAGTCCGGCTGGCACGCGGCGTTGCCGGCATTGCGTACGGGGCCGGCCGGTGATCCCTTGACCCGGCCGCTGGCCGGGAACTCCTTGGTGGCGGGGGAGTCCCAGTGCGAATCGAGCGAGATGTTCTGGCGCAGGGCCTCGGCGAGGTCGTACACCTTGAACGACGATCCCGGCGGGTGCTGGCCGAAGCCTCGCGCGTCGCCGTCCTCGTCGAGGAACCAGCCGGCGTAGTCCGCACCGGCTCCGTCGTTGCCGCCGTAGTACGCGAGCACCCGGCCCGTGCCCGGTTCGACCGCCACCAGAGCCGCCTGCCAGTTCTTCGGATGTCCCTGCAGGGCCGCCGGCGCGGTCGTACGACGGATGTCCGCGGCCGCCTCGGCCGCGTCCTGGGCGGGTTTTTCGATTGTCGTGATGATCCGGAAGCCGCCGTTCTGGATGTAGCCCTTCGGCTTGTCACGGAAGAACTCCGTCTGGCGCAGCTCGCTCAGCGCATGGCTCACGACCAGCCCCGTCGGCAGGTCCAAACCGGACTGTCGGGAGGCCGGGTTGAACGGCTGGACCGTGTTCGGGTACCGCATCGCGTCGGCCTCGGCCCGGGTGAGCTTGCCCATGGTGACCATGGCATCGCGGACGTAGGTCCATCGCGCCACCGAGTTCTCCCGGGCCTTGGCGCCACGGGTCGGGTCGTACCCGGGGTATCCCTCTGGGTCGTTCGGATCCGGTTCCGGCTGCTTGACCATGGCCACCAACACCATCGCCTCGGCCACCGTGACCTGCCGGGCCGCCGGTGCGTTCTTGTTGGCGGTCTTACCCAGGTACGCCTGCGCGGCCGCTTCGATCCCGTAGGCACCCCGACCGAACGGAACCGTGTTGAGGTAGAACTCGAGGATCTCTCCCTTGTCAAACTTGTCGTCGAGCTTCCAGGCTATGACCGCTTCGCGCAGTTTGCGGGAGTAGGTAACGCCTTTCAGGTCGGCTGCCACCCGTGCGTACTGCTGCGTGATCGTCGATGCACCCTGCGTGTCGCCGCCGGTGACGTTGTTCCAAGCCGCCCGCAACACGCCACGGAAATCGATGCCCTCGTTGGTCCAGAATGTCTGGTCTTCGGCCGCGACGATCGTCTCCTTGACCGCGTCGTTCATGTCCTGGAGCTTGAGTAGCGTCCGGTTCTCCGTGCCGAGCGTCGCCATCGACGTCTTGCCATCGGCGTAGAACACGGTGGTCGATTCCGGCAGTTCCAGCTGGTCGGGGGTCGGCACGCTGTCGAAGTAGTACGTACCGGAGGCCAGGCCGAAGCCGCTGAGCAGCAAAAAGACCGCGACCCAGGCGATGATCATGTTGCGCCGGTCGACCTTCTTCTTCGCCGCCGTGTCCTCCGCCAAGTTCCGGGTCTGCTCCAGCGGCGGTGTGATGCCGAGATTGTCTTGATTGCCCTGGATGGCGGCTCGCCCGGCCATCGGAGGCTTGGGGGCCTCGGGGCGGGCGTGGTCGTCGTGAGGGTTCATCCTCGACCATTCCCTCCTCGGGCACGCGTTAACGCGCCCATCGCTGCTGTCGCCGCCGATTGACACAGTACTTGGACCTCGCCAGCCGAGCTGCCGCAAAACGGACGCAGTCCACTATGGACGGCCTACGGTGGCGCTGGGCAACCAACACTGCAGGAACGTGTGGGATCCTCCCGGTCCTGGCACGGAAGATCCCACACGTTGACGCCCCAAAATCAGCCCATGCCGAACGACCGCCAGCCGCGGTCGGGGAAGCCGGCCGCATCGGCGACACGCGCGGACGCGACATTGGCAGGATCGTGCTGATAGGTGGGGATGCCACCCTCGTCGAGCACTCGTCGTGCGGCCTGCGCGACGAGCCGGCGGGCGAGCCCACGCTGGCGCGCCTTGGACTCCGTGCCGACGGCGAGTTCGCGGCCGTACTCATCGTGGACCTTGATGCCGACACCGGCGAGGTACTCCCCGGTGTCGGGGTCCCAGGCGACCAGCACCTGATGGCCGAAGGGTCGAAGCCACTCCGGCACGGTCGGGTCGTCGGCAGCGATCCAGACTCCGGCATCGGACAGCGTGGCCGGCTGCTCACACCAGCGAAAGACTCCACTGTAGACATGGAGGCCGTCGTGGCCGAGCAATTCGGGAAGGGACGGCATGAGCTCGCGCCAGCGTGACCCCAGGCGCGTCACCCGGTCTCGTACTGTTGCCACTCGGGCACGGGGCACGGACAGTAGCGTCGCGTCCGGGGTGCTGACACCCAGGAGAGGGAACACGCGCCGGCCGTCCCAACCCGGTCGCTCTCGGCGCGCCGAACCGACCACGTCCACCTCGGCCGCGGCTGGCCACCGGCCAAGCCAGCTTAGAAGATGCGACGCAAGCCGTGCCTCCGCCGACTCCGCCATCGTGCTCCCTCGTCGCCTGTGTCGCGTGAACTACTGCGCACGCACGGCGACGATGGCGATGTCGTCACGCGGCTGCACTGGCGAGAAGGCTAGTACGGACGAGCGTAGGTGCGCGGCCAGGACGGCGGCCGGCGCATGTTAAGGCCCTCGCGAACGCCAGTGACGTCCAGCATGCGGCTGAAGAACGGGCTGGGATTTCGTAGCTGAAGAAAGGTCTGCTGGACCGCGCGGTGCGGCTCAGTACGACGAGTGTGCCCAGACCCAATGAGTCGCAGAACGCGAGGTCGGCGAGGTCGAGCACGATGCGCCCGGGCGAGCGGCGAAGCTTCGTGGACCGCCTGCGAGAGCTTCTCGGCGGTCGACATGTCCAGTTCGCCGCTGACGGCGACCACCGTCTCGGCGCTGCCACGCGTGACGGACACCCGCAGGTCGGCTCGATCTATCACCCCAGCCTAATGGTCTTGGTCGCTCGAATTGTGGGCTCGCGCTTTGTGGCTATTGCTTTGTTTGTCGAATGACGGGCTGGTGTGACTACGTGAAGTAGTTAGCCAAATACACATAGTGACACTGTTATCAGCGTCACCATTCTGACCTGCAATTATGCGGATTTGCCTGCCTAGGATCGGCGAATGCGGCATTCCCCCACGCATGAAGAAATTCATGACAAGACGATTGCCAGGCATCGCCGGGAATCCCCCTCGGCGAGCATGAGATTGCGTTTGCTCTGGCCAACGGACCGATCGCGCAGGGTCGCATTAGCGGCCAGCGCACTCACCTGCCTCGCCATCGCGGCGATGGCCAACAGTTCGGTAGCGGGCCCGCCCGAACAGGACGTGGCGCTCAGCGCCGCGGCGGAGCGGGCAACGGCCGAGCGAGCCTCGCGGTCCAGCGACCGTCAGGCGTCCGCACAGGCCGCTCCGGCGAAGACGGCCACTCCTGCGAAGGCCAAGGCAGCGGCGCCAGCCAAGCCGGCAGCGAAGCCGGCCGCCAAGAAGCCGGCGCCGCCGAAGCCGGTCGCGGGCCTGAACCAGAAGCAGATGAACAACGCGCAGCGCATCGTCGCCGCCGGGCAGAAGCTCGGCCTGCCCAAGCGTGCGTACGTTATCGCGGTCGCGACCGCGATGCAGGAGAGCCAGCTGCTCAACCTGGCCAGTACCGCGATCCCGGAGTCACGCCGCTACGCACCCGAGGGCAGCGGCTCCGACCACGACTCGGTGGGCCTGTTCCAGCAGCGTCCCAGTGCCGGCTGGGGGTCGGTGAAGAATCTGATGACCCCGTCGTACTCCGCGACCGCGTTCTACAAGGCCCTGCGTAACGTGTCGGGGTGGCAGAAAATGGCGCTCACCTACGCGGCGCAGGCCGTGCAGGTCTCGGCCTATCCAGAGGCGTACGCCAAGCACGAGTGGCGGGCGAAGAAGGTCGTCGACGCCCTGACCTGACCTGACGGCGGACGGGCGTCACTCGCTATGCGAGCCGGCGCCCGTCGTGGTGGCCGGGGCGGAGTCCTTGCCGACCCACACCGTCTTGATGTTGCAGAATTCCCGGATGCCGTGCGCCGACAGTTCGCGGCCGTAGCCGGAATTCTTCACGCCGCCGAACGGCAGCTCCGGGTAAGACGTGACCATCCCGTTGATGAAGACGAGGCCGGCGTCCAGGTCGGCGGCGAACCGCGATCGCTCGTCCACATCGTTGGTCCACGCGTTGGCGCCCAGCCCGAAGTTCGTGCCATTGGCGAGCGCGACGGCCTCGTCGTATGAGCCGACCCGGAACAGCCCGGCCACAGGTCCGAAGACCTCCTCCGACCACATGGTCATCTCGGGAGTGAGGTCAGTGACCACAGTGGGCGGATACCACCAACCGGGACGGTCGAGTGGTTCGCCGCCGCAGAGCACGCGCGCGCCGTGCGCCACCGCGTCGCGGACGTGGGCATCCACATCGTCGCGACCCTGAGCGAGTGCGAGCGGTCCCACGTCGGTGCCGCCCGCCATCGGGTCGCCCACCGTGAGCGCGGACATGCGCGCCACGAACGCCTCGGCGAACGCCTCGTAGACATCGGCGTGAACGATGAACCGCTTGGCGGCGATGCAGGACTGGCCGTTGTTCTGGCAGCGGGCGACGGTGGCGACCTCAGCCGCCCGCGCGATGTCCGCGGAGGGCATCACGACGAACGGGTCGCTACCGCCGAGTTCGAGCACGGTCTTCTTCAGCACCCGGCCGGCGATCTCGGCGACCGCCCGGCCCGCCGCCTCGCTGCCGGTCAGCGTCGCCGCCCGTACCCTGGGGTCCGTCAGTACCGCCTCGACCCGGTCCGAACCGATGAGCAGCGTCGAGAACGCGCCGTCGGGGAAGCCGGCCCGGCGGAACAGATCCTCCATGAACAGCGCCGTCTGCGGCACGTTGGACGCGTGCTTGAGCAGCCCGGGGTTGCCGGCCATGAGCGCCGGAGCGGCGAAGCGCATGGCCTGCCACAGCGGGAAGTTCCACGGCATGACCGCGAGCACCGGCCCGAGCGGCTGATAGGTCGCGTACGCCGCGGCGGCGCCCACAGCGTCGGCATCGGCCGGCTCGTCGGCGAGGTACCGCTCCGCGTTCACCGCGTAGAACCGGCACGCCTTGGCGCACTTGGCCGCCTCCGCCTTCGCGGACGCCAGCGTCTTGCCCATCTCCGTGGTCATGGTGGTGGCAATGGCGTCGATCTCCGCGTCGAGAATGTCCGCGGCGGCGGTGAGCCACGCCCCCCGCTGGGCGAACGAGGTTCGGCCCAGTGCGGCGAAGCCGTGCACCGCCCTCGCCAGCCGTTCGTCGACCTGTTCGGGTGACATCGGGTCGAATGTCTTGAGGACCTCCCCGGTGGCGGGGTTGGTCGTGGCGATCGCGCTCATGTCTCCTTCGTACTCCTCGCTGTCGCCCCTCGCACACCCGTCACGTCATACAGGTGGTGGATCGGGTCATGGATGAAGTAGCGCGCGAACGACTCGACCGTGAACTGGGCGCCGTCGCTGCGCCGGCCGCTGCGGTCCCACTGGTCACCGGAGACGCCGGCGAAGTTCGTCGCGAGCCTCTCCGCCGCCTCCCGTAGGCCGGCGAGGACCTCCTGCGGATCCTGCTCGCCATAGCGATCCTGCACCGCCGTCGTGTCCTGGTCCCAGTTGGCGAAGAGTGGATCGTCCACTGTGAGCATCAGAGTCAGGCGCTGGTCATAGAGCCGGAACACGTCGCGGACGTGGCAGGCGTACTCAAGCGGCGACCACTTTTCTGGTGACGGGCGGTCGCGGACGTTCTTCCCGGACAGGACGCCTTCCCACGCGGCTGCGTTGTCGCGCAACATGGCGGCGACGTGCTCGCGGGGAAAGCTCTGCGTGTCCAGCCCGCACTCGGGGCACGGCTCGCGCAGTACCCATGTCCAATCCTTGGTGTCCGGAACGATCTCCATGTCCGCCGACGATACCGGCTAGCGTGCGGCCCACTCGTGCACGGATCCTTGGTGCAGTCCGGCGTAGATCCGGTCACGCAGCAGGTTCGCCTCGGCCGCGGTGAGTGTACGGTCCAGGTCGCGAAGCACCACCCGCACCAGGACGTTCTGCTGTCCCTCCGCAAGCCCCATGCGCTGGCGGGCTGAGTCGGGCAGGTCCTCATACCGGGTGGCCGAGAGCACGGACACCTCCTCTACAGCGCTGGCGGCCGAGCCGAGCAGTTCCCGCACCGAATCGCCGAGAAGCTCGGCGTCGGCGTCCGCGTCCACGGCGAGCGAAAGGTCCCGGCGCACGGGTGGCATGGCCGAGATCGCCCGGTACGGTCGCAGATCGCGCATCTGCTCGCTCACCTGCGGGTCGGTCGAGCGCAGCAGCCTGATGTCGTCGATCCCCTTGGCCAGCATGGTCAGGCGATCCAGACCGAGGCCCATGGCTAGCCCGGTCGCCGCCGCCGGCAGACCTGATCCGGCCAGGACGACGGGATGGGCCAGGCCGCATTCGCCGACCTCCACCGGTCCACCCGGCGCCTCGACGTAGATCTCCCGGCCGGCGAGCGTATACGGATGCTGGTTGGGCACGGTGTACCAGCGGGCGCCCGGCAAGACGGCCGACACGGCCAGCCCCACCATGGTCTCGAGGTCCTCCTCGCCCAGTCGTGGCCCGGTGCGACGCACCCGCCAGAGGTCCATCTGGTGTGGCTCGCCCACGTGGTGGCGGTCGATGACGTCGCGCCGGTAGCAGATGCCCGGCACGCTGAGCAGGATCTCAGCCGGGTCGTCTCCCAGCCGGTCGAGCAGGGCTGGCACCCGCGCCGTCGTGTGCGACCGCAACATATGGGTGCCGTCGACGTAGCGGGTATAGCGGCGGTCGCGGGTCACCGCGCCTGGGTCGTAGCGCAGCCGATCGTAGTTGTCGGCGATCGAGACGACCCGCGGTCCGGGATCACGCAGCACGCTGACGTGCCACGCGCCGGCGAGCGCGTCCTCGAGGGCAGCGACGACCAGCTGGACCGCGTGCGGCCCGGCCGTCGCATCGGTGAGATCACGAAGGGTCAGAGCATTCTCGGTGTTCATGGTGAAGTCCTCGCTTGAGTCGGGTCTGGGCACAAGAAAGCCCCCGGGTGTTCCGGGGGCGTGCACACCCGCGCGAGGTGTTGGCGCTCAGCGCGCCAGAGCCGGCCCACCGGTCATCCGGGGGCGAGCAAATCGCTGAGCCGCGCGCTTCACGGATCAACCATGCCACGGCGTACGACGGTGCGCCAAGCCCATTTGCGGGTACGGGACATCGTGTGATCGCCGTCGGGACCTCGGGCTGGCAGTACGCGGATTGGCGCGGACGTTTCTATCCGGCCGGCCGGCCGCAGCGGTTGTGGCTGGAGTACTACGCCGAGGCGTTTGCGACGGTTGAGGTCAACAACGCGTTCTACCGACTGCCGGAGCGGGCCACGTTCGCGGATTGGCGGACCCGAACACCGGCGGACTTCCTGATCGCGGTCAAGATGAGCCGGTACCTGACCCACATCCGCCGGCTACGGGAACCGGCCGGGCCGGTGGCGCGGTTCCTGGACCGCGCCGCGGGGTTGGGTGACCGGCTGGGACCGGTGCTGCTCCAGCTGCCGCCGACGCTTCGTGGCGACGCGGGTGCGCTGGACGCCGTCCTCCGGGAGTTCCCGGCTGGGGTCCGCGTTGCCGTCGAGCCGCGGCATGCTTCCTGGTGGACGACGGAGGTCAGGGACGTTCTCGCGGCACGCAACGCGGCGCTGTGCTGGGCGGATCGCCTGGGTCGCCCGGTCACGCCGCTCTGGCGTACCGCCACGTTCGGTTATCTGCGGCTGCACGAGGGCGGGGCCAAGCCGTGGCCGCGCTACGGCCGGCGGGCGATCGACTCTTGGCTGGCCCGTATCCACGAGTCGTACCCGGGCGGCGACGACGTCTTCGTGTACTTCAACAACGACCACGGCGGAGCCGCGGTGGCCGACGCGGCGGCCTTCGCGCGGCGTTCCCGACATCTCGGCCTCGCGGTTACCCGTGCACCGGGTCGGTGAGAATGGGCGGGGTGGGAGTCCGACCCGTGTCACCCGAGGTCCTGGTCCAGGAGCTGGCGGAGCGGATCACCAACGTCGAGGGCTGGGTCCGGGTGGGTATCGACGGTGCCGACGCGGCCCGCCCAGCGGAACTGGCCGACGCGCTGGTTGATCCTGTCCGGCTGCGCGGCCGCCTCGTGATTCGCGTCCGGACGGTGGACCATCTGCGTCCCGCGTCGCTGCGCTTCGAGCGTGGCCGGACCGATCCGGACAGCTTTTACGAGGACTGGCTGGACGTCGACGGGCTCCGCCGCGAGGTGCTCGAACCGCTCGCCACCGGCGGTACCGGCCGGATCCGCCCGTCCCGGTGGGATGCGGCCGCCGACCGAGCCGACCGGACCGACTACGTCCGGGTGCCTGCGCGAGGTGTGGTGCTCCTCAGTGGACCGCTGATGCTCGGGCGCGGCCTGCCCCTGGACCTGACCGTTCACCTTGATCTGTCGCCGGCGGCGCTCGTCCGGCGCACCCCCGTCGACCTGGCGTGGACGCTCCCCGCCTACCGCCGCTACGCCGAGGAGGTTGCGCCCGCGCAGGTCGCCGATGTCGTCGTACGGGTCGACGACGCGCGCCATCCCGCGGTGGCTGAACGTGAACCGCACCGCCCACCGGACACAGACCGGGGCGGTTCCCCTTGAACCACCCCGGTCGGCCTTAGCACGGGCAGATCAGCCCAGACCGCCGCCCAGCTTCGTGACGGTGAGGATGATCTCGGTGTCGGGAGTCACCTTCTCGCCGGCGGCCGGCTGCTGTTCGGTGACCTTCCACTCGCCGAGGATCTGAACCGGATCGTCCGGGTTGTCGCCACTCACGAAGGTCACCTTCGTGAAGCCCGCGTCGCCCATGATCTGTTCGGCCTCCTCGGCCGTCTTGCCGACGACATTGGGTACCTCGATCGTCGGAATCGGCGGCGGTGTCGTTGTGGGCGGTGTCGTTGTTGGCGGTGCCGTGGTGGTTGGCACCGACGTGACTGTGCCAGACGGCGAGGCCGTCACCGGTGGCGTGGGCTTGTCCCGTTGGGACAGGTAGTACAGCACGCCGCCGCCGCATAGCAGCAGAAGTAGGAGCAAGAGGAGCAGCAGGAGCAGGTAGCGCCGGCGACGCCTGGCCTCCTCCTCCTCGGTTTCTTCGGGGACCGGGCCACCATCGACGGCCTGAGCCGACGTCGTTGGCTCCGCTGGCTGCGCGGGCCTCCCTGGCTGCGCCGCCGGTTGCTGAGGGGTAGCCGGGGTCCGGGGAGTTTCCGGCGGTTGCCCGGCAGACTGCTGGTCCGACACGTGGAGCCCTTCCATGTCCTAAGTGCACAGATCGATCGACCGACCATTCATGATGGCGTTCCACGCCGGTCGGGTCACTCACCCACAGGGAGCACAGACTGCCACCCGAACGACGGCGTTTCCACCCTTCGGTCGGTGTCAGGTTGTCCGTACGGTAGAGGTCAGGTGGCCGTTCGGATATAGGGTTACGTCCTGTCTTTCGCCAACTGACAGCTCGGACAGTTCACCCGACTTCGCGTTGGTGGCCCTCGTTACCAAGAAATCGGTGTCCTCGCACCTCAGCGACCTGGGAGGATGTCTCACCGTGCTGACGTGCGATACCGACGGCGACGTTGCTCTGCGCGCCTCTGGGCTAGTGAAGGAGTACCGCCGGGGTCGTGCCGTTGACGGGGTCGACCTGACCGTGGGCGTCGGTGAGCGGGTCGCGCTCCTCGGTCCCAATGGTGCCGGAAAGACGACAACGCTGCTCATGTGCCTCGGCGCGGTGCGACCGGACGCCGGCGAGATCGAGATCCTCGGCCACCGCCTGCCCCGCCAGCGCACCCGGGCGATGGCTCACGTCGGGTTCGCAGCCGGTTACCTTCCGCTGCCCGCGCAGGTCAGGGTGCTTGAGTACCTGCGGCTGTTCGGGCGACTCTACGGCCTGCGCCGGCCTGACGATGCCGCGCGCGCCGGGCTCGAGCGCTTCGGCATCTCGGACTTGGCCCGCGCGATGGGGACCGAACTATCCAGTGGCCAGAAGACTCTTGTCGGCATCGTGAAGGCGGCGATGCACCGTCCGCGCTTGCTGGTGCTCGATGAGCCGACCGCGTCTCTAGACCCGGCCGTCGCGCTGCGGGTGCGCACGGGGCTGCGAGAACTCAGCCACGAGTTGGGCACGGCTCTGCTCGTGACCAGCCACAACATGGTTGAGGTCGAGCGCCTCTGCGAACGCGTCGTCTTCCTCTCCCACGGCCGCGTGGTCGCCGACGGGACAGCCGCCGAGATCACCGACAGGTTTGGGCGGGAGGACCTGGAGGACGTGTTTCTCCACCTGGCCAAGACCAGGTCCGCTCCCGAGGGGGTAGCGGGATGAGCTTGCCAACCTATGGCCCCGCGGCCGGCACGATGTGGCGCGTCCTCGCGATTGCCCGTCGCCACGCCTACGTCCTGCAACGCAGCCCGCACCGGCTCTTCGACGTCCTGGTGTGGCCGGTCGTTGACGTCCTGCTGTTCGGCTCGATCGGCGTCTTCGCGGCCAGCCAGGCGACGACCGGGGCGCAGCGGGTCGCGCTCTATCTCCTGGTCGGCGTCATCCTGTGGCACGTCGTCTATCAGGCGCAGATCGCGGTGGCGACCGGCTTTCTCGAGGAGTCCTGGAGTCGCAGCGTGCTCAACCTGATGGCGACGCCGCTGCGCGAGTGGGAGTACATCTTCGGTGTCGCGCTCTTCGGCCTGGTCAAGCTTGTCGTGGGAGTCGGCGCCGTCACGGTGATCGTGTGGGGTGCGTTCGCGTTCAACGTGGCCGGCATCGGCCCCGCCATGATCGCCGTCGCCGCGCTGCTTCTCGTCATCGGCTGGTCGATAGCCCTGTTCGTGATCGGACTCGTGCTCCGCTTTGGGTCCGGCGCCGAAGCGTTCGCCTGGGGCATCCTGTTCGTGGTGATGCCGCTGTCGGGCGTCTTCTATCCCGTCGACGCGCTACCGGCGTTGCTTCGCCCACTGGCGGAGATCCTGCCCACGACGCATGCCTTCTCGGCCGGGCGTACCGTCGCCGCCGGCAACCCGATGCCGTGGGGCGAGTTCGGGCTCGCCGCGGCCGGGACCGCTGGGCTCACCCTCGTCGGTCTGGGCTACGTGACCTGGATGCTGCGGATCTTCCGCAAGCGTGGCTTCGTCACCCGCTACTCGTAAGCAAGATCGCCACGATCATGATGTGACCGTCGCGAAACAGCGTCGATCATGACCTCCAGGTCATGATCGCGCGGATCTTGGGTTGGGGATTATGGGGCGCGGCGGCGCAGGGCTTCGAGATCTCGCACCACGACCGACATCCGGCTGGTGCGGATCTCGCCGGCGGAGCGCAGCACACCGAGTGCCTTGCTGACCGCTTCCCGGGATGCGCCGGTCCAGCCGGCCAACTCGTCCTGCGAGAAGGGCAGCGCTATCTTCACCCCCTCCTCTGCGGCCTGGCCGAACCGCTCGGCCATCTCGACCAGGCGGGCGGCGACCCGTCCGGTCGTGTCGTGTGCACCGAATTCAATGCGTTTGCGGTCGGCGTCCCGCAGCCGGCCCACGATCGTGCGCATGAGCAGAAACGCCACCCGTCCGTGCGCTTGCAGATAGGCCTCAAACTCCGCGACGGGCACGGCGAGCGCGGTGACCGGTTCGATGGCCGTGACGGTGGCCGAGCGGGGCTCGCGGTCGATCGCGGAGAACTCTCCGAGCAGGGCACCGGGGCCGCGTACGGCGAGCACGACCTCCGTCCCGCCGGCCGTGTCGACGGAGACCTTGACCCGGCCGGTGCGGAGCACCGCGACCCAGTCGGTGCGGTCGGATTCCCGGAAGATCACGGCCCCGCGGCGAAAGTCCCGGCGGTGCCCGGCCCGCTCCAGTGCGTCCGCCTCGGCGGCGGTGAGCTGGTCCCAGAACTCGGCCGGCCGGCCGGTCATGGCAGGACGCCGGTCACCACGAAGGCACGTACTGGCTGGTGGCGGCCCTTGACGGTGACCTCTCCGAGCGGCTCGAGCCGCAGGCCGGCGCCGGCGCCAGCATCGGCGCCGATGGCCTGCAGCGTCGCCTCGCCGATGACGACCTGGCCCGGCTCGGCGAGGCCCTGCAGCCGGCTAGCGACATTCACGGCGTCGCCCATTGCGTTGAATCCACGCAACGTCTCGCTGCCGATGTTGCCCACGAGGGCGGGGCCGGTGTTGGCGCCGATCCGAAGCCGCGGCCAGTCGGGCTCGCCGGCCGCGATGGCCTCGACGACGTCCTGCATCGCCAGCGCCGCACGCACCGCACGCACCGCGTGGTCCGTCTGGCGGGCGGGGGCGTTGAAGAGCGCGAGCAGGGCGTCGCCGACGAACTGCACAATCGTCCCGCCATTGTCCAAAATGCACGGTACGGCGGCACCGTGGTAGCGGTTGAGCATCCGGACGATCTCGGCCGGCTCCACCCCCTCAGAGAACGTGGTGAAGCCGCGCAGATCGGCGAATAGCGCAGTCACCTCGACCACGGAACCGCCCAGAGCGGCCTGATCGGGGTCGGCGAGCAGCGCGCTAGCTACGTCGGGCGACATGTACTGGCGAAAGAGCGTGCCCAACTCGCGGTAGAGTCGCGCGTTCTCCAGCGTGATCGATAGCTGGGTGGCCAGCGTGGCGAGGAGCGGATCGTCGTCGCGTACCTCGGGACCGGTGTATCCGGCGGGTTCAGGCACCTCCAGTACGCCGGCGACGCGACCCTTGACGGTCAGGGGGTAGAGGGCCCAACCGTGGCCGTGATGCGGCCCAGGCACGGCTAGGGTTCTCGGGTTGTACGAGCGACCGTCCACCTGGAGTCGTCCATCCGACACCAGGCCGACGTGGATATCCCCGTACGCCGGCCGGAGCCGTTGCAGCACCTCGGCGAGCATTTCGGAGTCGTCGAGCCCGACCCGGGCCTGCTCACCGGCGTCGACCAGCGCGGACAGGCGACGGGTGAGCTGGCGCTCGGTGGCGAGCGCCGCGCCGGCCCGATCGAGCACCGCCGTCTGTCCCTCGGTGAGGCCGAACCGGTCGGCAAGGCGCGCGGCGAGGCTCGCCTCACCCACCCGGCCGGTGCGCTCCCGCTCCTGCAGGGCGCTGACCAACTCCTCTAGCGCCGCCCCGTACTCCGACCGGATCCGACGATTCGTCGCGTCGAGACCGATCGCGTCGAACAGGCCTGCGCTGGTGCCCTCCCGGCGGTACTGGACGTACGCGCTGTACGCGACGAAGCCGAACGCGAAGGTCAGCAGGAGGTGCCACTCCCACCACGACAAGTGCCACTTGTTCGCCAGCATCACTGCCACCATCGCCTCGGCGAGCAATGCGAACGCGGTCACGAGGCTGAGCAGCACCGCCGCCGGCGCACGCCGGTGCAGCAGGTAGAACCGGACGGCCGCGACGACATAGAGCCCCACCGAGACGACGGCGACGATCGCCAATGGGCCCTCGACGTCGCTTGCCGGTGGCGGCCGGTTCAGCGGCGGCAGGTCCGACAGCGACACCGCCGCCCACGCGACCAGCACGGCAGCCACCGCCATCCGCACCAGTCCGAGCACCCGGAACGACCCGGCCGACCGCACCGCCGAGAACGGCAGTCCGGCGGCGACGGCAAAGACCGAGGCGAGGGCCAGGCCGACGGGCTGGGCGATGTCGAAGCCCGCGTTCGGGTGGGAGATGAGGATGCCCGGGGTGGCGAGCGCGTGCAGCGCGAAGAATCCGGCTGTGGTCAGGAACGCCAGCGAAACCAGGAACAGGCGGGCGTCGGTGTGGCGGCGAGCCGCCGCGCTCATCCGGACACCCACCGCGACATTGATGGCCGCGACGGTCAGCACAAGCCAGAAATGGCTCGACTGGTGCTGCCATTCGATGTCGATGCTCCGCTGGGCCAGGAGCACCCAGAGCGCCGCGACCGGCAGAGCCAGGTGAAACGCCCAGACCAACGCACGGGCCGGTTGGACGGTCGGTGGCAGGTGGAGCGGCGTGGGCACGGTCACGACCACCCTCGATTATTGCGTTCCTCGATCTGGACGATCATTGCATACGGCCCGGACAACAATACGATGGCGGCGAGCGCCTGCGCACGGTTGCGTCTGTGTGGAGAAGTACGCAGACAATCCGCTGCCAGCGTTGTGCGATGGCAGCGTGACGTCCCGACCAGCGTGCAGATGAGGCGTGTGAAGCGATGAAGCATAAGGGCCCGATCCTTACCCTGGCGGCCGGCGTGATCCTCGCGGCCGCCTTAATGGTGCTCAACCTGAACGTAACGAAGTCTGACGATGACGGCTATAACGCCAGCTCTGTCGCCAGCGCCACGAGCTCCGCCGTTGCGCCCACGACCGCGGCGCCCACCCAGACGCTGGCCGCGGCTGCCCAGGTCACCTATGCGGGCAACGTCACCGGCGGCGGCGCCACCATCGCGATCGCGGTCAAGGGCGGCAAAGCGGTGGCCTACGTCTGCGACGGGAAGTCCGCCGAGGCGTGGCTGCAGGGCACGGCCGAGAACGGAAGGCTCGCGCTGACCGGGGCGGGCAACGCGAGCCTCACCGGCACGTACGGCAATGGCGTCGCGAGCGGCAGCGTCGCCGCCACCGGCAAGCAGTTCGCCTTCTCGGTGAAGTCGGTCAAGGCGCCGTCGGGGCTCTACCGGGCGGCCGCGAATGTGCGCAACGCGCAGGTCGTGGGCGGTTGGATCGTGCTCGAGGACGGGAGGCAGGTCGGGGTGCTCCGGGTCGGAGACGCCACGCAGCCCGCGCCGCTGCTGAACACGGACACAAAAAGCTTCCTGCTCAACGACACCCCGGTCACCGTCGGGGTTATCGATGGCTCCGGACTGTGAGGGAGAAGGTATGAGCAGCAGCGACTTCGCCGGAGGCGATCAACGTAACAACGTCGCCGGAGGCGATCAACGTAACAACGTCGCCGGAGGCGATCAACGTAACAACGTCGCCGGAGGCGATCAACGTAACAGCGTCGCCGGAGGCGATCAACGTAACGACCGCGCATCGACCGACCCGGCGTACCGGCCGGTCTCCGACGGCTCGGGCCCGGAGTCATCGTCCGCGGCTGCGCCGAACGGGGCGGCATCTAACGGCGCGGCCAGGCTGCTGGTGCCGGTGGCGATCGGCGGCGCCGTGGCGCTGGCCCTTGGCGTCTACGGGCGGCTGCACGAGGGTACGGCCGTGGCCGTGAATCTGGCCGGCTTCTCCGGCCCGCTGCAGGCCAAGTCGTGGCTCACCACGGGCGCCGTCTTCTTCGGCATCGTGCAGCTCATCTCGGCGCTGGCAGTGTATGGCAAGCTCGGTTTCGCCGCGCCGTCCTCCGCCGGAACCCTGCACCGCTGGTCGGGGCGGATCGCGTTCCTGCTCGCCGTGCCGGTGGCGGTGCATTGCCTGTACGCGTTGGGCTTCGAGTCCTCGTCGCCGCGGGTTCTCATCCACTCCCTGCTCGGCTGCTTCTTCTTCGGCGCCTTCACGGTGAAGATGCTCGTGCTGTCGCGAAAGGGCATGCCAGGCTGGGCGTTGCCGCTCTTCGGCGGCCTGGTCTTCACCGCCCTGGTCGGCCTGTGGCTGACATCGGCGCTGTGGTTCTTTACGAATGCGAATTTCCCGGTGAAGTTCTGAGTCGGGTCTACGGGAGGAAACGATGAATCAGGAATCCACGCCTGGGGAGGCTGCGGCGGCGCCGATGGCGTCGCGGCGGGTCGTGCTCGCCGGTGCGGGCGCTGCGGCCGTCGCGGTCCTCGGCGGCTGCGCGACGTACGGACAGAGCGGCGGAAGCCCGCCGGACAACAGCCTGCCGGAGGAGTCCGAGCCGAGCGACGGCGGTACGCCGAAGCCGCTCGCCCAGACCAGCGACATCCCGGTCGGCGGCGGGACCGTATTCGACCAGCGGCGGGTGGTCGTCACCCAACCGCAGGCCGGCACGTTCAAGGCGTACACGGCGGTCTGCACCCACCAAGGCTGCGTGGTCGCGGAGGTCAGAAACGGCGAGATCCTCTGCCCGTGTCACGGCAGCAAGTTCAAGATCGCTGATGGTTCGGTGATCGCCGGGCCGGCGAGCCGGCCGCTGCGGGCGATCGACCTCAAGGTCACCGGGACCGACATCACGCTGGCCTGACGGGCAGGCGCGCGCAGGGACTCTCACGGCGCAGATATGGCACCCGCTCGTGGGCGCCATATCTGCACGTGTGTGACTGGTGAGGCTTGCGCTATTCAGCCGCCTCTCCGCGCGGTCGACGCGACGACCAGGCCGACGATCCATCCCACGAAGAGTCCGTACGTCGCTCCGGCCGCCGCTGCGGTGAAGGCGCCGAGCAGGGTCGGATTCGAAAGGATGAACGCGGCGAGGAACGCCGCCATGGCTGCGCCGAGGATGAGAGCGGCCCAGCCGATGACGAACGCGGCGCCGCCGGTCGTGACGCCCTTCCCGACCCAGGCAAGGATGACCGCCACGAAGAGGATCACGAGGATCGCCCGCAGGTCCGTGAAGATCAGGTCGCGAACCGGGTTGGCGGCGCCTTCACGCGGCAGGAAAATCCACGCGGGCCAGCTGAGCACCCGCAGGAACCATCCCAACAGCGTGTTCGCGCTGGTGTGGTTGGCGACCCACTCGGTGACAGCCTGGTTGCCGAAGAGAATCACAAGGGCGGCCGTCGCGATGACGCCGGCGCTGGTGACGGTACGGGATTTGGCCATGGCCGACACGGTACGGTTGCCCGGGGCGGCCCAATATCGACCGAGTGTCCAACATCGGCCAGCCCCACCGTCAGTCGGCGTCCAGGACCAGCAGGTTTCCCATACGAACGACGGCGAGCGAGAGTGTCTTATACCCGACCGTGTCGAAGAGAACCGTTATCCGGTCGTTCTCGTAGCTGAGCACCGTCCCCGTACCCCACGCCGTGTGTCGCACCGTGCTGTGCAGCGGATACGGCTCGTTGGCAGTCAGTCGGTGCGCTGCCGCCGGATCCTTGACCGCGTCGGCTGCGGTCCTAGCGGACGGCTGCGCCGGGACGGTGGCGGGCCGGCCAGGGCCGGCGGGATGGCCGCGGCGGGCTGGCTGGCTGGGGCTGTCCGGCCGGCCATGGCTGGCCCGCTTACGTCGGGACCTTCGGCGGGTGGCCGCGGACGTAAGCGCCGAGGCGCCGGCCGAGCAGTTGTCGCAGTGGCCGCACGGCCCGTCGATGCGATCGCCGAAGTACGCGAGCAGCGCCTGGCCACGGCATGACCTGCTCTCCGCGAACTGGCGCATCATGTCGATGCGGGTGCGCTGCACCGTCTGGTGGCGCTCGACCTCGGCGAGCGCGAGCCGCGCGGCCGCGACGGGCAGCGGTGCGTTGTCGGGGCTGCGCAGCTTCCCGTCCGCATCGGTGACCACCGCGCCCACCTCCTCGAGCAGCGTGACCAGTTGGGTCAGCTTTCGCGCGCTGAACCCGCTGACCTCGCGCAACTCGGTGCGAGTGTGCGGCCGCTGGCGGAGCACCGCGACGAGGTCGCGTATCTCGGTCTCGGCCGGCGCACCGCTGCTGAAGTACCGCTGCAGGGCCACATCCTCTGCCCGGAAGAGCAAGACGGCGCGCGCGGGCAGCCCGTCCCGACCGGCGCGGCCAATCTCCTGCAGGTAGCTGTCCGGGGAGTCGGGCAGCGCCATGTGCGCGACCCAGCGGATGTCCGCCTTGTCGATGCCCATGCCGAAGGCGGACGTCGCGACCATGACCGGGATCCGGCCGGCGAGAAAATCCTCGTGCCGGCGGGTACGCGTACCGGAGGCCATGCCGCCGTGGTAGTACGCGGCGGGGTGGCCGGCGTCCGTCAGCCGTCCGGTCAAGTCCTCGGCCGCGCGGCGCGTCGGCACGTAGACGATGCCGTCGCCCGGGTCCGCTTGGAGGAGTACGAGCAGGCGCCGCCAGCGTTGGTCCTCGCCGGCGCAGCGGGTCGCCTCGAGGTAGATGTTGGGCCGGTCCAGGCCGCCGATGACCACCTCGGGATCGCGCAGGCGCAGCCGGGCCGAGATGTCGTCGCGCACCGGCGGTGAGGCGGTCGCGGTGAGCGCGACCACCGTGGGCCGCCGGTGCCGGCGCCCGATGAGGCGCCGGAGCCCTCGGGTGGGCGGGGCGAGCGCCTGCAGCGCGTGCCCGAGCGTCAGGTAATCCGGCCGGAAGTCATGTCCCCATGCGGATAGGCAGTGCGCCTCGTCGACCGCCACGAGGGCCGGGCGCAGTGCCCGTACCTGCTCGAGCCGTTCCGTCTGCGCTAGCTGCTCGGGGGTGATGAAGACAAACCGCGCCCGACCGTCCCGCACGGCGTCCAGCGCGGCCTGTTGCTGCTTCGGTGTCTCGGCGGAGCTGATTCGAACCGCGCGCGTCATGTCGCTGTCGCGACCGTTGAGTCCGGCTATCTGGTCCTGCTGGAGCGCGAGCAGCGGCGAGATCACCAGAGTCGGTCCATCGAGCAGCATGGAGGGGACCTGGTAGACGGCCGACTTTCCGGCTCCGGTGGGCAGGATGACCAGTGCGTCGCGCCGCCGCGATAGTGCGCGCATCGCACGCAACTGGGCCGGGCGGAGCTTGCGCCAGCCGAACAAAGTCTTCGCCGTACGACGAAGACGCCAGGTGAGGAGTAGATCTTTCATCGGACGCGGACCTTACCCGAGACCAATCGCCGGGAAACCGGCGAAACGCCGAACACCCCCCGCCACCTTCTCGCCACCCCCCGCCGATCATGACCTCCAGGTCATGATCGGCACGTTTTCACGACGGTCAGCTCATGATCACCGGGATCATGGCCGGGTAGACTGTTAGCTTCGACTGACGCTTTCGGAGGAACGCCACTGTGGACGATCTGCTGGCTGAGTACCGGCGGGCCACGATGTTTTTCGACGCGGGGGATCCGATTCGGGCGGCCAAGATCCTCGAGCCGATCGTGGCGGCCGAGCCCGGCCACGGGGGCGTACGGCTGTTGCTCGCCCGCGCGTACTTCCACTCAGCCCAGCTCTCCCGCGCCGAGGAGCAGTTGCGCGTACTGATCGAGCGGGACCCGTCCGACCACTACGCCCAGTTCGTCCTCGGCCGGACGCTGGAGCGACTCGGCCGGCCGGCCGAGGCACTGCCGCACGTACGGATGGCGCTGGCCATGCATCCGAGCGACGACTACGAGCAGACCGTACGCCGGGTGGCGGCGAAGGCCCGATGAACCACCAGCCAGGACGCCGAAACGATCCGGTTTCCGATCTGTCCTAAGTGGGCGATGGCGCTGGGTGGCGAAGGGCGGCCACGAGCTGGTCCCGCACCGCGGTCAGCGCGGCGTCGAGCCCGCCGAGCACGACTGGATCGCCGTCGACCGCCGTCACCTCGACCGTGGTCTCCAGCGGCGCGGCGCGGCTCAGGGCATCGACAACGGCGTCGCGCAGCGCCGTACCACCGGCCGCCGCGACCGGCCCGGCGAGGACAACCAGCGCTGGGTCGAGAACCGCGACGACCGCGGCCAATCCCACCGCGACCCGGTCGGCGAAGGTGGTAAGGAAATCCGGGTCGCCGACCGCGTGCGCAACCGCCTCCTCGGTGGTGCGCCCAGTGTGGCCATAGCGAGCAGCCAGCGCCCGCGCCGCACTGCCGCCTATAAGGTCGTGAAGGTCGGCGGCGAGCGGATCGCCGGCACCGCCCGACGGGTCACGCAGCGGCATGTAGCCGATCTCGCCCGCACCACCGCGGGCGCCGCGCAGCAGGGTGCCCCCCAGGTCGATGCCGAGACCGACGCCCTCGCCGAGCCACAACAGCGCGAACCCGTCCGCGTCCGCGGCGCAGCCATGGCGGCGTTCGGCGACCGTAGCGAGGTTCACGTCGTTGTCCACATCGACCGGGGCCCCGAGGTGCTCGGCGAGGGAGTCGACCAGCCCCGGTCGGTCGAAGCCGGCCAGGTCGATGTGGTGGATGGTGCGCGTACCTGGGTCGAACGAGCCGGCCACACCGAGCTGCACACAGGCCAGGCGCGGCCCGCCATCCGGTGACGCGCCCGCGGGCGACGGTGTGGGCGAGACAGCATTAACGGCTGAGGTGACGACCGCGACCGGATCCTCCCGCCCCAGATCGATCGGCCGCTCGAAGCGACCCCGAACCGCGCCGGTGAGGTCGCACAGTGCGGCGGCCACGGACGGTCCGTCCGGGCCCTCCCGGACCGACACGGCAGCGGCGTAGGCCGCATCCGGGTTGATCGCGTAAATCTCCGCGTTGGGGCCGGGCCCACCGCGTTGGTGGCCCGCGACGATCGCGAGGTTCGCCTCAACCAGCCGGCGCAGGGCGTCCGAGACCGTCGGCTTGGACAACCCGGTGGCCTCGCGCAGGTCGCCCCTGGTCACCCGCCCGCGCTCGAAGAGCAGCGAAAGCGCGGCGCTGGAGTTCATCGCGCGCAGCAACTTCGAGGAGCCCGCGAGATTAGCCACGCGCAACACCCTGCCACGCCGATCCACCGCCGCCCCGCCGCCCCCGCCCGGGTGCTGGTGCCCGGTCGAGAAGGGACGTTTGGCCTGCCACGGAGTGGGTATCCGGGGGTCATGGAACTCGTGTTATGGATCCTCGCGGTCGTGCTCGTGGTTGCAGGCATCATGGCGCTCTTCCGCCGTCAGATGCTCTGGGGCGTAGTACTTATTATCGTCGGACTGCTCGTCGGCCCTGGTGGCGTGAGCCTCTTCACCTAGTCGCGCTGCACACGTGGCCCTCCTCCCCGCTTGGTCACGTGGTCGTGGTGGGTCGCCCGCCGGTGGCCCACCACGACGTGTTCCTGACCGGGATTCGCCGACACCGCGCTTCGGATCGGACGGCCCGGGGGAAAGACAGGACGCGACGGTCGCCGCCCGGCCGAAGCCGGCGCGGGCCGATCGACGAGGAGGTAGAACGATGGCGAGGTCGACCTCGCAGTTGCAACCCATAAGCGAGGTGTGGGAGTGGCAGCTACTCGGTCATTGCCGTGACCGTAGCGGCATCCAGTTCTTCCACCCCGATGACGATCTCGGCCGGATCAGCCGGCGAATGCGCGAGGCGGGGGCCAAACGAGTCTGCGACAACTGCCCGGTGCGCAGGCAATGCGCGACTCACGCGCTCACAGTCGGGGAGGAGTACGGGGTGTGGGGCGGGTTCAGCGAGAACGACCGCACCATACTGCGGGAACTGGGCTGGCAGGATGCGCTCGACCGGCGCGGCTATGCCGACGTCACCACGCTTGAGCGCCGCCTGATGAGGGCCCGGGCGAAGGCGCGGAAGGCAAAAGAGCGCCGCGAACAAGGGGAGCGCCACAGTGGACGATCTGGACTCGACCGGCGCCCGACCTGAGTGTGCCGGCCGACCGGGACGTTGCCGCGTTGATCGCCTCCGGCGACGTTGCCGCGTTGATCGCCTCCGGCGACGTTGCCGCGTTGATCGCCTCCGGCGACGTGCCGCGTTGATCGCCTCCGGCGACGTTGCCGGGGCGAGGGGGTGCGATGGTGACCCGCATGATGAGATGAAGACGGCTGGGCGGGTGGTCGTATGCAGGAGGCAGGACATGCACTGATGAGTGGTCAGTTGAGTTTCGAGGTGGAGCACACGTATCCGGTGGCCGTCGTGCGGCCGCGGGGTGGGCTCGATGCCTACACTGCCGCTGATCTGCGCGCCGCGTTACTGGAGTGCCTCGCCGAGCAGCCGGCCGGCCTCGTGCTCGACGCGTCCGACCTGTCAGTTGTCGACGACGTCGGAGTGACCGTACTCGCGACTGTGGCGCAACAGTCGCAACGGTGGCCCGGCACTCGGTTCACCGTCGCATCGGCCTCGGCCGAGTTGGCCGGCGCTGTCAACCGGTTGGGCGTCGCTCGGTACGTGACGATCTGTCCTGATCGGGCCGCCGCCGTGCTCGAACTGGGTCGATGGCCGGTTCCGCCCTGGCGCCGGCAGCGGATTCCTCCGGACCGCAACGCGCCTGGCCTGGCCCGGCTGGCCGTCCAGGAGTTCTGCGAAGCGCAGGGGGTGCGCGGCGACACCAACGCGGCCCAGCTGATCGCCTCGGAATTGGTCACGAACGCGGTGGTGCATGCGGGCACCCATGTTGACCTCACGTTGCGGTTGCTTCCGCCGCTCTTGCACATCGCCGTACGCGACGGTGGGGACGGCCAGGCACGGATGGCCGAGATCGTGGACGAATCATCAGAAAGCGGACGAGGCCTCCTTCTCGTCGACGCGTTAGCGACGGCGTGGGGCAGTTTTGTCCCGCATGTTGGGAAGATTGTTTGGGCAACGGTTCCAGTCCGGGTGACGGCTCAGAACGGTCAAAGGGCATCTGACCTGCTGAGATAGCCGCTGCCTATCGCTCTCCCGCTCGGCTATCATCCGTTCGGTCGGAATCTCCACGCCGAATGGTTTGAGTTAACGCTCGTTTGGTTAGAGGATCATCATAAGAGGAGCGCGACTGGTGCAGCGACACTGCTGCGGCTACCCGGGGAGGGGTGCGGCATGCGGATCGACGTACGACGACTCGGAGATGCAGACCTGGTCCTGGTCGACGGCACCCTCGATCTTGCCACCACACCTCGGCTGCGGGCGGTACTCGCGGCCCGGCAAGCCGAGGGACGCAACCACCTAGTCCTCGACCTGTCGCAGGCAAGGCTTCTCGACGCCGGAGCAACCGGCATGCTGGTGGGCGTCGCTGAACGGGCCGAGCGTGGCGGAGGCTGCCTTCGCGCGGTCGGCGCACGGGGTATCTGCCTGGAAGTACTGCAGATAGTCGGGCTAGATAAGCGTCTGTCCGCCTACGACGGACCGGAGGAGATCCTCGCCCGTTACCCGATCGACCTGCCGGACGCCGATGGCTACCGCGCCGATGGCTACCGCTGTTCCGGCGTCAGCGAGCGCTGGCCCGGAAGTCGCGACATCACCGTGCACGGTCTCCTGTCGGCCGCATCCCTCCTGCCCGCTCACGCTTCCGAGCGCGCGGAGCTTCGAAAGCAGGCGATCGAGGACAACATCGCGTTCGCGCAACGGCTCGCTCGCCGCTTCCGCGACCGCGGCGAGCCCGTTGACGACCTCATGCAGGTGGCTATGGTTGGCCTCGTCAATGCGGTCGACGGCTACGACCCTCACCGGGGCTGCGAGTTCGCCGGATATGCCACCCCGACGATCGTTGGCGAGATCCGCCGTTACTTCCGGGACAAGGGTTGGCGTATCAAGGTTCCCCGCCGCCTGCAGGAGCTGCGGCTGCAGGTCAACCGAGCCAAGGTGGAGCTCAGCCAGACCATGGCCGGGTCGCCGACGATTGCCGACATCGCGCGGCACCTCGATGTCACCGAGGAGGACGTGGCCGAGGCCATCGAGGTCGCCCGCCTCTATAACCCGGTGTCCCTCTCCGCGCCGGCCGGGCCGGACACGGACGTGGATATCGCGGATCCGTTGGGTGACGTGGACCCCGGCATGGAGGCGGTCGACAACCGTGAGTCCGTCAAGCCCCTGCTCGCCTCGCTCCCCGAGCGCGAGCGTCGGATCCTGACAATGCGCTTCTTCAGTGACATGACGCAGTCTCAGATCGCGACCGAGCTGGGCATCTCCCAGATGCACGTGTCACGGCTGCTCTCCCAGACGCTGCTGAAGTTGCGCACCGCGCTGGTTGAGTGTTAGTTCGCGCCGTCCGCGACCTCGAATGCGGCCCGCAGGCCCGTTATCTCGAGTAGGCGTTCCATGAAGTCACCGACGTTGGCAAGCACCAGGCGGCTGCCTGCGGCGGTGACATCACGATTGAGCGAGATGAGGACCGACAGGCCCTGCGAGTCGCAGAAGGTGACGCCGGCGAAGTCAAGGACTACCCGGCCGGGCGGTTCCCGCATGCTCCGGTCAGTCGCGGCGCGAAGGTCGCCGGCCGTCGCGAGGTCGATCTCGCCGGTGAGGACGAGGACCGCATCAGTTGCGGTGCGCTTCTCTTCGACCGTAAGGTGAGCCGCTGTCACGTGGTCATCCTAGAGGCTACCGCGGGTCGGCGAAACGACACCTTCCCGGCGTAGTAGACGTGCGCTACTTCGCCGGAGGCGATCAACGCAGCAATTCTCGGGTAGGTCAGTGTGGACTCGTCAGCCGGCGACGTCCATGACGGACAAGGGGAGTGTGGCCGGATGAGCATCGGAGCGAGCGTCTTTCTGATCGCGTTTGGAGCGATCGTCTCCTTCGCACTCACCAACAACAAGGTCAATTGGCTCGGCGGGATAGACCTGGACGTCCTCGGCTACATCTTCATGGCCGCCGGCGTGTTGGGTCTCGTCGCCACCCTGTTGCTGAGGCAACGTCGTCGCGTGCGGGTGCTCAAGAGTGGCGATACGGTCGAGGAAGCCAGCCCTTCCGACTCACTGTAGCTCCAGCGTCTCTCTAAGCCTTATGTCAATGGTCGGGCGGCGCGGCGCTGATGTCGGCGAGCGCCGACTCCGGGTCGCGTTCGGTCGCCAGGTTGCCTAGCGAGACAACCCCGACCAGGTGACCGTCCTCGCACACGGGAAGGCGACGCAGGGCGCGGTCTCGCATGAGTTGTACGGCGTCCGCGGCGGGCTGGTCGGGCCCGATCACAACCGGGTCACGAGTGGCGATGTCGCCAACGGTGGTGGTGGCGGGGTCGAGGTCGGCCGCCAATGCGCGGATCACGATGTCTCGATCGGTGACGATTCCGCGTACCTGGTCGCCGTCGACGATCAGCACATCCCCGATGTCGGCCATCCTCATATGCCGGGCGGCCTCCACCAGCGTGGCGGTCTCGGCTACCCCGACGACCGGCGTCGTCATGATGTCGCGTACGAGCTGCGTGGGCATGGACCTCATTCCTCCTCTTCCTGGTTGAGTCCAGGATCTACCCACGAGCGGCCGTCGGCACTCCGAAATCGAAGAACGTCGGGTTCACTGTGGACCCGAGGTTTAGTGTGAACGCCGTGCGCCGGCCTTCGCCAGGGCAGCCGCGAGGGGTTGGGCCGGGGGAGCGGCGGCCGGTGCCTGGCTGGCCTCGGCCGCCAACCGCCGGCTCTCGGCCCGGAACTGGCCTGGCGAGGATCCGACGGTACGGGCGAAGAAGCGCCCGAAGTTGGTCGGCTCACTGAAACCGAGCCAGGAGCCTACCTCCGCCACAGGAAGGTCGCTCTCCGCTAGCAGCCGCTTCGCCTCCAGCGCCACGCGCTCATCGACGAGCTGCTTCGCGGTGCGCCCGGTCGAGGCGAGGCTGGCTCGGGTGAGCGTACGCACCGAGCACCCCAGCTGCTGGGCGTACCCCTCGACCTGCCGCGTCCGCGCGAAGCGTTTGTCGATCTCGCGTCGGAACCGGGCCAGGATTTCGCTGTCCGCCGCGGCTTGGCCCGGTCCGCCCTCCGGCTCGAGGCGGGCTATCCGCAGCAGGAGTGCGGAGAGGTGGTGGCGTAGCACCGCCAAAGGGATGTCGTCACCCTTGACGATGCGGCTGTAGTCGATCTCGAGTTGGCTGATGCCGTCGACGATCGCCTCGCCGTCCTCCCCGGCCGGCTGCCAGTACGTGCCGGGCGTCGTCCAGCCGGCTGTACTCCCGGTGATGGCCGCGGTGCCTTGGGGCGCGGCTCCGTCGTACGGGAACTCCGGCTCGAACAGCACCAGCGTCGCGTCGATTCCGGGCGGCGGAAACCCCACGAACTGGCCCGGGCGTACCCACAGGAGGCCACCCGGCCGGCAGGGGTAGCTCTCGAAGTCGACCGTGAAACTCGCCCGTCCAGCGGTCACGAGCGCGAGCAGGTGTACCGGCACGCGGTGGCGTGCGCTCGGCTCGGTCTGCGCGGTCACCGAGCGTCGATAGAGATCCTTCAGACGCATGGTGTGAACACCCACCACGGGGTGGCGGGGGTTGCGGAAGCTTACGTCCGCGATCGAGGGTTGACCGATTCCGACCATGCCGAAGCGGGACTCTACCTGCGCTAGCCCTATGGCGCAGGCCGGGCTGAATCGGGCGCTTCCCACCCTAACCAGCGATCGGTCGCGGTTCCTCCGCGCTCACCTCACCTGCGATCGCGCTGGTAGACGCGCAGGGTCTCGGCCACTGACCAGGCCTGAAATGGGCAGCCGGTGGCCCCGTGGGGCGCGTCGCCATCTGCGGTCTCGCTCACTGAGCCGACGACCCACTCGCCGAGGTGGGCCAGCAGCCCGTCGAGAAGGCCATCGGTAGGCAGGCCCACGGCGGTGGCCGCGTCCGCGTACGGGCCTATGAGCCAGGGCCACACTGTGCCCTGGTGGTACGCCTGGTCGCGGCTCGCCGGGTCGCCCCGGTGCACGCCCCGATACCAAGGATCCGCGGGCGAGAGAGTCCGCAGGCCCAGTGGGGTGAGGAGGGTACGGGCAACGGCGTGCACCGGGCCCGGTCCGGTCCCCCGCAGCGGGGCATAGGGCAGTCCGTAGGCGAAAAGCTGGTTGGGCCGGAGCGCCGGATCACTCGCGTGGACTGTGCCGGGCGAGTCGATCACGTCGTAGAGCCAGCCCTGCTCGGACGGCAAGCGTCGACGGAACGAGTCGACAGCCTTAGCTCGCAACGCGTCCAGGTCCTCCCGGCCGCGACCCGTGCCTGCGGATCACCTCGTCGAGCGGGTCGACCAGCCCGCCCGCTGCGTGGCGTTCGCCGTGCGCGTCCCGCCAGTTGCACAGCGGCTCGATGGCCAGTCCGACCGGCCCGCCGGAGATGAGCGTGTGGACCACAGACAATGCCGAGGCACCGTGACGAAACGCCAGCTCGCGCTCCAACACGACGTCCCCCACGCGCCACCGCCAGCGCGGCAGGCCGTCGCGCACCTCAAAGCGCTCCAGCAGTTCGTACCCGCGGGGAGTAACGATCCCCGAGGCCCACTCGTGGGTGCCGAGCCGGACAACCGCACCCCGAGCAATGTGAGTACTGGGTCGAGCGCGGCCACGGCCATCATTCGCCGGGCGGGGACGTCGCCCGAAACGACCAGGAGGCCGTGGTAGCCGCGCGTGCGCAGACCGCTGACCGTGCCCATCGCGTACCCGCCCTGCCCGTCCGCCACCAGCCACTCCCGGTGCGCGCCGGCATCGAGTGACCCGCATACCTGCTGCCCGAACGTGAAGCCCCCGCCAAGCCGGCCGCGGCGGCGGAGGCCTCGTTGATCACGATTGCCGAGGGTGCGCGGGAGTGCTGACCTCGGCGGCGCGCTCCGCAAGCATCGTCTGCACGGTGGCGATGTCGCGCGGCGCGGTTCTGGAGGCGAGCCAGTACATGATGCCGGTGGGGATGAAGAAGAGCTGGAACACGGCGAGCCCCACGGCGTAATTCAGCGGCGGCTGCAGCGAGCGTTCCAGTGAGCTGAACGCCCGGCCGATCAGCAGCGTGCCGGCGCCACGACCCACGCCGTTGACGAGGTTGCCGAGGCTGAACACGGTGCCGCGATGCTCGGGCGGGTTCACCTCGGCGATGAGCGCGAACCAGTTCGGCGAGTTCGCCGACGTCAGGGCGAGGGCCAGCAGTGCCGCGACGAAGCTGACGAACATCACCGGCTCGGTGACGACGCTGGCGAGCACACCGGTGACGACGCTGCCCGTGCCGGCGCCGTCGGCGACATCGAGGCTGATCGGTACGAAGAAGAGGATGATGTAAAACGGGATCGCGGCCAGAATGCCCACCGCAGCCACGAGTGCGCGCCCGCGTGGGGTACGCCGCTGCAGACGGTCGCCGACCAGACCGCCGATGATCGACATGACGCCACCGAGCTGGAACAGGGTGGCGTACATGCTTCCTATCTCGATCGCGGTGCTCTGCGAGTAGCCGATGTCCTCGGCCTTGGCCTGGAAGAGCCGCGGCAGCAGGACCAGCGAGCCGAACACCAGCTGCGCCGTGAAGCCCTGCAGGATCAGCCACAGATTCGTCCGGCGGCGCAGGATGTCGGGCAGGTCGCCGCGAGTGATCCGGTGCTCGTACTCGCCCGCCGCGACAACGGCCGCCAGCTGTGGCTCGCTCGCCCCGCGACGGATGTTGTACGTAAACAGGTACGCCACCGTGGCTGCCAGGCCCACACCGGTGAGCACATAGAACGGGCGTCGCCAGTCGCTGGCGCCCAGCAGACCCCCGATCAGGACGCCGGCCAGCGTGCCCACACCCTGCGACAGTCCCCAGAAACTCATCACGAGGCCGCGCCGGCGGGGCGCGATGAGGTCCGTCACGACCGAGAAGCCAACGGAGGCGACCGCGCCCAGCCCGATGGCGGCGAGGATCTGAGCGGCGAGGAATCCGGCATAGGAGTCGGCGAATGCGGTACTCAGCGTGCCCGCGGCCCAGATCAGCGTGCCGATCATGAGGAGTGGCTTGCGGTTGGCCCGGTCCCCGACGTACGCCCAGCCCACGGATGCGATGGCGCTCACCAGATAGGTGATGCCCAGCGCCAGGTTGATCGAGCCCTCGGCGACGTCGAGTGTCTCCGAAATGGGCGAGATGAGGGGCGGCACCAGGCCGATCGCCACGTTGTCCAGTGCGGCCAGCACGATGAAGACGACAACGGTGTAGAGCCGATGCGCCCCGCCGCCGCTGACCGCCGCCCGCGTGGGGTGGCCACCTGGACGGTCAGCCCGCGACTCGTCAGCGACTGTCATGCCGGCACCCCACCACACCGGCACCCAACCACACACCGCCTATCCCTACAAGCGCCCCCGCTAGTTTCGTCGATCTAGGGATAAGCGACGTGAGTTGATCTCCAACAGCGTCGCTATGCCCTAGATCGACGAGCGGGGGGGCGGCGGGCCGGGCGGGGGGGGTTAAGCGGCGAGTAGGCCGATGCCCAGGGAGAGCGCTCCGGCCGCCAGGGACAGCGCTCCGATCCAGATGAGCCAGATGGCCTTGTTGGGCTGGGTGGCGTCCTTGCCGGCGGATGAGGCGAAGAACCCACCCGACATCAGGATCGCGGCGAGGAGAATGCCCAGTCGGCCGACCCATGCGAGTACCCCGGTGAGCCCGGTGGCGTCGACCAGGATCAGGCCGACGAGGCCCAGTGTCACGAGCACTCCGGCATGAGCGTGACCAGCGCGGGCGAAGGCCTACTGGAGGTAGCCCTCGACCTCGGGCACCGGCCGCTCGGTCACCTCGTCGGGGTTCTGGGCGTTATTTCCCGCCGCGCGACGGCGACGAAGCATGTCCCAGCACTGGTCGAGCGCCTCCTCGAGTGTGCGCAGCCGCACCCGCTCCTCGTCCGAGGGCATCTGACCCGCCTGGACGGCGGCGCGCAGTCTGTGCTCCTCCTCGACCAGCCCACCGATGCGGTCGAGGATTGACTTCTCGTCCATAGGGACCAGCGTGGCACCACCCCGCCATGATCACCGAATGTCGGGGGAGTTGGGAACGCTCTCAGCCCGCTGCGAGCCGTAGACCGGCTAGGGTCGGTGAACGTGGAGACGACACCCCGAACCGAGAAACCCTGGCACGGAATCCTGGTCGCGGCGGCTCTGCCGATGCGCGACGACCTCAGCGCCGACTTCGACGCCTACGCAGAACACGTGCGCTTTCTGGCCGCGGGCGGTTGCCATGGACTCGTGCCGAACGGTTCCCTCGGTGAGTACCAGACGCTCACGTACGAGGAGCGGGCCCGCGTGGTGGAGACGGCGGTCGCCGCCGCGGCCGACCTGCCGGACGCCTTTTCGGTGGTGCCCGGGGTGGCAGCGTACGGGGCGCTCGAGGCCCGGCGCTGGACGGAGCAGGCGGCCGAGGCAGGCTGCCCCGCGGTGATGCTGCTGCCACCGAACGCGTACCGGGCCGATGCCGACTCCGTGACGGCCCACTACCGGGAGGTCGCGAAGGTGGGCCTTCCGATTATCGCGTACAACAACCCAATTGACACGAAGGTGGACCTGACCCCCGCCCTCCTCGCCCGGCTGCACGGCGAGGGGCTCATCGTCGCGGTGAAGGAGTTCACCGGCGACGTGCGGCGGGCCTACGAGATCGCGGAGCGTGCTCCTGGGCTGGATGTCATCTGCGGATCCGACGATGTCGTGCTGGAATTAGCCGTGGCGGGTTCGCCGGGGTGGATCGCGGGTGTCCCGAACGCCTTACCGGTCGAGTGCGCGGCACTCTGGGAGGCGGCGACGCAGGGTGACCTGCCGACGGCAATGCCGGCCTATCGGCGACTGCACCCGCTGCTGCGCTGGGATTCCAAGACGGAGTTCGTGCAGGCCATCAAGCTCGCGATGGAGCTGGCGGGCCGCAAGGCCGGGCCGTGCCGGCCGCCTCGTGCGCCGCTCACCGCCGAGCAGGACCTGGTCGTACGCCAGGCGACCGCCCACGCGATGCGCGGCGATGTCGCTCTTGGGGACGTTGCCCCGCTCGCGAGATCACGGCAGAGTTGATCCATGCGTTCCCGTCATGTCTTCCACGCCGTCGACTCCCACACCGACGGTATGCCGACCCGGGTGATCACTGGCGGCATCGGTGTTATCCCCGGTGCCAGCATGGCCGAGCGCCGAGCGTACTTCCTGGAGCGCATGGACGAGCTACGGACGCTGCTCATGTTCGAGCCGCGCGGCCACTCGGCGATGTCCGGCGCGATCCTGCAGCCGCCCACCCGGCCCGACGCCGACTTCGGGGTGCTCTTCATCGAGGTCTCTGGGTGCCTGCCGATGTGCGGGCACGGCACAATCGGCGTCGCCACCGTGCTCGTCGAGACCGGGATGGTGCCGGTCACCACGCCGGTGACCACGGTCCGGCTCGACGTTCCGGCGGGTCTGGTCGTCGCGGAGGTGTCGGTACGGGACGACGGTGCTGCGACGGGGGTGACGATCCGCAACGTGCCGTCGTTTCCGGTCGCGCTCGACGCCTCGGTGGAGGTGCCGGGGCTCGGCAGTGTCGGGTACGACCTCGCGTTCGGCGGCAACTTTTACGCCATTGTGGAGCTCGCGAAGCTGGGGCTGCCCTTCGAGCGGGCCGCCTCGGCACGATTGCTCGAGGCCGGCCTGTCCATCATGGACGCGATCAACGAAGCCGACCGGCCGGTGCATCCCCTGGATCCCGGCATCAATGGATGCCATCACGTCTACCTTGCGGCACCCGGGTCGGACGCGCATCACTCTCGACACGCCATGGCCATCCACCCCGGCTGGTTCGACCGGTCTCCGTGCGGCACGGGTACCTCGGCCCGGATGGCACAACTGTGGGCTCGGGGCGAGCTACCCCTGGGCCAGGACTTCATCAACGAATCGTTCATCGGCCGGCATTTCGTGGGCCGGCTGATCGAGGAGACCACGGTCGGCGCGGTTGCTGCGGTGGTACCGACGATCACCGGGCGGGCCTGGATCACGGGGACTGCCCAGTACCTGCTCGACCCGGAGGATCCCTTCCCCGCCGGATTCCTGCTCTGACTCGCATCTGACGGGAAGGTCCGCATGGCGATGTCCCAGCCGCGCTCCGCGACCGCCGATGTCGTGGTGGTCGGGGCGGGTGTCGTCGGCGCGGCCTGCGCCTATTACGCGGCCCGGGCAGGCCTGCGGGTCGCGGTCGTCGACCGGGGTCCCATGGCGGGTGGGACGACGGGCGCGGGGGAAGGTAACCTGCTCGTCTCGGACAAGAGTCCCGGCCCGGAGCTCGACCTGACGCTGCACTCGCTCGCCTTGTGGGAAGAGCTCGGGTCCTCACTGGACGCCGACGCTTTCGAACTTGAGCGTAAGGGCGGACTGGTCGTGGCGGCGACGGCGAGCGCATTGGAGACTCTTCGTACGCTCGGCACCGAGCACCGCGCCCTTGGGATAACGGTTCTCGAACTCGGTCCGGATGACGTGCACACCTACGAGCCCCACCTTCGACACGGGCTGGCCGGAGGCGCGTCTTATCCACAGGACATGCAACTCCAGCCGATGCTGGCCACCGCCCACCTGCTGAAGGCGGCGGTCCGCGACCACGGCGCGAGCTTTCATCCCGGCGCTACGGTGACCGCCATCGAACTGGACCACGGTGGGCGGGTAGCGGCGGTGCGAACGTCGTCGGGGTCGATCGCCACGCCGGCCGTGGTCAACGCCGCCGGAACGTGGGCGGGCGACGTGGCGAGGCTCGCCGGCGTCGATGTGCCGATCATGCCGCGGCGTGGCTTCATCCTGGTCACCGAGCCACTTACTTCGGCGGGGGAGGCGCCGCCGATCCGGCATAAGGTGTACGCCGCCGAGTACGTGGCCAATGTTGCGAGCGAGGCGAGTGACCTGCAGACCTCGGCGGTGGTTGAGGGCACTCGCGCGGGCACCGTCCTCATCGGAGCCAGCCGGGAGAGGGTCGGCTTCGACCGGACGTTCGCGCTGCCGGTGCTGCGTCGCCTCGCCGCCCAGGCCATTGACCTGTTTCCGTTCCTGGCCGGTGTCCATGTCATCCGGGCGTACGTTGGCTTCCGTCCCTACTCGCCGGATCATCTGCCGGTGATCGGCCCTGACCCGCGGGTGCCGGGCCTGCTACACGCGTGCGGGCACGAGGGCGCTGGCATCGGGCTCGCCCCGGCGACGGCCGACCTCATCACCTCCGCACTCGTCGGGGCAGCGCCGGCCGTGGACCCGGTACCGTTTACCCCCGAGCGTTTCGCGGTAGCGTCTATCGCGGGAGAGGCCAATGGCTGACGAGATTGTCTTCGACGGCCGGACGGTCCCGGTGCTACCCGGACAGACGGTGGCCGGCGCGCTGTGGGAGGCGGGTATCCGGTCCTGGCGGACCACGCCGGTCGCGCGGGCGCAGCGCGGCCTCTTCTGCGGCATCGGCGCGTGCTTCGACTGCCTGGCCACCATCGACGGGGTGCCCGGTCAGCGGGCCTGCCTGGCCATCGCCCGTCCAGGCATGGTGGTGTCCAGCCGTCACGACCTGGTCGGCGCCGCATCGCCGGGTACGAGTGCGACGCCTGGGCCACCGTCTGCGGCGCGCTACGACGTCGCGGTCGTCGGCGCCGGTCCGGCCGGCCTGGCCGCCGCTGCCACGGCCGCCCTTGGCGGCAGCCGGGTTGCGCTGATCGACGGCGCGGGCCAGCCGGGCGGGCAGTTCTGGCGGCAGCGCGAGTCCATGGGCGAGGGCGAGGAGCGTGGCTACCGGGACTGGCCGGTGTTCGCCGGCCTGCGCTCCATTGTGGAGGAACGTGTCGACCACATCCCGAACGCGACCGTCTGGTTCGCCGAACCCGGCTTCGTGCTCCACACGACCGCGGGTCGGGTGGAGGCCGGGCGGGTAGTGCTCGCGACCGGTGCGTACGACCGGGTGCTGCCGTTCCCCGGTTGGGATCTCCCCGGCGTGGTCACGCCGGGCGCGGCGCAGGCGCTCCTCAAGGGTTCCGGCGTGGCCGTGGGTCGCGACGTCGTGGTGGCGGGTGCCGGGCCGTTTCTGCTTCCGGTCGCGGTCGGTCAGGCCGCTGCCGGCGTACGGGTGATCGGGGTCTATGAGGCCGGTGACCCGCGCGGCTACCTGGGCCGGCCGGGATCAATTGTGGGGGTGGCGGGCAAGGTGCGCGAAGCGATGGCATACGCGGCAGCATTGGCGCGCCGCCGCGTGCCGTACCGCGTCCGCCACGCCGTCATCGCCGCCTACGGTGAGGCGGGTGTGTCGGGAGTGGACGTCGCCCGACTTGACAACGCCGGCCAAGTCGTGGCCGGATCGGTGAAGCGGGTCACCTGTGACGCCGTGGCGATCGGGTACGGCTTCACGGCCAACCTCGACCTCGCCTTGATGCTGGGCTGCGCCACACGGGTGAGCGCCGACGGTGGCCTCGCCGTCATGGTTGGGGGGGAGGGACAGACGTCCGTGCCGGGGGTGTACGCGGCAGGGGAGATCACCGGAGTGGGCGGCGCCACCCTTTCCGTGGTTGAGGGTGAGCTCGCCGGGTCGGCCGCGGCCCAGGCGGCCGGGTCATCGGACCCGCTGTCCGGTCGGGAGCTGGCATCGTTGCGCCGCCGCCGCCGTCGATTGCGCGCGTTCGCCGACGCGATGCATGCCGCTCACGCGCCGCCGGCGGGGTGGCCGGTGTGGCTGGAAGACCAGACGCTGGTGTGCCGGTGCGAGGAGGTGCCCTACGCATCGATCGCGGCGGCCGTCACCGACCTGGGCGCGAGCGATGCCCGTACGGTCAAGCTGCTCGCCCGCCCGGGGATGGGTTGGTGCCAGGGACGGGTATGCGGGTACGCGACGGCTGAGCTCACTGCGCGACTGTGCGACCGGGACGTGCGGCGCGACGACCTCGCCACATACGCGCATCGACCCTTTGCCGCGCCGATGCTCCTCGGTGATCTGTCTCGTCCCACCTGACGCCCGGGCGAGCAACTAGCCGTGTGCTAGTCGTCGGCCCTTGGCGAAGAAGGCGACCAAGGTGTCGATATCGGCCAACTCCCGCAGCGTACGAGTCGCGCCGAAGGGTGCGTTCCAGAACTCGCCCATCGTGGGCTGCCACGGACCGACGTAGGCGTACGGCTCGTCGAGGTAGGAGTCGCCGAGCGAAACGCCGTAGTTCACGTCGTCGACGCTGATGGCGACGTCGAAGTGCTCGGGCCAGAGCACCGGCGTCTCAGTCGGAGCGAATTGTCGTAGGGCGGCGTCGCCGGTGTCGAACGCGTCGGCGAGGACCGCGGCCGCCGCGGCGTCCACAGTCAGTACGTCGTGTTCGGGCATGGCGGAACCGTCCTGATAGAGCCCCAGCGGAGGTCCAACGTCGAGTCTAGTGGCCGCCGCCAGTTCCGCGCAGGTACGACCGTCGATGCCGACGCGCGCGTCGCCGGCCACGAGGTCGGCGGTGTCGATGGCCAGCGCTGGTTCCCTCGTCGTGGCGAAGCCACCGGGCACGATACGTAGGCGGATGGTTCCACTGCGCCGGTGCTGGGGTCCGGCCAACACGAGCTCGCCGACGGCGTGCCAGGACCGCCGCGTAGCCGAGAGAGCTGAGGACGGCTCGGTCATCAGCTCAGTATCGTCGTGCGCTGTCAGGTGCGGGCGGGCCGGGCCGCGCGTAGCGCGGTCGGCGACGTTGCCGGAGGAGCCCTTCGGGCCGGCCGGATCCACAGTGGTCACGCCGACGGAGGTCGCGACGGGTAGGCCGGTCGGACGCTTCGCAGCGACCGGATGGAGGGGCGGAACCGTCAATCGCACGAGCGGGTACGCCCGAAAACACGGCCTAGCGATGGCGGGGAAGTCCAGCTATGCTGAGGGCCGCAGGAGCCGACGTCTTCCCCCGTGGACGCCGGCTCCTCGCCATGTGCACGCCCTGTTGTGCGGTTTGTTTCGAGTATCCGCTCGCACGTTCGCGTTCACGACGGGGCGCGAGGCCGCGTCCAGTTCACCACAAATGCGGTATTTCGGGCGGGGGGCGCTAGGGGACCGGCCACAGTTCGGACCAACCGGCGGTGCGGTATACCGATGGGATGGCGGTGCGGGTACGGGTGCTCGGCGGGCTGGCCGTCGAGGGGGTGGACCTGGGTCGTCTCAGCAGCCGCAAGGCGCGTCGGCTGCTGAGCCGGCTCGCAATCGCGCGTGGGGCTTCGGTCAGCGTGGACACCCTGGCCCAGGTCGTCTGGGGCGATGAGCTTCCTAGCCATCCGGCCGACCAACTCTCCGTGCTCGTCAGCCGCCTGCGCTCGGCACTCGGTGCGGACCGGCTCACCCGTACCCAGGCCGGCTACACGCTGATGGCCGACTGGCTCGATGTGGTGGCGCTGGCCGAGTTGGCCGTGGAGGCCCGGCGGCGACTCGACGTCGGCGCAGTTGCTCCCGCGACCGCCGCCGCCCGGGCCGCGCTAGAGCTGCTGCGCGGGCCGGTCCTGCCGGAGGAGCCGGATGAGACGCAGTGGTTGGAGGCCGAACGCGCCGAGGTCGCCCGGTACGCTGCCGCGGCTCGCCTGGTCGCGGCCGAGGCCGTCCTCGCGAGCGGAGACCCCTGGACCGCGTCTGCGCTTGCGGAGCGTGCCCTCGACGCCGAACCGTATGACGAGGCCGCGCTGCGGGCCGTGATGTCGGCCCATCACGCCGCCGGGCGTCCGGCGGTGGCCCTGCGGGCATACGCTGCCACCGCCGACCGGCTGCGCGACGAACTGGGAGTGGACCCGGCCGCCGAGACAAAGGCTCTGCACCTGCAGTTGCTGCGGGCCGAACCCGTCCAGCGCCGCGCCGCGGGTGACTCCAAGACGGTGCCGAAGCGGCCCCGAGCCAAGGCATCGGGGAGTGCGTCGAAGCGGGAGTTGGCCGCCGGTGGGCCGCTGGCCGGCCGAGATGCGGAGCTCGCGGCGCTGACGCGGGCATTCGAGCGCGCGGCGTCGGGCCAGCCTCAGCTGGTGGTGATCGAGGGTGAGGCGGGCATAGGCAAGACGAGGCTGCTCGCCGAGTTCACCCGTCAACTCCAGATCGATCGGCCGGGCGCGGCGCTTATGCTGAGGTGTCGCGGAGACGAACTCTCCGGCGGGCTGCCCTTGCAGCCGTTGCTCGACGCCCTCGCCGGGCTCCTGCGGACACCCCCTCATCATCGCGGCGGCGACGCGTACGGCCACCAGGCGCTAGATAGCGAGGTACTGCTGGCTGGCGAGGCCGAACCTGTCCGCCGACTTCTCGGTGACGTCTCGGCCGGTGGGCTGTGGGTGGGCGGACTCGCCGCAGGATCCGGTGCAGGGTTAAGTACTCCCGCGTTGGGGGTGGCCGCGGCCGGTCTTGGGGCGGCTGGTCTTGGGGCGGCTGGGCTTGCGGCGGCTGGGCTTGCGGCGGCTGGGCTTGCGGCGGAGGTGGACACCGGGCTGAGTCTGGCCTTCGCCGGGTACGACACGGTCATCTCGCGGCTGGCCCACCAGTGGCCGGTCGTGCTCGTCGTGGACGACGCGCAATGGGCCGACCCGGCCACCCGGGCCTGGCTACATCACGCCGTGCGCCGCCTCTCCGCCGTACGGCTGCTCATTCTCGCCGCCCAGCGCACCGGGGAGGGCGCGGCGCTGCGCGGGGACACGCTCGTCCTGCTCGGTCCGCTCGACCAGGCCGCGGCCGCAACGGCGCTGGGCCTACCCGCCGGGTCAGCTCAGGCACTCCGGCTGCACGAGCGTAGTGGCGGACATCCGATGTTCCTGTGGGAGCTGTCCCGGGCGGGCGATGGAGACCTTCCTGCGTCCATTCGCGGCTCGGTCATCGATCGATGTGAACGGGCCGGACCTGGCGTCGCGGAGACGCTTCGGGCCGCGGCCGTGCTGGGCTCCGATGTGGATCTGGAACTGCTCGCTGCCGTGCTCGACGAACCCGTCACCTCGTTGCTGGATCACCTGGAGGTGGGGGTTCGGCGGCACCTGCTGGTCGAGAGCGGTGCCGGCTTTCAGTTTGCCCACGAGCTTGTGCGCGACTCTCTCCGTACCGGCACGAGCATGGCTCGCGCCGCGCTGCTGCACCGACAGGCGGCCCGGAGTCTCGCCGCGCGTACCAACGCGGAGCCGCTCACGGTTGCGTACCATGCCCGCCTCGGCGGGGATCTGGTCGCTGCGGCGACCGCGTTGGCCAGGGCCGGCGAGATTGCCGCCGCTCGGTTCGACCTTGCCGAAGCCGGCCGCCTCTTCGACGAGGCGCTGTCGCTCGACGACCGACCGGACCTGTTGGTGCGGCGGGCCCGGATCCGGCTGCGCGTGTCCGACACGGCCGGCGCGGCCGCGGACACACGCGCCGTCCGCGAACGGGTCGCCCCCGACGATCCGAATTACGCCGCGGCGCTCGAGGTTGCCGCGCTTGTATCCTATGTGGAGCGGGACTTCGACCGGTGCGCGCGCCTCGCGGAGGAGGGCGCCGCGGTGGCGGCGGATCCGGAGGTCCGGGCGTCCTGCCTCGCCCTCGCCGGACGGGTCAGACACGCGATCGGCGACCTGCCCGGCGCGCGGGACCTGCTTGACCGGGTCGGCAGCGAGGCACCGGCGAGCGTGGCTCCGCTGGTCGAGACGTGGCGCGCGTTCCTGCTCGTACACGGCGATGACCCGGCTGCGGCCTTGCGGCTGGTGCGGGCCGACGAGCCGATCCAACCGCGGGTGGGCTACCCGTTCGCGGCGATCACCCGGCACATGGTCGCGGGCTATGCGCAGGCCTTGCGTGGGGAGCCCGCCGCCGCCCTGCGCGAGTTCACCCTGATGTCGCAAGCGGCCGCACGCGCGCGAACGGAGCGCTTCAACGCACGCGATGACAACTTCCGCGGCTGGATCCTGCGCAGCGTAGGAGCCCTGGCCGAGGCGGACGAGGCCAACACCCGTGCGTACGAATTGGCAGCGACCCATAGCCTGGCAGAACCGCTGGCACACGCGCTGCTGGACCTCGCCGACGGCCGGTTGCGGGCGGGCGACCCGGCCACGGCCGAGACGTATCTGGCCAGGCTGGTGCCCGAGGTCGACGACGGCTATCTGTTCCAGTGGCGCACGGAGCTACGCACCGGGCTCGTGTCGGGTCGGTGGTCGCTCGCCACCGGTGACGCCTCCGCCGCGGTGTCCGCATTCGAGACGGTACGGGAGACGGCGGCACGCCTGTCAATGCGGCGGTACCTCGTCTTGTCACGGTTGTGGCTGGCCATGTCGCGCCGACTGTTGGGAGAGCGCATCGCACCCGACGACCTGGCGTCCGATGTAGATGCGCTCGTCGAGGTTGCACCGATGGAGGCGTGGTGGCTGACCGCCGAGGTGGGGCGGGTTTTCGACGTTGACCGTTGGCGGGCGCTGGCAGTGGACCGCGCCGGCACGCTCGCGTCGCGGGCCGGGCCGTACGGGGACACCCTTCGGCGCATGGCGGGCTCGGGAGAGTCCGGGTGAGTGAGCTCGTGCTGCGGGCGGCGCGCCCCGATGACTACGACGCGATCGCGGCCGTGGTCGACGAGTGGTGGGGTCGGGCTATCCTCGGGTCGCTGCCGCGGTTGTTCCTCGACCACTTTCATCGGACGAGCCTGGTTGCCGAGGACGCGACGGGGCTCGCGGGCCTTCTCGTGGGCATCCTGTCGCCGTCGGAGTCTGACCGGGCGTACATCCACTTTGTCGGCGTCCGGCCAGACGCCCGGTCGAGCGGTCTAGCCAGGCGGCTGTACGAGCAATTCTTCGAGTTGGCCCGTGGCGACGGGCGCTCGGTCGTCAACGCGGTCACATCACCAACCAACGACGGGTCGATCGCGTTCCATCGACGGATGGGCTTCACCGTGTCCGGCCCGATCCGCGACCACAATGGACCCGGCACAGCATTGATGATGTTTGAGCGAGTCATCTGACCTTTGCTAGTCAAGTGAGCGCGCGGTGGTGACGATCCGGTCGGTCCACCAGGCCAGCTCGACGGGGTCGCCCGGCTTGGACCAGCCTAACTGGACGAACGCCCCGAGCAGGGCCAACTCAAGCTGCCGGTCCCACCAGTGCCCGGTACCGATGCCTCGGCGCTCCAGGTCGGACCGGTACGCCTCGATTACGTCTTCTTTGGACTCTGGCAGGCGGTCACAGTTGACGGCGAGATACCAGGCGAGGTCGACACACGGACCGGCCTCGCCCGGCCAGGCCCAATCGAGCAGCACCGTGCGACCGTCCGGCAGCGAGCCGAGGTTGCCGAACTTCCAGTCGCCGTGCACGAGCGTGCGCGGCCCTTCGGCCATCGCGGCCTTGAGCGGGCCGGCATCCGCGGCCAAGGCCAGGGCAGTGTCGGCGGCCTCGGTCGATACGGCACGGACGGCCGCCCACCCGCCCGGAAACATGCGCGGTATGTCGTCGTCATGCCCGGCGGCCGCCTCGGCTTCAGTGACCGCTGGGTGGGCGAAGCCGTACCGATGCTGAGTGGTTGTCAACCCGTACCGGTCCTCAAAGCCCCAGTACTTGGCGTGCGTCGCGGCCATGTGGTCGAGAAAGCGGCGGTGCCGATCTAGCGGTACGGCGAAATCGCCGGCAGGCACCATGGCGGCACCGACATCGCGCATAACCTGGTGGAGGTGCCCGGTCGTCGGGTCCTGCACCATGCCCACGATCACGTGATCGATCTCGTCGGGCAGGGCGTCCAGCAGGCCCTCTTGCCACATCGTGAGCGCCCGCGGCCGCATGCCGTCCGCGCCGTCGCCCAGAACCCGCATGACCCAGTCGAGATCCCGGCTGATGTGCTTGACGACGTAGTGCTCATCGTCGATGATTGCGCGCTCGAATGGGGCGCCGGACAGGGAGTCCTCGTGCTTGCCCATCGGTTCGACCCGCCATTCGCGGCCGGCTGCGAGGGCGTTGAGCAGGTCCTCGAGGCGGTCGTAGGTGACGCGATGAGGTGCTACGTGGTTCATGGCTATGGGTTTCATTGTCGTGCCCCTCCGCCATCTCGGATGCCCTAGGTCTCACTCTTTCATCCGAGTCCAGGATCGCGGGATGGCTTGCACTTGGTTTGCAGTGAGCTGCACGGCACCACGATCCAGATACGTTACGGCTTGGGGGTCGGGCAGTCGGTAAGCTTGTCGCCCTGGCTGGGGTCGTAACGCTGGGGAAAGGCCGCGTGGCCACCGTTGTAGGGCGGCAACGACCACGGCGTGGCCCAGATGAGCATCACGCTGCGCGGCTAGGACCGTGGCCGCGTGGGCTACAGAGGGGCTACAGAGGGGAGTGCGGCGATGGACGCGACGGCCAGACCGGCGACGATCAGGACGTGGCGCGGACGGCTGTGCCACATAGGGACCTCCGGTGTGGATTGCTGATCGACATTGATGTCGACACCTCGATCTTCGTTGGCCGCCTTTGACCAGGGTTAAGGTGAGCTTCAGGTCGAGTGTCAAATATGTGCTCGTTTCGACACCGCATGATGGAAGCTGGCACCGAACGTGTGCGGTGTCGTGGATGGTGAGTTGTGATGACCAGGTACGACGGGCGGGCAGCTCTCATCGGGAAGATCGTGCCCGCTGGCCCGGCGCCTCATCTCATCGAGCGCCCGCGCTTGACGGCGTACCTGAGCGAGGCCTCCCAGAGGAGGGTCACGGCGTTGACGGCCGGACCGGGGTTCGGCAAGACCACGGCGTTGACCACCTGGGCCACCGGGCAGAACTGCGCGTGGTACACCGTGACGCCGTTCGACCGCGACCCGGTCATGCTGGCCCGAGGGCTGGTCGCAAGCTTGACGCTTCGCGCGCCTGGCCTCCTCGACGCCCTCGCCACCGCGCTGGATGGCGCTCGCGGCCCCGATACGCCGACGAGCGAAACCGTGGAGGCGTTTGTGCCAGCCCTGGCCGACGCGCTACATGCCGGCCTGAGCTCGGACGTCGTGCTCGTCCTCGACGATCTTCACGAGCTGGGTGACTCCGGTGATGCGGTCCGTCTGGTGGCGGACCTCTGCCACATGGCGCCGCGGCGCTTGCATGTGGTCGTGGCGTCGCGTATGGATCTGCCGTTCCCGGTTGAGCGGTTGCGCCTGCAGGGCCAGTTGCACATCCTCGCGGCGGAGTCGCTGGGCTTCGATGATGCTGAGGCCGCGGCGTTGTTGGAGTCCGTTGGGGATGCGAGCCTGCGCCAGCATGCGGCGACCGTGCAGCAGCTGACCGGTGGTTGGCCGGCCGCCGTGCGGCTAGTGGCCGAGGCGTTGGCGACGGCGCGCGACCGCGGACAGGTGTTGGCCCGTCTGCTGTCGCGGGGTGGCGTCGTCGACCTCGTCGAGGATCTGCTCGAGGGTGAAGTCTCTGGTAGCTCGCCGGCCGGGCTAGCGGAGCTACTACGGGTTGGCGCGCCCGTGGACGGCTTCAACGCGGATCTGTTGAGCGCTCTCGGTGTGCCGAACGCCGTGGCGTTGCTCAGCGCAGTCCGACGTCGGGGTATCCACATCGCGCCGGCGCCGCGCGACGGCTGGTATGCGCTCACCCCGATGTCTCGCGAGTTCGCCCTGGCGAGGTTGGCCAAGGGGCCAGACGATGTGGCGCGGGTGCGCATTGGCGCAGCGCACTGGCATGCCGCCCGCGGAGAGACCGCGACGGCACTGCGCTATCTGACTCTCGCCGACGATCAGGTCGGCATCGTGGCGTTGTTGGAGACCCACGGAGAGGCGCTGCTGGTGGCCAGCCACCGCGCGCTGATCGTCGACGCGTTGGCCCGGGTACCCGAGCACCTGCGGACGCCGGCAATCGATCTCGTGGAGGGCGAGGCGTGCCAGCTACATGGGGATTGGGACCGCGCCATCGCGTGCCTGTCGCGGTTGATACCGGAGTGGGGGCCGGCGCCGGCCGCGGCAGCGTGGCGACTCGGTCTCATCTATCACATGCGCGGCGATCTTGAGAAGGCGATGCTGTTGTACCGGCGCGGCCACGCCCACGCGCAAGAAGGTACCGGTGACCAGGCGCTCGCGGCGGCCTGGGGCTCCGCGGCCGCATGGTTGACCGGCGACGTGGCCGCGTGCCGCGACCTCGCCGACAAGGCAAGCCGGTTGGCGGAGGCCACTCAGGACAGTCGGGCCCTTGCCGCGACCCACACGGCCTTGGCGATGTTGGCCGCGCTCGACGGCGACCGGCGCAGCAACGACATGCATTACCTGCGCGCGCTGGATCACGCGGAGCGGGCCGGCGACGTCTTGCAGGTCATCCGGATCCGTGCGAATCGCGGCTCGCTGTTCCTGGAGGAGGGCTACTACTCCGAGGCTATAGCCGAACTCGATGCCGCGATCGGTCAAGCCGACCTGGCTGGGTTCGCGTCGCTGCGCGCGCTCGCCCTCATGAATCGCGGCGAAGTGGCCCGTCGCCTTGGCCGGCTCGACGACGCGGCGCGCGACTTTCAAACCGCGCTGGCCATCCAGCAGAGGCTCGGCTCACGGATGGCGGCGTACGCGCTGACCGGTCTCGGTGCCGTGCACGCCGACCAGGGCAATATCTCGCTGGCCCGAGCAGGTTACGAGGAGGCCCTGGCGCTGGCGGAGCCCTCCGGCGACCTGCAGGGTCTTGTGCCTGCGCTCATTGGTCTGGCTCGTATCCTCGCCCCCGACGACCACAACGCGGCGACAAGGCTGGTGGAGCGTGCACTCGCGAGCCAGGCGAACCTTGCCCACACCGCGGCGCTGCTGGCCGCGGGCTGGGTCGCGTTGCGATCGGGAGACCTGGACTCGGTCCGCGACCACGCCACCGAGGCCTCGGGCATGGCCCGGCGCCGGCGGGACCGAGCGGGTGTCGCCGAGTCGCTCGAGCTGCGCGCGGCGGCCGAAGCAGATCCCGACCACCGTCGCATGTTGCTCCAGGAGGCCGAGGCTCTGTGGGAGGCGCTCGGCTGCCCGATTCCCCTCGTGCGTACTCAACTCGCGTTGTTCCGGCTCGACCGAAGGCTGGCCTCGCCGGTCGAGATTGAGCGGGTATGCCGCGAGCTGGGTGCGCGCGCCCTGGCTGGCGAGGCCGCCGCGGTGATCGCCGCTCTCACCAGCGGCACGTCGCCGACCTTGTCGGTGCGCACTCTCGGCGGGTTCCGCGTGCTGCATCGAGGTGCGCCGATCCCGCACAACGCGTGGCAGTCACGGAAGGCACGGGACCTGCTGAAGATCCTCATTGCTCGCCGGGGTGGTCCGGTGCCACGCGACGTGATCTATGAGCTCTTGTGGCCTGAGGTCGACCCCGCCCGGGCCAGCGGCCGGCTGTCGGTGGCTATCTCCACGCTCCGCTCGGTGCTCGACCAGGAGCGTGAGTTCTCCCCGGACCGATACGTGGTGAGCGGCGAGGGCGTGGTCTGGCTGCGGTACGACTACGTTGAGGTCGACATCGAGTCCTTCCTGCGCACGGCGAACGCAGCACTGGCCACTGTGGATATTGCCGGCCTGGCCGCAGCCGAAGCGGCCTACGCCGGTGACTTCTGCGAGGAAGACGAGTCCGCCGACTGGGCCAGGGCGCTACGCGAGGAGGCCCGCGCGGCGTACGTTGCGGTCGCCCGCTCCCTGGCGCAGCACCATGCAGCGCGCGGCGAGGACGAAACGGCGGTCCGTTACCTGCTGCGATTGCTCGCCTGCGAACCCTTTGACGAGTCCGCCCACCTGATGCTGGTCCGCGAGTTCGACACCGCCGGACGGCCCGGGGACGCCCGTCGGACCTACCGTGCATACGTCGCGCGCATGGCCGAGCTCGACGTCGAGCCTGGGCCGTATCCAGACCCGACCGACTCGGCCGGCCGTGCGGTGCAGTACGGGGGCAGCGGCCCGGTCAGCACGGACGTCGTTGCCTGACCGGTCGCCCCCCCGGCTTCGCTCACTGACATTTGGCCGTGATCGCGCCGCGGCGCCGCTGCTCCTTCGCCACCGAGCCCAGACACCCTGCCGGATAACGTACGTCTCGCCCCCACGTATGGGGCCCAATGTGCCACGCGGGCACCAACACGCCGTGACGGGATCCGGCAGACTGCATGCATGGATGACGGTCTGGCCGATGGTGTGATCGTTCTGCGACCTCTCGGACTAGAGGACGCCGACTTTCATCTCGCCGGAGAGGACGAGGAACTGGTCCGCTGGCTCAACGGCGGTCGCGGGACAGTCGACAGCGTTCGCGGCTACATCGCACGCGCCATGGACTCGTGGGCCGAGGGTGGGCCGATCTTCAGCTTCGGGATTCGCATTATCGATGCTGACCAACTCGTCGGCACCATTGACGTCCAACTGCGACAGCCCTATCTCGGCGAGCGCCAGGCGAATGTGGCGTATGGGCTGTATCCCTTGTGGCGGGGACGAGGGTTTGCCACACGGGCCGTCCTGCTGGCCGTGGCGTTCCTGGAACGTCGGTATGACATGTCCGAAGCCGTCATCCGTACCGACCCGGACAACGAGGCATCGGCCGTGGTGGCCCGCCGGGGGGCTCGGCAGCCAGCACCGGCCGGTCCCGAAACATCTCGACCAACACCTCATGCAGATGCGACGGCATAGCGGCGACCGTATCGGCACCCACCGACACAACTAGATGTCCCGCACGCTCATCGGCACGACAGCAAGCAGAAGCGGATGGTTCCCGGTCGCAGGTCATCGCCTGGGCGATCGTAGTGTCAGCGAGCGGGTCGATACAGTTCGTGAGTGCCTCGTCCGTGCCGTATCGGTATCCAACTGCCCGAGGTCGAACGGCGGGTCGAGTGGCCGGAGTTGCTCTCGATGGCCCGCGCCGCGGAGGCGGTTGGGTTCGACTCGCTCTGGCTTGGTGACCACCTGCTCTACGACCTGCCCGGCCGTGTCACGCGGGGACCGTGGGAGGCGTGGACCTCGCTTGCCGCGCTTGCCGCCGCCACCGAGCGTGTCGAGCTTGGACCACTGGTCGCGTCGACGAGCTTTCATGCTCCGGCGATGCTGGCCAAACAGGCGGCGACCGTTGACGCCATCTCGGGTGGGCGGCTGATCCTCGGCCTCGGCGCGGGCTGGAACGAGCGGGAGTACCGGGCGTTCGGGTTCCCGTACGATCATCGGGTCTCCCGCTTCGAGGAGGCATTCACCATCATCCGCAGTCTGCTGTGGGAAGGGCGCGTCGATTTTGACGGCGCCTACTACCGGGTCGAGGACTGCGTGCTCGACCCAAGGCCGGCCCGGCCGGGCGGCCCGCCGTTGATGCTCGGCTCAACCAGCCCGCGCATGATGCGGATCGGGCTGCCCCATGTCGACGCGTGGAATGTCTGGTGGAGCGACTACGGCAACACGCCCGGCGGGTTCGCCGCAGTCCGCGACCGCGTCGACGAGGCGGCCGTACAGGCCGGGCGCACCGCGGGGGAGGTCGCCGCGACCGCGGCGGTGCTGGTCAGCCTGCCAGGTGGAACCGGCCGGCTCATGGGCAATGCGTACAACGCTCCTGTCAGGCCGGTCCGGGGATCCGCCGCCGACATCGGCGGCCACCTTGACGCGATGGCCAGCGCGGGCGCGACACACCTTCAGCTCGTGGTGGACCCGATCACGCAGGAGTCCATTGAGACTCTCGCCGAAGTGCTCGCAACGCTGGACCGCGACTAAGGAACGCCGCGGCCCGCCCGATGTTCACCATCGAACCTCGTGTATCTCGTCATCGAGGCGACGGGCAGGCTGCGCGCGCGCATCGCGGAACTATCGTGCGTGCAGCGGCCGCCGCGGCGGTGTCGAGATTGCCCGCCACCAGTCGTGATGCTGTTGCGTCAGCTCCGGATAAGGATGGCCCTTGGCGCCCCCCTGGCGCCTACGCGCGACGTGTCGGGAGTTTGGGGCGACCGATGCCAACCCTCGCTGTTGCAGTCAGTGACGAGAGGACGACGGACGGTCCTGTCACCCTATCGCCGTAGGTTAGAGTCGTGGCTAGCGATGAGAAGGAACTGCGATCTTGGTTAGCTGCTGCAATCGACGCGAGCCGAGCCTTGCAGGAGCACGACAACGCTCGCGCATGGCTGGTGCAGGCCAGGGCCGCCAGCGAACCGGTGGCACCGCTTGCAGCAGAGGTGTGGGTCTTCGACCAGGATCTCACCCGGGTGCTCCTCGTGCGCCATCGCTGGCGAGCCTGGGTCCCACCGGGAGGCAAAGTCGAGCCTGGTGAAACCCCACGAGAGGCTGCGGCCCGCGAACTATTCGAAGAAACGGGACTGCGGATAGGCCTACACTCGGTGCCTGCCGCCGTGGCCATTCGCACCTATGGTCAGCACTGGTCCCCGACGCTCGGGCTGTCGTACGCAGCGGTGGCTGACGTCGCCACACCGCTCGTACCAGAGAACGGACAGCCCGTGGCCTGGACGCACATGGACCGTAGGTGGGAGAGCTACTTCCCGGACGATCAGAGTCGCATCTGTCGGCACGCAGCGAGGTTGGCACAAATCCGAACTGCGAGGCCGTGAACCGCGGGCCAGCTCGGGCCGGAGTCGAGCCACGGCGGAGGACGCGACGAGCGTGCCCAACGGCACTCGATGGAAGTCACGGGTCCAGTTCCAGATGGTTACCTGTGATCGCCCAGTGTTACTGACGGCGCGTCACGATACGCACGCACATCAGCATGAGCGCGGGCCTCGCGGCATGTGAGGATGCAACTGAAGGTGCGATACGAAGGTGATGCGCAGGGCGATGCCCGGGCCGTCAGTGCGGACGCGTGTCAGGACGCAGCATCTGCGTCCGATCCGGGCATCGGGCCGGTTGCATTCGACCGCACCCGTCTTAACCGCGCATCGTCGACCCATGCCGCCAGCATCAACGTGCCGAGGAAGTAAAAGATGAGCGATGTGCCCAGAAACAGTCGCTCGTCGTCCTCAAGGTATTGCAGGTACTCCTGGTAGGTGATCGGCGTGATCACCCCGTGTGCGTTTGACACGAATTGCGTGGGGCCGACCTGCTCCGGTTGACCCGGAGGTATGGGGCCGGTGAAGGTAGCGATGTTGAGGACAAACACCGCAACGATGGCGGCCAACGCCAGCAGGATGGAGTAGTCAGCGATCCTCGGCCATGTCGCCGTCGTCGGCCGTTCTTCGTACGGTACGTATCGACGCATAGACCGTCCAAATAGGATGAACCCGGCGAAGAACACGGGGAACATGCCCATGAATGCGGGCGCAAACACCGGTATCGGCACTGGGTTGTCACCAGGCATGATGAGAACGATGTTGACGCCCGCCGCGTACATGGCGATACCGAGGCCAGCCCATAGCCATGCCACATCTAAGATCATACAGCCAATTCAAGGTTCTCCAATCGACGCTGATCGACGCACTCAGGGAGTCGTCCTGTGGCTTCTCGCCTCGCGCAGCCCTGCCCCGCCGGGGCGACACCTCGTCAAGCGTCTGGGTCGACAGCCGCCTACGCAGCGACCGCAAGGCAGCGCATCGGCGCGACCGTTCTGACCATCGACGAACCATCAGGCCGCGAAAGCACCGCCCACTCGCTCGGTCCGACCTGGCCTAGGGTGTTCAAGCCGCTGAACGCGGATGCGGGTAGTCGTTTGCCTGGCGCACTCGGAGTTCGTGGCTTGATGAGGTTCCGGCGCTCTGTGTGCAAGAGTGCGCGGTAGCCGCGGCGCCGACGGTCGAGCATGTAGTCAGGAGGTGCGTCATGAACGCTTCACATCCCCACTATGCGCTGGGCCATGACGATTCCGAGCTGGAGCGCCTGACCAATCAGTCGCGTTTCCTCGGCGATATCACTGAGCACCAGCTGGGCCTGGCTGGCCTGCGACCGGGCATGCGCGTACTCGACGTCGGATGCGGAGCGGGTGACGTGTCGTTCCTCGCCGCCCGGCTGACCGGACCCGACGGCCACATCACCGGCGTCGACCGGGCGGCCGAAGCCGTCGAACGGGCACGGGCGCGGGCAGAGGACGCGACGCTAACCAACATCAGATTCGTCGCGGGTGAAGCAGAGCACCTCGAACTCGACGCCCCGGTCGACGCCGTCGTGGGTCGGCTCGTGTTGATGTACAACCCCGATGCCGCCGGACTGCTGCGGCGACTGCGCCGCCTGCTCGTACCGGGCGGGCTCATGACCTTCCAGGAGTTCGACATGACCAGAACGGCCTCCGAGCCGACGTGTGCCCTGTTCGAGCAGACCATGGATCGGGTCCGCGAAACATTCCGCCGCGTCGGCGCCGGCGTACGCACCGGTCTGCAACTACACCAGATCTTCGTCACGGCTGGACTGCCCGCTCCGCAGATGATCGAAGGAGCCCGCGTCGAGGCCGGGCCGGAGTCGCCCGCGTACGAGCAGGTGGCGGGCATCGTCCGCACACTCCTGCCAGCCCTGGAACGCACCGGCGTGGCCACCGCCGCCGAAGTTGACATCAACACACTGGCGCAACGCCTCCGCGCCGAGGCCGTCGCCTTGAACGCGGTGATCGTGACGCCCCCGTTGATCGCGGCCTGGTCGCGCAACACGGTGGAATGACCGGGACGGACCTTTCGGGCTGCGGTGGCTTCGTGAGCCTGCCCGGAACGCCTCTGGCCCTCCGCCACGACACCTAGGGATCTGCCTGCTACTGGCGCAAACTCGCCGCTGGCAAGACTCCCATGGAAGCCATGCGCTGCCTGAAACGGCGGCTGTCCAACGTGGTCTACCAACAGATGGTCAACGACGCCAACGCGGCCAGAACGGGCCCGGGTGACACGTGGGAGCGAGTCTTCAATCCAGCGCGGCCGGCTCAATCCCGACAGCTAGCACTTCGGATCAGTCACATCCCGGACCCGCCAAACATCAGGCTAGGACACCCCTCCTCTCCGCGTCTTGACGCGGAGGGGAGCCATGCTCGGATGGTTCGGCGCGCTATACGCGGCAGAAGTGGACGTGCGCTGGCTACGGCGTCAGGGACCGCGCGGTTTGAATTTGGTCCGCTGCATAAGGGTGACCGCCTGCGTGCTCCTGTCATAGATTGGCGTCGACCGTGCGACGGGAGTTGATCGGTATGTCACGTGTTGATCTCCTGGTCAGCCAGCTGGAAGAGGTCTACGGCCGTCTCCGACGCCGCGTAGCCGACCTCACTGAGGTCGAGTACTTCTGGGAGCCGGTACCGGGGTGCTGGACGGTGCGGCGCGACGAGTCGGGGGCGTGGGTCAACGACTACCAGGAGCCCGACCCCGATCCCCCGCCGTTCACCACGATCGCGTGGCGCATGGCGCACATCGCCGACTGCAAGGTGATGTATCAGAGTATGCGTTCGGCGCGGGCCGGCTCACCTTTCCCGACCTCGAGGCGCCGTCGACCGTGGCGGCGGTGATGGGGCGACTGACGGAGGGACAGCAGCTCCTCCGCACCGACCTGGCCCGCCTGAGCGACGCCGCGCTCGACGACCCGGTGCGCACCAACTGGGACGAGCTGTGGCCAGCATGGAAGATCTTCTGGACCATGATCGACCATGACGCCCACCACGGCGCCGAGATCGGCTGCCTGCGCGACCTCTACCGATCGAAGGTCTGAGGCGGACCTCGATCTTCGATCACCGAACAAGATCAAACGCACTCATCTCGGCGTGAGCGCGCGCATCGCGGCATTATGCAGGTAATCGCTGTCAAGTCGATCACGATGCTGATTCGTCGATGCGGGTGAGCAACCGGTCGAACAGGTCGACA
>JAHRHA010000309.1 GCA_020027875.1 Micromonosporaceae bacterium | reverse complement strand
AGCCGTGCCCGGCGGTCGGCACGTCACTCTGCACGAACGAGTCGGCGTTGGCCGTGACCGTCACCCCACCACCCGGCGCCGTCGTCGTGGTGGTCGCGGTGGTCGTGGTGGAGGTCGACGTTGGCGGTGGTGGCCCGCTCTTGGTGATCGTGAACGAGTCGGCGAAGCTGCCGCCGGTCCCGCGGACGAACTGCGCCGACAGCTCGGTGTCGGACACGTCGACCTTGAGGAACCCGTACGTCGCGTTGTAGTTCGAGCCCATGTAGGCCTGGAAGAACGGACCCTGCGGGAGCTCCGGATGCTCGGCGTTGATCGACCTGCCGCCGCTGCCCACCGTGGCGAGCACGGTGCCGTTGCCGGCCGTGTACGCCGATGCGGCGTTGCCGTCGGCCACGCAGTCGGCGTTGAAGCTGGTGGTCGGGATGGCCGTGCAGGAGCCGTTCAGGGCGAGCTGCTTGGTCCGCGAGTAGGCGTGGTCGTGCGCCTGCAGATACAGGTCGACCTTCCTGGAGACCAGCAGGTTCATGATGTCGGTGCCGGTCCCGCAGGGAAAGTTGACCAGCGACAGGCAGTACTTGTGCATCCCCACGACCACCCAGGGGATCCCGGCCGAGCGGGCCCCGTCGATCGCCGACGCGGTCCAGTTGTAGTGCGCCGTGCCGTTGCCGTAGGACCACGGGTTCGTGCCCGGCGGGAAGGTCAGCTGCGGCGAGATCATGACGAAGCGGACGAGCGGGTTGCCTGCCGGATAGTCGACGTAGTACTCGCCCGGATAGTCGCCCTGCGCTCCCAGACGATCGGGCAGGCACCCGGCGTAGTTGGAGATCAGCCCGTCCGGGCCGTCGTCCTCGTGGTTGCCCGCCAGCAGCTCGAACGGATAGCTGCTGCCGACGCTGGACTTGACGAAGTCACACCACGCCGACTCCGGGGTCACCTGGTTGTAGCTCAGGTCGCCGAGCGCGAAGAATGGGTCCACACCGCTGGCGTGCACCGCATCCAGCACCGAGGTGGTGTTGGAGTTGGCGCCGAAGTCGGCGGCCACGCCGAACGAGAACGCGGTCGCGGCCTTGCTCTGCGGCGGCCGGCTCACCACCAGCGCCACGGCCACCAGCAGGAGCGCCACGGCGGCAACGCCCCGACGCCTGCTCAGCATGCGAGAACGAGCGGCGGTCACCCCGCTCACCGCTCGCATCGCCAGAGCGTCGGATGCCGGCCGCCCGCGCCGTCGGCGCGGTAGCCCGCAACGGTCGTCGAGTCGCCGGCGTTCGCCGCCGCCCCAGCAGCGGATGGCAGGACTTGTATGGCGCCCGGGGCGGTCCAGTGCACGGCCTGCGTGCGCCAGCCCCCGCCGCGGACGGCCAGCTCCGCCGTCCCCACGATCACGCCGTTGGGCAGGATCGTCTCCGCCTTCGCCGAGCGGGCGCCGGACGGCAGGCCGAGATCGGTGATCCGGCCGGCCGCGTCCCACATCACCGCGTGGTCCGCGCCGTCGGCCCGGACGGCGTCGCCGACCGCGACACCCGAGTCGCTCAGCCCGCGCACGATGCCATACCCGCCGCCCAGGGTAGGCAGCGCGCGTGGCTGACCGGACGCCTCCCAGACGACCGGGGTGAACTTCGCGCCTTGGGAGACCCCGGCGGCGCGGCCGCGGCCGTCCACGGCGAACGCATGGGCGCCCTGGTCTCCTCGGAGCGGGCTGAGCACCACCGGTTCGCTGGAGGGCGACGGCCAGACAGCGGCCCAGTCGTTCTCGTCCTCGCCGGCGTGCCCGCTGGCCTCGGCTGGACCGCCCTCGTCCGGGAGCAGCACGCCCACGATGACGCCGTGGTCGTTGATCGCCTCTGGCCAGGCGACCCGATCCTCGTGCGCCTTGAGCCGCGTGGCGCGGCCACGCGACCAGGCCCAGCCGGCCGGGCTGCCCTTGGCGGTGTCCACGCCCGTACCGATCACCTGGCCGGCGGCGTTGACGGCGAGCGGCACACTGCCCGACAGCCCGGTGATGAGCCGCTGTGGCGTCCTACCGCGCCACAGTACCGGCTGCGCGACCCCCTTGGCGTCGTCGGCGATGCCGACGGCGACCCCCTGGCGGTTCACCGCAACCGCGTTCCCGAACAAGCCCCCAAGCGTCCCCAGCGCCTGGACGCTGCAGCCGGCCGCGATCGGCGGCGGGCCGGCGGGCACGGCCAGGACCGACGACTTGGTCGCCAGGAGTGGCAGCAGTATGAGCGCGGCAGCAACGGGACCAGCCCGGGTCGCCCAACGCACGGCTACCCGGGAACGGTCCATCTGGGTGCCCATCAACCCTCCCCCCAGGGTCATGGCCCCTCGACCCGGAACTAGAGAATTGTAACGGCGGGAACCGGCCAAGCAATGACGCATCGCTCGCAAAGCCGCTACGGCAGTTGGCGTAGTGGCAGGCACTCAGCCAGCGCACGCGGTGGCTGTCGTGCGATCGTCGGCCTGGCTGTTCAGTGGCAATATCCGGTGCCGGCGTCGGTGAAGGCGCCGCCGGCGGTGGGGACGAAGCGCCAGTCGTAGCCCCCGTCGTGGAGGGTCAGCTCCAGGACACCGAACGCCTGGGCGTTCCGGATCTCGCTGTTCGGCTGGACGGCGGGAAAGGCGTAGGCGGGCGAGTAGTGGTTCCTACCGCCCGTGCCGACGACGAACTCGCGGATGCCCCGGGCCGGATCAAGTTGCGCGTCCGGATCCTGCGGCGCGAAGCGCTCGTAGACGTGGTTGTGGCCGTTCAGCACGACGTCCACCCCGGCCGCGTACAGGTCCCGCCAGAAATCGTCGTAGACGGGCTCCTGCCCGTGTGGACCGGAGCTGAACCTCGGCTCGTGCCAGTAGGCCAGCGTGCACCGGGCCGGATGGTCGGCCAGGTCGCGCCGCAGCCACCGCTCCTGGCGTGAGCCGGCGCGGCAGCCGTCCAGGGCGCCGCACTGCGAGTTCAGCGCGATCAGGTGCCAGCTGCCGATGTCGTAGCTGTAGTAGCCCTTGGCCGGGTCGCCGGCGGCGGCACCGAAGTACCGGAAGTAGCCCGTGGCATCCAGCGAGTCGCCAGACCGGACGTACTCATGGTTCCCGGGCACGGGACGGGTGATCCGCTTCAGGCGTCCCCAGCTCGGCGCGTACGACGCCTGGTACTTCGCCAGCGTGCCGTCCTCGTACTGGTTGTCACCCAGCGGCAGGACGGCCACGACGCCGTCGCGGAGCAGCAGGTCGGACGTTGCCATCTGCTGGCACCGCGTGCCCGCCGACGCGGGGTGTTCCGAGATCCTCTCGACCGTCGGGTCGCAGGCGATATCCCCGGCCGCGCCGATGACGGGGTCGCGAGCAGACCAGCCGGCCG
>JAHRHA010000308.1 GCA_020027875.1 Micromonosporaceae bacterium | reverse complement strand
CCCACATCGTCTCCGACCTCGAACGCGTTTGCGACTACATGATCATTCTGATCGAGTCCCGGACCCGGCTCGCCGGCGACGTCGAGGAACTCCTCGCCACGCACTATCGGCTCACCGGCCCCCGCCGCACCACCGACACGTTGCCCGGCGGGGCCGAGGTCATCGAGGCCAGCCACACCGACCGCCAGTCCACTCTGATCGTGCGCAGCAGCACGCCGATCGACGATCCCTCGTGGACGGTCGAGCAATTCGGCCTGGAAGACCTCGTGCTGACCTACATGGCGCAGCCCACTCACGCGACCCACCCCGCATTGGAGACACAGCGATGATTTGGTTCACCCTGCGCCAGTTCCGGGCCCACACCTGGGTCACCGGGGCTGGGCTCGCCGTCGCGGGCGTCGTCCTGACGATCACCGGGCTGTGGATGGCCGACCTCTACGCGACCAGCGGACTCGCCACCTGCCAGAGGGGCTGCGAGGCCCTGGTCGCCAACTTCCTCGCTCGGACCGAGCCTGGCGCCAACACCACGGCCCTCGTGCTCACTGCCGTGCCCGCACTCATCGGCATCTTCTGGGGGCGCCTCTGATCGCTCGGGAACATGAGTCCGGCACTCTGCGCCTCGTGTGGAACCAGTCGGTGACCCGCACCCGCTGGCTGGCCACGAAGCTCCTCACCATCGGCCTGGCCAGCATGGCGACCGCCGGCCTGCTCAGCATCGCCGTCTCCGTCTGGGCCAACCGGTTCGACCAGGCGGCAATGAACCGGATCACGCCGGCGTTCTTCATTGCCCGCGGTGTCGTCCCGGTGGCGTACGCCGCGTTCGCCTTCATGCTCGGGGTCACGGCCGGCCTTATCATCCGCCGCACGGTGCCGGCCATGGCGGTAACGCTTGCCGTATACATTGGAGCCGCCGCGTCGATGCCGCTATGGGTCCGCGCACACCTACTCCCCATCAATCACGTCACTGCCCGGTTGGACACGTCGGCCATCTACGGCCTGATGATCGAGCAGGAGGGACACATGACGGTGATCGGTGACGTCCACGTTCCTGGCGCCTGGATTTTGTCCCACCAGACCATCACCCCCGCCGGCGCGGTCTTCACGGGACCAGCGGATCCGCGGTACTGCGGTCCTGACTCCCCGATGCAGGATTGCACCGGCTGGCTTGACACACTCAACCTGCGCCAAGACATCACGTACCACCCGGCTGACCACTTCTGGCCGCTGCAGTGGATCGAGGGCGGGATCTTCTTCGCGGCGGCACTGGTGCTGGCCGGTGTCTGCTTCTGGTGGGTCAACCGGCGCATCACCTGACCATACTGATTGTTCATTATGGGTGATGGCACATACACCGATGGGGGCCGATCCGGGGCGGAGACGCACGGTCGTGATCACCGGCGGCAGTTCCGGCATCGGGCTGGCCGCCGCCGAGGTGCTCGCCCGGGCTGGTGACGAGGTCGTGCTGCTGGGACGGCACCCGGACCGGCTCCGCCGGGCCGTCGAACGGGTGAGCCGGGCCGCCGGCCGCCAACGCTGCCGCGTTCCTCGCATCGCTCGGCTACGGGGCGCCATCCTGCGCCCCCAATGGCACCGTGTCGATCGGCTACGCCTACGCCTGCACCGCCGTCCCGCCGGTCGGCGCCGGTTACTCGATCCGTCACAAAGTCTCGGTCTACTACGTGCCCAGCAATGGAGAGTGGCAAGAGTCGATCGGTTCGGAAGTCGCCTGAGCCGCTAACGCTTACCGCCCCGATGGCTACGGCTGTCGGGGCAGTTTGCTGTCTGCTGTCGTCCGACCGCCGTCCCGGCGCCTGTCAAGATCGACCCCGACTGACCCGCGCTCGCCCGTTGGCGCCCGGCATGGTGCGCCCCGTGGCGCCGTCGCGAGACCAAACGGAAGGCCGACTACGCCGCCCCGAAGGCCCGCATCGACGCGACCCGCGTTGCCCGCATTGCTGCTGCCAACGCGAAACGAGCCGCCGCCCGTCCGTCAAATCCGTCCGGCCTCGCAGATCTCGCCCCCCCGGTCGCACCGCGCGCGTGCGTGCCGACGCCGGCCGCCGTGCGCGTCCGCGAGCGTCCGTGCGCGCCGATGATGGCTCGGCCGATGGTCGGACCACTCCGCCAGAACGGCGACGGACGGCAGGCGCCCGCAGACACGCCGTAGCATGATCGGCGTGACGTACACCCCTTCCGCAGCGCGGTACGACTCTATGACGTACCGGCGATGCGGACGCAGCGGCCTGAAGCTTCCGGCGATCTCACTCGGCCTGTGGCACAACTTCGGGAACGACCGCCCGTGGGAGACCCAACGCGACATCATCCGGCGCGCGTTCGACCTCGGCGTGACTCACTTTGACCTCGCGAACAACTATGGTGATCCGCCAGTGAGTAAAAAAGTCCACTACGGACCGCCCTATGGTTCCGCCGAGGAGAACTTCGGCCGCATCATGGCCACCGACTTCAAGCCGTTCCGCGACGAGCTCGTCATCTCGACCAAGGCCGGGTATGACATGTGGCCTGGCCCTTACGGCGAGTGGGGCTCCCGCAAGTACCTCACCGCCTCGCTCGATCAGTCGCTCACCCGGATGGGCCTGGAGTATGTCGACATCTTCTACTCCCATCGGCCCGACCCGGACACTCCGCTCGAGGAGACGATGAGCGCGCTGGATGCCGCGGTACGGGCGGGCAAGTCGCTCTACGTGGGAATCTCCTCGTACTCGGCCGCCAAGACTCGCGAGGCCGCGGCGATCCTCCGCGAGCTCGGTACCCCGCTGCTGATCCACCAGCCGTCGTACTCGATGATCAACCGCTGGCTGGAGCGGGATGAGTTGCTCGACACGCTCGAGCAGGTCGGTGCCGGCTGCATCGCATTTTCTCCGCTCGCCCAGGGTCTGTTGACCGATCGGTATCTCCACGGCATCCCGACCGACTCCCGGATCGCCACCGGCGGGGTGATGTCGACCGACATGCTGACCGAATCCAACATGGCCAAGGTTCGCGGCCTCGGCGCTCTCGCCGATCGGCGCGGGCAGTCGCTGGCGCAGCTCGCCCTTGCCTGGGCCCTGCGTGACGAGCGGATGACGAGTCTCGTGATCGGTGCGAGCCATGTCGCGCAGCTCGAAGCGAACATCGCCGCCCTCGACAAGCTCGACTTCAGCAAGGACGAGCTGGCCGAGATCGATCAGTTCGCCACCGAAGCTGACGTCAACCTCTGGGCGCCCGTTCCTTGACCCCGCCCCAAGATCCCGTCGATCATGACCTGGAGCTGACGTTCCGCACGTCTGGGGCCTGATTTGGCCCTCATGGTGGGGGTCAGGTCTGGGTGTAGGTGGTCGCGGGCACGCCGAGCAGTTCGAGGACCT
>JAHRHA010000307.1 GCA_020027875.1 Micromonosporaceae bacterium | reverse complement strand
AGGATGACCGTCAGCACGACGGGCACCAGGAACAGGAAGCCGCCCGCAAGGGTCGGCTTCACGAACTCGATGAGCGCCTTCATCCCTCCCCCCGTGGTTCGAGGTCTACAACTTCACTTCAGGTCGATCGTCACCTTCTCCAGCTTCCCGGTGAACTTGAAGGGCGTGCGGTAGTCCTCGCTGACCGGCGTGCCGGTGTCCTCGCCACAGTCCAGCGTCTCGTCAAGCGAGAGGCGGAACGGCAGCGTACGCTCGATGCGGCCCGTTGCCACCGCTTTCCCGTCCACCAACAGGGTTCCATTGCCGCCTTTGCCGAGGCCGCCGCCGTCATACTTGAAGTCGAACAGGATGGTGTGCTTGCCCGGCGTCAGCTTGTCCTTCCCGGCGATGGTGTAGCGGGCGACGCCCGCGAGGTTGTAGTGGAAGACCGGCTTGCCCTGGAGCAGGTAGAGCCCGTAGCCGCTGAAGCGTCCACCATGCGTGAGCAGCATTCCCTCGGCGCCGCTTTTGGGAATCTCCACCTCGGCCTTGATCTGATAGGACTTGTTCTTGGTGTCCGGCGCGGCGCCTTCGGGGATGCGCACTAGGCCGGGGTAGTAGGTGAACTCCTCGCGGCCGCGAGTCAGGCTGGGACGGAGGCTCACGTCGAAGCGTTCCACGCGGCTGTTATCAATCGGCAGCACGTTGTACTTCGCCGCCTCCGTCCAGAAGAGCTCCTGCAGCTCGCGGAGCTTCTGCGGTTCCTTGTCGGCGAGGTTGACTGCCTGGCTGAAGTCTTCCCTGACGTTGTAGAGCTCCCACCTGTAGTCATTGATATCGATCGGCTTGGCAATGGAGACCCACGGGGCAATGGGCGGCGTGGTGGCGGCAACCCAGCCATCGTGGTAGATACCGCGGTTTCCGAGCATCTCGAAATACTGCGTCGTGCGCTTCGACGGTGCCTTCGCGTCATCGAACGTATAGACCATACTCACGCCTTCGATGGACTTCTGCGCGACGCCATTGATGCTGGACGGCGCGGACACGCCGGCCGCTTCGAGGATCGTCGGCATGATGTCGATGACGTGGTGGAACTGCGTGCGGATACCGCCCCTGTCCTTGCTGCGCGCGGGCCAGGAGATGACGAGGCCGTTGCGCGTACCGCCCCAGTGCGAGGCGATCTGCTTGGCCCACTGGAACGGTGTGTCCATCGCGTGCGCCCAGCCGATCGGGTAATGGTTGAACGTCTTCGGGCCGCCCAGCTCGTCCATGCGGCGGAGCACCTCCTTGAAGTCCTCGGGGATGGCGTTGAAGAAGGTCATCTCGTTGAGCAGGCCCTGCGCGGTGCCCTCGGCGCTCGCCCCGTTGTCGCCCTGGATGTAGATGACCAGCGTGTTGTCCAGCTCGCCTTGCTCTGCGATGGCGTCGAGGATGCGCCCCATCTGATAATCACAGTGCGCCAGCGCGGCGGCATAGACCTCCATCATGCGGGCATAGACCTTCTTCTGGTCGGCGTTGAGGGAATCCCACGCGGGAATGCCCGGGGAGCGCTCGGTCAGCTTGGCGTTGGCCGGGATGATGCCCATCCGCTTCTGCCGGGCGAAGGTTTCTTCGCGCACCTTGTCCCAGCCCTGGTCGAACTTGCCCTTGAACTTGGCGATCCACTCCTTCGGCGCGTGATGCGGCGCGTGCGCCGTGCCGGGCGCGTAGTAGGCGAGGAAGGGCTTGCCCGGCGCAACCGCGTGCTGCATCCGAATCCACGCGATGGTGTGGTCGGCCATGTCCGTGTCGAAGAAGTAATCCTTCACGTCGTGCGGCGGTTCGATGGGCTTGGTGTTCTCGAAGAGGGCTGGATTCCACTGGCTCGTGTCGCCGCCGATGAAGCCGTAGAAGTATTCGAAGCCCAGCCCCGTCGGCCACAGGTCGAACGGTCCGGCCTGGCTGGTCTGCCAGTCGGGGACGTTGTGGTTCTTGCCGTACCAGGAGGTGCTGTAGCCGTTCTGCTTCAGGATCTCGGCGAACGTGCCGGCGCTCTTCGGCATGAGGCTGTTGTAGCCGGGAAAGCCCGTGCCCAACTCCATGATGACTCCGGTCGCGGCCGAATGATGATTGCGCCCGGAGAGCAGCGCCGCACGTGTCGGCGAGCAGAGCGCCGTGGTGTGGAACTGCGTGTACCGCAGTCCTTCCTTTGCCAGCCGCTCGAAGGTCGGCGTGGGGATCGGCCCACCGAACGGGCTCGTTGCGCCGAAGCCGACGTCATCGGTCAGGACGAGCAGGATGTTGGGCGCGCCCTTCGGCGCCTGGACTTCCTTCGGGAAGTCGGGCGTGGCCTCCTTCGTCGTGCGGCCGATTTTCCCCTTGAACGGCGCCTCCGGCCGCGGCAGGACTTCTTGCGCGCTTGCTGATAGCGCGAACACCGCGCCCAGCACGAGGCCGAGCACAGCTAGGATATGGCGTTTTGTGTATCGCATGGTTTTCATAATGGTCTCCCTTTCATGGCTGAGTTGCTTCTCCTCCGGATCACTTCACCCGCCGGATCCCCGGCGGCGCGTAGTCATCTGGGCATCCTGATGAATTCGACATAAAACGTTTGCTGCTGGACGGCCTGGAAGTAGTCGCCCACCAGGCGGTCCTGCTGTGGTACATAATGCAGGGTGTAGGTCGAGCCGGGATAGTTGGCGTCGCGCAGCTCGATGAAGACGCGGAGATGGTCGCTGTCGCGACGCCACTCGGCACGCGAGACGTTAATCGGGCGCGGATTGAAGTAGGCCGCCTGCAGGGCACCATCGGGCTGTGCGCTGCGAATCTCGATCACATAGCCTCCATCCGGCCGCAGCCACCGACCGGTCAGGCGATCGGGGTTGACCTGCTCCGGCGCGAGCGCCGCCACCGGACCCGCGGGCCCAGCGGTGGGACCGGCGGGCGGCTTCGGAGACCGACTGGCCACCACGACCAGCCCGATGACCACGATCACCGCAAGGGCTCCGGCCACCCAGAGCGCGCGGTGCGGTTTAGCTGCCTGTCCGGCGGTCGTTTGCCGCTTACGTGCGTTCTTCTTTTTCGATTTTGCCACTGCCTCTATCCGAATCAGTCTTCTTGGCTGACCGCTCAAACGGAAGCACGTGCTTACGCTGGCCGCCGAAGTTGTCGGGCCGCCAGGGCGAACATCACCCATGCCCACCCGCGGAAGAGCAGATCAATGCCTATGAAGGTGCCAATCACCCAAAGGGACGACGACGGCCACTCGGCCCAGATCAGCATGCCCAGTAGCGCCGTAACCCCGCCCCCGAGCAGGTCCCAGCCCCAGTTCGGGTGCCGCATCGCGGCGGCCGCAATGACCCGGAAGAGCCCCGCCACCAGAAAGAACGCCGCCAACAATAGGGTGAGACCGCGCGCGACCGCA
>JAHRHA010000306.1 GCA_020027875.1 Micromonosporaceae bacterium | reverse complement strand
ACGGCCGCGCCGATGACGAACACGGCGACGGCCAGCCAGAACAGGCCGTGCATGAATCGCCAGATGCCGCCGGCGCAGCCGTCGAAGATCTCGTCGTCGTTGCTCATCGGACGATCACCGCGAACACGATCGCCGCCAGGGCGACGTCGGGTAGGAGGAGCAGCGCGAGGGCGAGTAGGCAGCTCTTCGACTTGGCGCCGCCGGTTGAGCGGCTGGGTTTACGGCCGCGTTTGTAGACGCGGGTCGGATGGGGGCGGCGGGTACCACGGGCGGCGTTCATGCGGCCACCTCAGCTAGGTCGTCAAACAGAGAGGGTGCTTCGCGTAAGCCACGAACTACCGAGATGACCAGCCACGTCGTGCGCTGGTTAGCGTGGTTTCCTACCAGTAACGAGCACGTCGGATCGAGATGCAGGGCGCCGGGAAGGTCGAAGCGCCTGTCGTCGCCGTACTTGCGCATGTACTCGTAACAGCCCCAGTCGAGGAGCTTCAAGTGATGTGATCCATCGGCGTCGTGGAACCGCAGGCGAGGGATGTACGCGAACCGCTTGGCACCCTCGGTCGGTCGTGGGTTGATGTCGAAGAGCGTCAGCTCTGGCGAGTCGGGGGACTCAGGGTTGTAGTCGAACGTCAACTCAAGCTGATCCTGATGGATCACACCGAGGCTGAGCCGCTTCGCGTTCGCCTCGGCGATGCTGCCGATCACGTAGGGCTTTAGCAGGTCCGCCCGACCGGTCGACGAGACGATCTCGGTCTGTTGGAAGGAGTTGTTTATATGTTCGTGCGCGCCAGGCGTGCGATCGCCTTCCAGCTTGAACGACTCTCGTCGCGAGTCTTCGGGGTTGCGGATCAGCTTGACCGTCGAGATGGACCACCGTTGCGGGATGTTCCGTCGAGCGAGCGGGTAGATGCGCACCAGCGAGCGCAGCGTCGGGGACACACCGGCCGAGCAAACGAACACCCGGCCGTCGCGACGGCGCATCTCCGGCACCGTCTTGCCGAGCATCACGAAGTCGTCGAGGATCAGCATGGCGACTCCATAAACTCGATCAGAACGTCACCGTGGCAACGCTCTGGCGCACACCAGCAACCGAGCGCCTTACCACGCAGCGTGTCGAGTTTGGACAGCAGCGATGGCTTGAACAGCAGATAGTGGGCGGCATAGTTCGCGGTAACCGTGTCGCGGTCACCATCGTCGGGCATCTCGAACGGGTTGCCCCACTCGCTGCGGCGGTCAATGCGCATGTAGAGACCTGCCGCATCGGCCCAGCCGATCAGATCGTTGTGGGCGCGCAGCGAGACGACGATGGTCTCCCCGTCACGTAGCCGCTTGAGAAGGTCGCGCTCCTCCTCAGACCAGGATCCGAAGATGCGCTCCTGGCGGATCTCCTCAACGAGCACCTCGGTATCAATGCCTTCGGGCATCTCGGCCGCCGCTTCGCGGAGGAGGCCTTCGTCGATATTCGCAATGTCAGCGGTGACATTCCGAATACGGCTTACACTCGGCTGGCTTATCCCGAGTCGATCCGCGATCTGCTTCTGGCTCCAACCGACACGGCCAAGCAGAAGTATCACCATCGCCCGGACGGATTGCCGATGCTCGATGATGTCGCCAACCCACTTGCCCACCGTCTGTCGCGTGACGCCCGTGTGCTTCGCAATCGTCTGAAGGTCGTAGTCTGGGTTTACCTCGTAGATCTCGCGAGCGATCTGGCGCAACTCCTCACCCGTGAGCCGGTCGCCGTGCCGAGCGGACAGACTGGCTGTGAACAACCTGGGTGGCACTCCGTCAGGGATGGGCTGCCAGACCACCGCGATTTCGTTGCGCAGCGCTTGCTTGTGTGCCTGCAGTCGGTGCATCCCATCGAGCAGCCGGTTCGACTCAGGTTCCAGCACGATCGGCGGGAACTCGTCGCCGGCGTTGAGCGCCTCGGCATAGCGATTGACCGTCGCCTGTGACCATTTGGCACGGGGATAGATCGTCTCGTCGAAGATGACGGTAGCGACGGCAAGCAGCTCACTCATGCCACACGCTCGGGCGTCGGAACGTCGCCGCGCACGATGGCTTCGATATAGGCGCGGTGGAACCGCTTCACCCCGAGCACATCGACGAACTCCAGCCGACCCTCCCGCGCCCAACGGTGGATCGTCTCGTCGGTCAGGCGCAGAGCCTTGGCCACTTCGGCGACCGTCATAAGCTCGGGAAGCTGTCCCATGGACAGGAATGTAGCGAGCCTGGGAAGCTGTGTCAAGGACAGGAACCTACGCATAGCCTTGTGCTACGTGTCATTGTCGGTATCCTGTGTCCCATGAGTACCGAGACGGCGGCACCGGAAACCACGCCATGGGTGCCCTCGGATGCGACCTTCGCCGCGCGTCTAGCACTGGTGAGGCATCGCAAGGGCTGGAACATCAAGGAGGCCGCACGAGCGTGTGGCCAGCCCGGGGCGACGTGGCGCATATGGGAAGTCGACGGAGTCGTGCCACGCCGGCAGGTAGAGATCGCCAAGACCATCGCCAGCGCCAGCGGGTGCGACTACCTGTGGTTGCTCCTCGGCCCGGAGCGTGGGGGTGCGCTGCCTACTCGTGAGTACTTGCCGGGAGAGCGCGTGATCGCCACCATCGGCGACCCCAACCGCACCCGCCGAAGCCTCCCCCGATCGGTCCGCCGAACCCGCCCAATCGACACCCGTTCAATCCGGCCGCTCACACCTTTGCCCGTTTAAGACGGTTGGCATTGGTAGCGGCCAGTGACCAGTATGGCGCGATGGGTAATGACCTGATCGACGCCCACCTCGCCCACCTGCGAGCCCTGGGGCAATCAGCACGCACCATCGTCGCGCGGGACAACATCCTCCGCCGGCTCCACAACCACCTGCCCTACGGCATCGTCTGGGCAGACACCGACGAGATCCAAGCCTGGCTCGCGGGCTTCGCCGGCTGGACCCGCTACACCTATGACGGGCACACCCGCAGCTTCTTCCGCTGGGCTGACGGGCACCGCCTCGACGGCAACCCGATGCTCGACCTGCCCCGCCCGGCCCACCCTGACCTGCTACCGAACCCGGTCACCGATGCCGAGCTGCACACGGCGCTGGCCCAATCGGACGAGTGGTGGCGCACGGTGATCCTGCTGGCCTGCCAGGAAGGGCTACGGTCCAGCGAAATCGCCGGACTGTGCCGGGAGGACATCACCGCCGAGCGGGTGCTGATCCGCCGCGGTAAGGGCGGCCGGTCGGGCAGCGTGCCTACCCATCGCCAGATCTGGGCCCGGCTCGCGGGCTACCCGCCCGGCCCGATCGTGTGTGGCCGGGACGACGGGCCGATCACCGGCCGGTGCCTGTCCGCCCGGGCCCGCGGTCACTTCGACGCGATCGGCCTGCCGGCCGT
>JAHRHA010000164.1 GCA_020027875.1 Micromonosporaceae bacterium | reverse complement strand
CCGATCCCTCCCGTGATACGGAGTCTGCCGGACGCGGCGAGGTTCCTCCACACCCCCACCCCTACTGCCGATCAAGGAGCGGGGTCGGTGAGGAAGAGTCGGAGCACGTCGCCGTCTTCACACGCCAGGAGCTCCACCGCGACGACACACCGGCTTGCGGCCGTGAAGGGGAAGACCCTACCCAGCGTGGGTCGTGCCGGTCGCCCACGTCCAGGAGCGCGAGGACGGGCGCGCCCAGTGCCGGTGGACCGGGCGATCACCACTCGCGCACCGTAGACAAACGGATCGACGATGCGCCAAGGGTTGTCGCCGCACAGGCGCCGGCCAGACGGCGTCTCGTACAGCGTCAGCTGCTCGCCGAAGCCGGTCACGAGCAGCCGACTCGGAGGGAGCGCCGGCCGTACCCGCGGATCTTCAGCGCGAAGGACCACCGCTCCGGCACACGGCTCGAGCAGCCACACCGACCTGTCGCTCCGCAGGCAGAGTAGGTCCCCACAAACGAACGGTGCCGCGTAGAGGTCCGGTGGCCGGAACCGCCACCTCGTGAGCATGGTCGTCGGGTGGTATGCCGCGAGGCTCGACTCCTCGGGGATTTCGACCCGTACCACGTGGGGTTTGAAAGTCGGCCCCGGACTCTGACCAGGCCGTTCGCGCGAGCCGGTGTGCCCGCAGCACCTGGGCAGGCGCCGGATCAACGCGGTGAGCACGGCTCGATCGGCCCAGTCCAGCCTCGGTCTCGGGTTGCCCCGACGCAGGACCGCGTTCTCGTGACGCAGGACAAGGATCTCCACTTCCAAACTCGCGTGAGTTCGACCGAGCAGGGTCAACCAGCCAACGATCCGGTAGAAGGCGAGGTAGAGCAGGCGCAGCGACACGCTCCCGATCGTGCCTGGCTTCGGACCGGAGCAGCACAACCATCCAGGTCAACCACGGCATCGGAGTTCTGGAACCCCACAGGCCTGCGACTACTGCTGCGGCCGTTCCTCGCCGAAGGCCCCTCGACGCGCCATCGGCATGGTGCTGATCCGTCGGCTGGTCGCGGAGGCGGCCGATGCGGGAGTACAGGAGGTCTTCCTCACCGGCGGCGAGCCGTTCCTGTTGCCCGACCTGGACGTCATCGTGCACTCCCACGTGGACCGGCTCCCGACCACGCTGCTCACCAACGGAATGCTGTTCCGGGGCACCCGGCTGGCCACGCTGCGCCGCATGCCCCGCGATGGGTTCATCCTGCAGATCAGCCTCGACTCGGCCACCCCCGACCAGCACGACTGTCACCGCGGCGCCGGCAGCCGGCAGCGAACAGTCGACGGCATCGCCCGAACCGAAGGCTTCCGGGTCCGCGTAGTCGCAACTGAACGAGGCCGACGCCCACGCACAGATGGCCTTCCACGACAAACTCGACGGCATGCTTATCCCGCGCTAGGACCAGGTGATGCGACCACTCGCACAACGCGGCTTCGCCACCAACGGACTAGCCGTGACCGTCCACACCTCCTGCCCGAGATCACCGTCACCGCCGACGGCGTCTACTGGCACCCCGTCGGCGCAGACCACCTCGACCAGCTCGTCACCCGGGAATTATTCCCGCTCCGCGCCGCGATCGACCAGGTGCGGCGCCGCTTCACCGAATACCGCGGCACCGTCGCCGTCGGTGCCGAGCGGCTCCCCTGCGCGTAGCGTGGCTCCGTGCCGGTCGCTCGCGCCAGCACGCTCATCACCGATTCAGACGACACGTGCAGGTGAGTCACCGCCGCCTACGCCATCGTGGTGGTCCACATCGGACGGAGTCTCAAGCGCACCGGCGTTGACCCCACGGCATTAGCTCCGCCGCCTCGCCACCGGGGAAGCCAACCGGCGTCGCGGCACATGCTGTGGGGCGAGGTGGTTTGCCTCGACCCGCTCGAATGGGTCCACGCCGGCCCGACCATCAAGCCCGGCATCTTCGTCGTTGGCCAACCCGGCGCCGGCAAACCCACCACGCCAGACCGACGGCCAGGAACTGCCGGGTTGTTTCTTATTGGACTGACCACGAGTCCCACGGGTGCAGCTTCGCCCTCCGAGGGCTCCGGCGCTCGGTGGAGAGCGGATCGGCCGATCTTCAGGTATGCAGCGATGGTGGTCATTCATTCGCATTTGGCGCGGCCCGGGTTCGTCGCTCACGACCATCTGCCGGCCGCCTCTGCGTCCGAGGTCGACGTCGCGCTGCGCCCGGCACTTTGATTTGACGAGGGTACGCGCTTGATGCGGCGAATCGCGATCAAGAACGAAACACCTGCATGCGCCAAGCTCTCAGCTTCATCTCATATCTTGCGGGGCATACTCGTGGGGTGCGGGTGCTGCTCGTTGAGGACGACATTCGGATGGCTGCGGCCATGCGCCGGGCATTGCGGGGGGCCGGGGTGGTTGCGGATGTCGCCGCCACCGGTGACGATGCGCTGTGGATGGTGCGGGCGGCGCCCTACGGTGCCATGGTGCTGGATGTGGTGCTCCCTGACATTGATGGCTTCGCCACATGCCGGTTGCTGCGGGCGGAGGGCATTTGGCTGCCCATCATCATGGTGACGGCGCGCGACGCGGTCGAGGACCGGGTGCGGGGCCTCGACGCTGGCGCTGACGATTACCTGACCAAGCCATTCTCGCTCGCCGAACTGCTCGCCCGTCTGCGGGCTCTGGTGCGCCGTGACCCTGTCAAGCGACCGTCGGTGATCAAGGTCGGGTCGCTGCGACTGGATCCCGCGACCCGGCAGGTGTGGCGTGGCGACACCGAGATCGGGCTGTCGGCTCGGGAGTTTGCGCTGTTCGATACGTTCATGCGTCGAGGGGGCCAGGTGTTGAGCCAGCACCAGCTCCTCGGCGCGGCGTGGGATTTCGAGTACGAGCACCGGTCCAACGTGGTTGAGGTGTACGTGCGGTACCTGCGGGAGAAGATCGACCGACCATTCGGGGTGCGGTCCCTCGAAACCGTTCGGGGGATCGGCTACCGCCTTCGCATGGACGGTGGCACCTGACCCGCCTCCCGATCCGGATCAGGCTGACCGTCGCCTTCGGACTGGCGATGCTGGTGATGCTCGCCAGTGCGGCTCTGTTCGTCTATGTACGGCTAAACGCTGACCTCGACGACCGGATCGACGCGAGTCTTCGGTCACGTTTCGAGGCACTGGTCGACCTCCCGGGTCAGCCGTCGCTTGCAGGAGTCGCGCTCGAGGATCCCGAGGAGACCTTTGTGCAGCTGCTGTCGCCGACTGGGCAGGTGCTCGACTCGATCGGGACGCTGCAGGTCCCTGCATTGGATCCGGCCGAAGCGCGGCGCGCGACCGGGGAAAGCATCACCCTTGAGCGTGAACTCCCGGGTGTTGATGGGCGGGTACGGCTGCTCGCCGGTTCCGAGCCCAGCGGCGGTGCACCGATCGTGGTCGTGGGGCAGTCGCTGCGGGATCGCAACGATGCGCTGGCCAACGTCGTCTCGTCGTTCGTGGTGGGCGGTGCCGTCGCGATCGTGTTCGCATCGACGGTCGGCTATCTGCTTGCCACCTTCGGCCTCGCTCCGGTCGAAGCGATGCAGCGACGTGCCCGCGATGTTTCGCTGCGGGCGGGCGATGAAGGGCTTCCGCTGCCCGCGGCCCACGACGAGATCCGACGGTTGGGCGAGACACTCAACGAGATGCTAGCGCGATTACGGGCGGCGTTCGAACGGGAGGGCCGGTTCGTCGCCGACGCCAGCCACGAGCTGCGTACCCCGATCGCGATCATCAAGACCGAACTGGAGAGTGCGCTGCGGGCCGCCGGCCCGGACACATCCGTCCACGTGTCGCTGGTCGCCGCCGCCGAAGAATGCGATCGACTCGGACAACTCGCGGAGGATCTGCTGATGATCGCACGGACCGCCGACGGGCAACTACCGATGCGACCAGAACTGACCCAGGCGAGCGCGCTGCTCGGTGGCGTCCTCGACCGGTTCGCAGATCGCGCCGCGCGCCGCGGCCGGGTCATCCGTGTAGAGGCCGAACCGGGCCTGCTGGTACGCGCAGACCCGGTTCGCCTACGCCAAGCGTTGGGCAACCTCGTCGACAACGCGCTGCGTCACGGTGAGGGCGCGATTGTGCTGCTCGCCCGGAGCTCGCACGACACCGGCGAGATCGACGTCGCTGACGAGGGTCCTGGCTTTGCTGCGGAATTCGCGCCACGGGCCTTCGAACGCTTCGCGCGGGGCAACCCGTCCCGGTCCGGTGAGGGCGTCGGCCTCGGGCTGGCGATCGTCCAGGCGATCGCCGAGGGACACGGAGGAAGCGCCGCAATAGTCAGCACCATGCCGCCGACGGTGCGCATCCGCCTCCCGCGCGCAACTATCCGTCGCGCACCGGCTGGTTGAGTCCGGCCACCGAGGCGGGTTTCGCCGCCGCCGCCGCCGCCATTTGGGCTGGTCGCGTCGTTGGCCGCCTTTGCCAACCAGGGCGAAACAGGCCATGGCGACACCGAACGGGACCACCAAGACCCCCACGATGATGCCGATGATGAGTCGCACGCGGCTCTTCGTCTTCGGCGGCGGCGGTGGGCAGGCAGCAGCTGGTTGGCGGGTTGCCAGGGCTAGTGCCCTGTGGATTTGGATCACGCGGTCATCTCCGGGGGGCGATCCCGGGGACAGGACTCGTCAGGAGCGCAGGACGCGTTCCGTCGCCCCGGTTAGGCGTGGTGTCGTGAAGCTGCTAATGGAAGGCGCCAAGGTGGGGGATCTGGCCTGAAGGCCACGCGCCGCCCACTGTGTACAGCGCTGTGGGGTTGCGTCACTAGGTCCCGATTGATCCGGACAGCCAGCCATGGTCGAGCGCGGCCTCGTCAGGGTTACTGAGCCGGGGCGACCGACGGGCCATGGACTCGGCAGCACACACATAGGTCCTCGCCGACCGTCGGTCGCATCCATGTCAACGAGGTTCACGGTAAGGGCGGCGCCCAAGCAAGACAGCCCTCGCGACGGATGGCGGGACGCAATGGAGTCGGTCATGGTAAGACACTAGGTTTGCCGATGCCGCCGGCCGCGAAGCCTCACAGACGGGTCGCCGACCGGCGAGATGGGTCAGCCACTCAGCTTGCGACGGTCGATCACGAGCGCACTGGCGCGGGACAGCATTGTGAAGTAGCCGGGTTCGAAAGCCGGCCCGGATTCGATCTTTCTGAAGAGTCGATTCGGCTATCCGCGCGTTGCCGGCGAGACCGGCGAGGACCCGATGGGAAGGCGCAACTTCCGGAACCGGGCGGCAGGTGTGCCTGCTCGCGGAACCGGCTGTCTTCCTGTCGGGCGCGCCCGGCACACCACCGCTTCGGCGCAGGGACGACTAATGTCCCGGACCGGCTCCTGCACGCCCAGATGGGCCATTCCCGCGGCGTCCGCCGAGGCGTAGGGTGCGCAGCCGAGAGGGGCGATCGACGCCCCGGGGTCGTGGTGCAGTGTGCACCGCAGAAAGGGGGACCCCATGCTCCTAAGACGACGCATTCTGAGGACGGCACCAGCCATTGCCATCCTCACGGCCGTGTTCACCATGGCGGGCGCCGCACCGGCGTCTGCGGCGGTGCCGACAAACGACGACTTCGCCAACGCTCAGGTGCTCGCGATCGGGGACACGTTCGCCATCGACACCACCGACGCCACGGTCGAGGACCCGCTCGACCGGCAGGCCGGCGACGCCTGTCCGATCCCGCCGGGGCCACCGCCGTCGACGGTCAACACGATCTGGTACGAGTTCACCGCGGACGCCACGACGCCCGCAGACCTGGCGGTCTTCGTCGACGAGGCGTTCTGGGACGCCGGCGTCGCGGTCGTGACCGGCTCGCCCGGCGCGTTCACCGGCGTGGCCTGCGGCCCGTTCCTGGCCGTGTTCAACCCAGTGCCCGGAACCACCTACAAGATCATGATCTTTGATTTCGACGAGCTCTTCGGGCCCAACGGTGGCACCGCCCTCCTGACGTTCGGCGGGTTGCCACCGCCCCCGCAGCTCGGGCTCACCGTCAACCCGACGGGCAGCTTCAACCCCCACACCGGCAGCGCCACGATCTCCGGAACGTACGAGTGCACAAATGCGTTCTTCGTCGACATATTCGGCGACGTGAGTCAGCGGGTGGGCCGGTTTACCATCCGCGGGTTCTTCTCGACCTTCGACGTCCAATGCGACGGCGAGGTCCACCAGTGGAGCGCCGAAGTCTTCTCCGACAACGGCAAGTTCGCCGGGGGCAAGGCGATGACCGTCACGTTCGGCTTCTCGTGCGGCATCATCTTCTGCACCGATGCCTTCGTCGTGCAAACCGTTCAGCTCAAGGGCGGCAACAAGGCCGCCTGACACCAACCCGGTTACACACCGCGGGTCGGCGCCCGCAGGCCCCGACCCGCGGCGCGCAACCAAGCCGGATCGCAATACTCGAGCCCCACCGGATTCGGATGCCATTCGACGTTCTCCGCCATAGGTCATGTTGCGGCGGCCGTCGCGGTTGCGGTGTGTGGGGTTCGGAGAGCCCGCCCGGCTGTGCGACCTGAGAGTATTCGTTGATCGGGCGGCCGAGTCGGAGTGCCCGCTGCGCCTGACTGTCGTGGCGGACGGTTGACGACCTTCGTCGGTGGGCCCGGTGGAACTGACCCAGGACCGGACGGTGGCCTCGTGTTGACCGACCGGCGGGTCGGGTAGACGATCCAACAGGGTCGGCTTGTGCTGCCCTGTCCGTTTGGTGCGGCGTCGACGGCGCATCGCTCATTCGACTCGCGAGGACCGCAGGCGCCGATGTCAGCCGGCAGGCGTCATGTGTCTTGCAGAAACAGCCACAATCGTCGACGATCACGGGCACAAGGCGGGGTGCGTGGGCCGGCGAGCGCTTCTTGCCGGCGGAGCTGCCGCCGCGGTCGCGGTCGCGATGCCGAGTCCGGCCCAGGCGCGGTCGCTGCGCAGGGTTCGCGACCTCACCCACACGTTTGCCGCGGGCTTTCCGGTCTACGCGCTGGGCAAGCCGACCCGGGATACGCTGGCCACCATCCCGGCAAACGGCTTCTACGCGCAGCGGTGGACGCTGTCCGAGCACTCTGGCACGCACATGGATGTGCCCGGTCACTTCGTGAGTGGAGGGCGGCTCACGCCGCAGATCACGCCGGCCGAGCTGATCCTGCCGGCCGTCGTGGTCGACGTCTCCGCTCGCGCAGCTGCCGACCCCGACGCGCAGGTCACTGTGGAGGACCTACTGCGGTTCGAGCGCCGGCATGGGCGGATCCCGGGCGGGGCGGCCGTCTTCATGTACTCCGGGTGGGAGAGCCGGCTGCCGCTGGGGGAGAAGGCGTATCGAGGCCAGGACGACGCCGGGGTCTACCATTTCCCCAGGCTTTCACGTCGACGCCGTCGACTGGCTGCTCGAACGCCGTGGGATCACCGGAATCGGCGTCGATACGCTCAGTCTCGACCACGGTCCGTCCGCGACGTTTGACGTCCACCACCTACTGCTCGGCGCCGACCGGTACGGGCTTGAGAACGTCGCAAGTTTGTCCGGCATCCCCCCGCGCGGGGCCACCGTGTACGTGGGCGTCGTGCCGTGGCAGGACGGTTCCGGCGGACCGTATCGCGTGGTCGCGACCTGGTAACAGCGCGCTGTTCGAGGGGTCGACCCCAGAACGGGTTTGAGATCTTGGTCTGACCGGTCCGGGTTCGTGGTGTCCCGGCCTCCCGCCGTGCCATGGGGTGTCACGGCCGTGGTCAAAACCGTTGATCCACCGGTGCGGATCTCCGCCGTCCACCCCAAACGGTGCCCGAGCAGCCGGCGAGTCGGCTGGCGCAAGGCGCGGTGCGGGCGATGGTCGCGGTCATGACGGATGCGCTCGACCGGGACACGTCTTAGGTGCGATCCATACCGCCGTCCACATGAGATGGATCCGCACCCGGCACGCCAACGCGACGTGGGCCACGCGGCCCCGGCCGCTACGTCGCCCGGACCCGTTGGCAACGACCATTACTCCACCGTGCCGTGAGCGGCGCCTACGACGACTCATCTTCCGCAGTAGCCCGCTGGGCGAGACAGAATTCGTTTCCCTCGGGGTCGGCCATGATGAACCATCGTTCCCCGTACTCACGCAGAGCTTCGAGTGTTACCCGGGTAGCGCCGAGGGACTCGATGCGCGCCAGTTCGGTGTCGAGGTCGTCGACGATCAGGTCAAGATGCATACGGTTCTTGGCGATCTTCGGTTCCGGCACGCGCTGGAGCGTGACTGTGAGCGTCTCACCCTCAAGCGCGACATACCGACCCGGTACCACGGGGGTCGGTTGGCAGCGCAGAACGAGGCCCCAGAAAACGGCAAGGCGGTCGGGGTCATCGCAATCGAGGGTGATCTCTACCTGCACGATGGCCAATCTCCTGCCTGGCGCCGCAGGGCCAGTGCACCTCGGCCGCCCCTTTCCATCATGCGTCATCGCGACATCGGCGCTTCCGTTGTGCTATGCCGCTGTGCTCGTAGATCAGCTGCTCATGGTCTTACTCGCATACCAGACAACGAGTTACGCAAAAGGCGCACTACGCATGTTTGCACGATCGTCTTGTCGCGGCACGTGTTCACCGCGTCGGGCAGGCGCTTGAGCCCGTCGCAGACGAGCACAAGCACGTCGTGCACACCACGGAGTTTGATCTCGGTCAACACGCGGAGCCAGAACTTCGCCAAGCCATGGCAAATTTGATTGACCGGGCGGTCAGTCAGAGTGACACTGGTTGTGTCCAGCGTTAAAACGTCTCCTACGGAGGTGTGTAATGAGGAAGTGGATGCGCTGGCAGGATTATGTCGCCCTGGTCGCCGGGGTCTTGATGGCGCTGACCCCGTTGTGGTCGGACCCTGGGACCAATGGGATGTGGGCGATGGTCGTGCTCGGCGGGCTGCTGGCCGTGACCTCGTTGTGGTCGTTGTACGACCCGGGGGCGATGACGAGCGAGTACTCGCACGCGGTGCTTGGTGTCCTGATGTTCATCACGCCCTGGGTGTTCGGCTACACCGACACCACGGTGGCGGCGTTCACGTCATGGATTGTCGGTGTCGTCGCCGTCGCGGTTGGCCTGGCGGCGCTGCCCGAAAGCAGGAAGGCCCATCGGCAGCCGGCGCATTGAGGGCAGCGGACCGCCTTCGAGGGCGGTCGAGGCCAGCACGCGGAGGGCCGGCTTTCGGCCCTTTCGCCGTTGCCGTGGTTGTGAGGAGGCAGCATGCGTCGACGCGTCAAGCCGGCTGGCCGCCGGAGTGAGCAGGCCGCGGCGTCCCGCGAGCGGATTCTCGACGCGGCCGTCGAGCTGTTTTCCGAGTCCGGGTACGACGGCACACCGACAGCGCGCATCGCGGAGCGAGCGGAAATACCGAAAGGCCTGGTGTTTCACTACTTCCCCACGAAGCGCGACGTCCTGGTCGCCGTGGTGGCCGAGAGAAGCAAGGCGAGCACCCACCCCGAAGTACGCCGACGCCTGACACAGCTACACGCCGAGGCGTTGCGGCGCGTCCGGCGGGCGATCGATGCGGCACTCGAAGGCACCCGGGTCAGACCGCCCAGCCAGCCACAACGAGACGCGGCGGCGGCCGCGTTCACCTCCGCACTTCTGCACGACCTTCACCTCCACCAACTCACCGGCCACGCCATCGACCTACGCGGCATCGCGGCACTGATCGCCCGCGGGCTTCAAGCGCCCGCACTGGCCGTCACCGGATAGCGGCCGGGGCCGACCAGCCGCCGCCAACCGCCGCCGGAGCGTCGCCCGACCCTGTACCCTGCCAAATCCAACGTTGGGGTGGTGAGCTGCTCTTTCGTGATTGCGGTCAGGCGTCCCGGCAGTCCTCGTTGATCATGCCGCCGAGAACGCGTCGTTGCCATACCGGTGCGATCATCGCCACGACCAGGGCAGGGTCGTGGTCGGGCGGATGCTGATTGAGGCTCTGATGTGGTCTGTTGTCCGTTGAAGTGGTGCTCGTACGGTCCGGGATGGCCGCACCGGCTGGGGGTCGCGTTCCTGGCGGGTGGATCCATCGCGGCTCTGCTCGCCGACCTCCACGGCATCGCCCCGATGCACCGGGTCTTCTCGGTCGCCTCGGTACCGTCGATGGCCCTGCTCGCCGTTCTCGCGGCCCTGCCACGGGTGCATCCGCCCTGTGGGGTTCCAAAATTGTCGTTACGGGCCCTGACCTGGGCGGATGCGTCGATGTCCTTCGGCGGTGCGGGATGATCGGGATGTGTGGTTGCGTCTGCTGGAGGTGGTCTTTTGCCGGATCGTCGAGTGGCTGGCACTGCTGGCCAGAGCCGGGCCAGCCTGGAGGTGGAGCTACTCGTGCTGCGTCACGAGAACACGGTCCTGCGCCGGGCCAACCCGAGACCGAGGCTGGACTGGGTCGACCGGTTCGCGCTGGCGGCGTTGATTCGCCGGCTGCCGCGGGCGCTGCGATGGCAGAGGCTGGTCAGCCCGGCTGCGGTGCTGCCTGGCATCGCCGGCTGGTCGCTCGACATTGGACCTACCCGAACCGGTCCGGGCGCTCGCCCGTCGATCCTGCTGTGGTGGCGTTGATCGAGGAGATGGCCGGGACAATCCGGGCTGGGGGTATGTGTGCGCATTCGAGGGGAGCTGCTCGCCCTGGGCCACCGGGTGGGGACCTCCACGATCCGCCGGATCCTCAAGCGGTCGGGGATCCCGCCGGCACCGACGCGCCAGGATCACACGACGTGGCGGCGGTTCCTGCGGACCCGGGCGGCGAGCCTGTTGGCGTGCGACGTCTTCACGGTGGACTGCGCGATAACCCTGCGCCGGTGCTATGTCGTCTTCGTGATCGAGGTCGTCAGCCGCTACGTGCACATCCTCGAAGTAACGGCGAACCCGGACGGAGCGTGGACGACCCAACAGGTCCGCAACCTGCTGATGGACCTGGGGGAGCGGGCCGATGAGTTCGGCTACCTGATCCGGGGCCGACATCCTCGGCATCACGGCGAACCCAGACGGGGCTTGGACGACCCAGCAGGTCCGCAACCCTGCTGATGGACCTGGGTGATCGGGCCGACCACTTCAGCTACATGATCCGGGATCGGGCGGGGACCGCCGCGTTCGACGCCGTGCTCGGAGTGACCGTGGTGAAGATCCCGCTGCGGTGTCCTCGCGCGACGCGTTCGCGGAGCGCTTTGTGCTCACCGCCAAAAGCGAGCTCACCGACCGGATGCTGATCTTTGATGAGCGGCACCTTCGCCGCGTCCTGGCGGAGTTCGGCCGCCATTACAACGGGTGGTAGCCTTCTCCCAGGGTCGTGCTCGTGTCGTAGGACGTTGCGTGGACGGCGACACGCCGCCCAGTTTGCAACAGATCTCCTGGTGTGTGGTGCTCGTGGCTGGTAGTCACATTATGACCGCCATGAGATCAGGAGATCACGATGCGTGCGTTCCCGGTGAGGCTGCCCTCCGGCGCTCGGTACTGGACGGTCCTTGCCGATGACCTGGCCACTATTTCGTTCGCGGACGGGTTTCTGCGTCAGGTGCGGTTTGGGCGGGATGGTTCGGAGCTGACCACGCGTTCCTACGCGGGCGGCATCGCGCTGTTCCTGCGCTGGTGCGGCCGCACGGGAC
>JAHRHA010000305.1 GCA_020027875.1 Micromonosporaceae bacterium | reverse complement strand
GCAGCCAGATCGAGCCATTCGCGACATTCATCAACGGGGTCACGAAGTATGTCGCGACATCGACGCCCCTTGACCGAGATTGGGCCAATGCGACGGTGGTCGACGGCGGGCTGGTCGAATTCGTTCGGGATCTCAAGCAGCAGCGCGGAGGCGATGTCGGCGTCCACGGAAGTATCTCGGTCGCGCAGGCGCTGCTCGCCGCCGACGTTGTCGACGAACTCAAGCTCGTGATAGGGCCGATGATCGCCGGCCGCGGACGACGACTCCTCGACGGCTTGCCATCGATTCAGCTCGAATTGATCCGAAGCGAGATCTCACCGACTGGCTATCTGATCGTTGACTATCGCGTTATTCGTTAGAGCTTGGAAAATAACGGTTTGAGGTCCGTAGGCGTGATGTCGTGACATGAGGAAGGCCTTCGGTACGAGCACTGGTGACGAAACCTCTGCTCATCGCCCGAAGGCCCAACCATGTCTTCCTACCTTGTCGCCAGCCACGGCACATCCACCGCCGCGCCCGTACCCGGCGGCCATCTACCGACCGCCCGGCGCCGGGTCCGCCCGTCGGACACCAGCGACACCGAATGGAGCTCTTCGTCGACCAGGCGTCGCGCAAGCCGACCTGCCGAGCTGCGGAGATGGTCGCCACGGGCACGCTCGAGGAGATCGCGCAGGCGCCGTTCGATAGCTAGCGTCGCGCGCGGCCGCTGGGCTCAGCGCGGCGTCGCGTCCGTCGGCACGAACGCCGGACCGTGGCCCGCCGTAGTCGCGGCCAGCATCGGCAGCAGCGTCCGCTGGACTACCCGCAGCGCGAGCGGACACGAAGCATCGATTCCGGGTCATCCGGTTCTGCCCAGCCGCTGCGTGCATCGCGACGCCGTACCTCACGACTCGAGCCGACGACAAAGACGACAACTTGGAGAACCCGCCGCGATGCGGCTAGGCGCTCAACGGCTGGACGGATAATCAGCGTGTGACTCTGCGCATCGACACCTCGCGCGCGCTCCGCTCGCATCACAGTCACGTCGAGCGCGTGAAGTCCATCGTCGCCGCGCCGCCGAGCCTGGCCGGGCGGATCGGGGTGGAGCTTCATGATCGACAAACGAAGGGGAACATCATGATCGAGTACGCCGTCGTGAACCCGGCCACCGGGGAGACCGTGGCCCGCTACGACAGCTTCACCGATGCCCAAGTCGAGCAGACACTCGGTACGGCCGAGGCGGGGTTCGAGACCTGGCGGAAGCTCCCGGTCGCCGAGCGGGCCGGGATGGTCCGCCGGGCGGCCGACCTGCATCGGGAACGTCGGGAGGAACTGGCCGCCATCATCGTCCGGGAGATGGGCAAGGTGAAGGCTGCTGCGCTCGGCGAGGTCGACTTCGCCGCCGACATCACCGAGTATTACGCGGATCAGGCGGAAGTGATCACCGCCGATCAGCCGCTCACCATCCTTGGCGAGGGCACCGCCGTGATCCGGCGCGGCCCTCTGGGTGTGCTTCTCGGGATCATGCCCTGGAACTTTCCCTACTATCAGGTGGCCAGGTTCGCGGCGCCGAACCTGGTACTCGGCAATGCGATCGTCTTGAAGCACTCGCCGCAGTGCCCCGAGTCGGCCACGGCCATCGAGGCGATCTATCGCGACGCCGGGCTGCCGGAGGGCGCCTACCTCAACGTCTATGTCAGCAACGAGCAGGCCGCGACGATCATTGCCGATCCGCGGATCCAAGGCGTATCGGTGACCGGCTCGCAGCGGGCCGGGGCAGCGGTCGCCGAGATGGCCGGGCGGCACCTGAAGAAGGTGGCCCTGGAGCTCGGCGGCTCGGATCCGTTCCTGCTGCTGGCCACCGATGATCTTGGTACGGTGGTGGCGGCGGCGACCAAGGCGCGGCTGGACAACACCGGCCAGTCCTGCAATGGCGCCAAGCGATTCATCGTGGTGGACGGGTTGTACGAGGCGTTCCTGACCAAGTTCACCGCAGCGATGGCCGCGGCGCCGGTGGGTGACCCGCTGGTCGAGGAGACGGTGCTCGGGCCGATGTCGTCGGTGGCGGCGGCGACCCGGTTGCAGGACCAGGTCGATCGGGCGGTGGCGCAGGGCGCGACCGTGGTCACCGGCGGCTCCCGGGACGGTGCGTACTATCCGCCGACCGTGCTGACCGGCGTGACGCCCGAAATGGAGGCCTATCGGGAGGAGTTCTTTGGACCAGTCGGAGTCGTCTACCGGGTGGCCGACGAGGACGCAGCGGTCACGCTGGCCAATGACACCAGCTTTGGGCTGGGTTCGTACGTGTTCAGCAACGATCCGGAGCAGGCGGCCCGGGTCGCCGATCGGATCGAGGCGGGCATGGTCTACATCAATCTGGTGCTGGCCGACAGTCCCGAACTGCCGTTCGGCGGCATCAAGCGCAGCGGTACGGCCCGCGAGTTGGGTCTGCTGGCGGCCGATGAGTTCGTGAACAAGAAACTCATCCGTACCGCCGGCTAGCCCTTCGCCGACTTGTCAGAACTGAGATCCCCTTCGGCCCGAGGTGCTCGGCGGCGAGCCGTCGGAAGGCCGCTGCGCGGTGTCGGACGTCGAGGCGAAGGGTGCGCTGTCCGTACCGCTGCATCTGCGCAACGCCGCCCATCGCGGCATGAAGCAGCACGGCATCGGCGTTGGCTACCGCTACTCGCACGACTACGAAGGCGCCGACGTCGAGCAGCAGTGGCCGCCAAGGCCAGCTCGATGAGCAGGGAGACGGCGGTCGCCGTTGCAACTGCAGGCGCCGTCCTTCCCGCGCTGCGGGAGTTCGGTGTACGCGAGGCGTTAGCCCAGATGGAGTGGCACGTCGCCATACCGGCTCGTGAGCAAGCGCTCGATGGCGTCCATCTCCGGTTGGTCGTACAAGCTTCGAACCCCAGTCACCCGGATGCATACCGGGTGCTCAAGATGAAGCACCCAAAGGCGAGTGATCCGGCAGCGGGCGGCAAGGTCGAGGACCGAGCCCGGATCCTCTACAACGACTGGATCATTATCGAGAACATCCCTGATCGGGCCTACGGCTACGAGCTTGGTTCCCGCTCGGCCATCGGGTGCGTGATGGAGTCCTGGCGTGTGCGTACAAACAAGGCATCCGGCATCGTGAACGATCCCAACGACTGGGGCCACCGAGCGCGACGACCCTACGTACGTCCTTGACCGTTGCTGACTCGGTGCTTGAGTGTTGATCACGTCGATGTGGGTGCGCGGTGGTGGAAGACGCCCCGGTATTCCTTCGGCGAGGTGCCGATGCGCCGATGGAAGGCCGCTCGAACAGATGCCGGCGCGCCTAGGCCCGTGAGGCGGCCGATGTTCTCGATCGGCTCGGTGGTCGTCTCCAGCAGCACGCGTGCTCGGTCGATCCGCGCATCGGTGAGCCAGGCCATCGGAGCG
>JAHRHA010000072.1 GCA_020027875.1 Micromonosporaceae bacterium | reverse complement strand
GGCGGGAGGGGTGGGGGGAGGGGTGGCGGGGGCGGGAGTTGGCCATGCCGCGGTTGGCCAACGCGTCGGCACGCTCGTTCTCGGGATGGCCGGCGTGCCCCTTGACCCAGAGCCAGTCCACCTGGTGCCCCTCAACGGCGGCCTCAAGTCGCTGCCAGAGATCAGCGTTCTTGACCGGCTGCTTGGCGGCTGTACGCCAGCCGTTGCGCTTCCAGGTGGGCAGCCAACTGGTGATGCCGCTACGCAGATAGGTGCTGTCGGTATGCAGGCGCACGATGGCGGGGCGAGTCAAGGTCTCGAGCGCCTGAATGGCGGCCATCAGCTCCATCCGGTTGTTGGTGGTATGACCCGGCTCGCCACCGAAGATCTCCTTTTCGTAACCGCCGAAGCGCAGGACGGCGCCCCACCCGCCCGGGCCAGGATTGCCGCTGCACGCGCCGTCGGTGTAGATGTCCACGACCGTGGACTCCGCCTGCTTCGCCATGCTGGCAACCTACCGGCTGTGAGTGCTCCCGCCGTGCACCTATAACCCGGGCGGCGTGTAGATCTCGATGTCGCGGAACTCAACCTCGAACGGTGGCGTGACCTGCTTCGCCACCTGGAAGACGCCGAGCACGATCCGTCCCCGGTCATGCGTCGAGTTGGTCAGTTCATCGACGAAGATCCCGTCGCGGAAGAACCTGAAGGTGGTCCCCTCGGCCATGATGCCCACCTTCACGGGCGTGTTGAGGGCGATCTGCTGTGGAAATGAGCGAAGCGACCCCGCCTGGGCGGAGGGGGTGTGCGTGACAAGGTGGTACCCGTCCTCACACACCCGCAGCGCATAGCCACCGGCTGCGTTGGTGTAGCGGAACCAGATTCCCGCGCAACTGCTCGGCTTGACGAGGGTCACGGTCACGAAGACGCTGAAATCTGTCCAGGTGTCGGTGCGACCCGGGCAGCGGTAAGTGGCCTCGCTGTTAAGCGTCGCGATGAGCCGGCCATTGAGATTGCACACTGCTTTGAATGTGGTGTCGTCACGGTTGAGCCAAGCGCCCGGTGCCGCGAGGCTCTCGTTGACCTTGCGGGTGGCGCCGGCTGCGAGCGACGGCACGGCCCCAGCCGACGCTGGCGACGAGCTCGACGACGCACTCGGTGACGCCGTCGAGCCGGTCTGAAGCGGGATCTTGCCAGTCAGAATCGCCGCCACAGCGCCGGCGAGGAGCAGCACGACGAGCGTGAGCACGGTGAGGAGCACCCGACCGCCCACGCCACGACGTGGGGGCGGCATGTCCACCACCTCGGTGCCGACCCGTGTCGGTGGCGGTGGCACGGAGGCGACGCCGACCGGGGCAGGTCCGCCCACGCGAGTGGGCGTGATGCCGGCAGCCGCGAGGACCTCCGGTTGCTCGGCGAAGGCCGCCGGACGGGTGGTCTCGCGCGCACCGCCGGCCAGCAGGTGGTCGACGAGTTCTCGGGCGGTGGGCCGCTGGGCGGGGTCCTTCGCCAGCGCGCGCTCGACCAGATCCCGCAATTGGCCGCTGAGCCCCTCAAGGTCCGGCGGCTGAGTCAGGATCCGGACAGCCATGGCGGCCGGAAGGTCAGCCCCGAAAGGGGTACGACCGGTTGCGGCGTACGCGACGATCGCGCCCCAGGCGAAGATGTCGGCCGCCGGCGTGATCGCCGAGCTTGCGTTTGGACCGAACCGCTCCGGCGCCATGTACGCGATCGTGCCCACCACCTGGTCGGTCTTGGTCACCGCGTCGGTGCCCGTGTCTCCGCGCGCGATGCCGAAGTCGATGACCTTCGGGCTGCCCGGAGCCAGCAGGACGTTGCCGGGCTTGAGGTCGCGGTGGATGACTCCAGCACCATGGATCGCGGTCAATGCCACCGCGACACCGACGGCGAGACCGTGCTGGTTGGCCGGCGTCAACGGTCCGCGCTCCTCGACCACGGCCGCCAGGCTGGGACCGTCGACGTACTCCACCACCAGGTACGGCGGGTCGTGATCGGTATCTGCATCGAGCACCTCGGCCGTGCAGAACGGCGGCACCTGCCGCGCCCGCGCGACCTCACTGCGGAAGCGGCGGCGGAACTCGGGATTGTGCGCGAGCTCCCCACGGATTACCTTCAGCGCGACCGGTCGACCGTCCGGAGAATCGGCGAGGTAGACCGAACCCATCCCGCCCTCGCCCAGCCGACCCACGATCCGGTAGGCACCCAGCTCCCGCGGGTCGCCCGCGCGAAGCCCGCGAACCCGTGGCTCGTCACCGCTGGACATCCCTGCCACCCACCCCTGTCTGCTGAGTCTGCGACAGCATGCCATCCCCGGCCACTAGTCCGCATCCCGCCGGTTCGTCGGGTTCAGGACGGCCCGTCGCGCCGGTTCGTAGACTGGCCGCATGGCTCGGGCTAACGAGGTCGTAGCGGCCCTGCTCGATGAGTACGCCGACCTGCTCTCTATCACCGGCGGCGAGGCCTTCAAGGCGCGGGTGTACGACAAGGCCGCCAGGGCCATTGGCGGGCACCACGCCGACGTGGCCACACTCGACCTCGCGGCGCTGCAAAAGATCCCCAATGTGGGCAAATCGATCGCCGAGAAGATCATCGAGTACTTCGACTCGGGGCAGATCCAGGCCATCGAGAAGCTTCGGGCGAAGATCCCTCCCGGAGTACGGGCACTGACCGCAATACCCGGCCTGGGGCCCAAAAAGGCAATGATCCTGTACGAGGAACTCGGCATCTCGTCGGTCGATGGGCTGGAAGAGGCGATCGGCGAGGGGCGGCTCGCCGGCCTGCGCGGATTCGGTCCAAAGACCGCGGAGAATCTGTTGCACGGCATCGAACTGCTTCGCGGCGAGACCGGCCGGTCACTGATCGACACCGCGATGGCGGTCGCCGAGGAGATCGTTGGTGCGATCTCCGCCGTTCCCGGCTGCCAGCGGTGTACGTACGCGGGGTCGCTGCGCCGGATGCGGGAAACCATCGGCGACGTTGACATCCTCGCCGCCGCGAGAGACTCGAAACCGCTCATGGACGCGTTCGTCCGGCTGCCGATCGTGGCCGAGGTGATCGTCCGCGGTGAGAAGAAGACGTCGGTTCGCACGACCCGTGGGCTCCAGGTCGACCTGAGGGTCGTACCGCTGGAGGCCTGGGGCGCCGCGCTGCAGTACTTCACTGGCTCGAAGGAGCACAACGTCCGCATCCGCGAGATCGCCGTACGCAAAGGGTTGAAGTTGTCCGAGTACGGCCTGTTCCGGGTGGGCGACGGGTCGCTGATCGTGTCGGAGACCGAGGAGGACGTCTACGCCCAACTCGGTCTGGCCTGGATTCCGCCGACGTTGCGCGAGGATCGGGGCGAGGTGGACGCGGCGCTCGCGGGCGAGCTGCCGGACCTGGTGACGCTGCCCGACATCCGGGGGGACCTACACACGCACACCAACCTCACCGATGGTGTGTCCACACTGGAGGAGATGTTGGCGACCGCGCGGGCCCGGGGTCTGCGCTACTACGCTGTGACAGATCACGCCAAGAACCTGCCGATGCAACGCATGACGGATGCCAAGATGCTCAAGCAGCGCGAGCATCTTCGCGCCTTGGCGAGCGAGGGCCGAATGGAGCTGTTGCACGGCACCGAGCTCAACATCGATCCGGACGGCGACGTCGACTGGGACGCCGACTTCCTCGCCGGCTTCGATGTCTGTGTGGCCTCGGTACACTCCCACTTCAACCAGTCACCCGAGGAGCTGACCCGCCGCCTTGTCCGCGCATGCGAGAACCCGTACGTCAACATCATCGGCCACCCGACGACGCGCCAGATCGGACGCCGCGCCCCGATCGACGCCGACTGGGACGCCGTATTCGCCGCCGCCGCCCGGACCGGCACCGCGATGGAGGTCAACAGCTACCCGGACCGCCTCGATCTGCCGGATGAGCTAATCCTGCGGGCAAAGCGCCACCGGGTGAAGTTCGCCATCGACACAGACTCGCACTCGACCGTCCATCTTGGGCACCTGCGCTTCGGCGTGGGCCTCGCCCAGCGGGGATGGCTCACCAAAGACGACGTCATCACCGCGTGGCCGCTGCCGAAGCTGCGCACCTTCGTCGCCCGCAAACGCCGCGCTCACTAACCGCCATGTGTCACACCGCGCCGAAGGCCGCCGATGGATGACGTGCTCACCTTCGGGCTGATCATCGCCGCCATCGCCGCCGCCGGTTCCGTGGCCCTGCTCTCCAGCCGCCTGAGCGAACTTATCCGCGTACCCGCTCCGGCGATCTTCCTTATCGGCGCGGCGGTCGCGTCGGATCTCGTGCCCGCATTGAACGCCCTCACGCCGGAAAATGTCCAGCGGATCGTCACCGTCGCGCTTATCTTCATTCTCTTCGATGGTGGCATGCACATCGGCTGGCGACGCTTCCGTGCCGCGGCCGGCCCGATCACTACGGTGGGCGTAGTTGGCACCTTCCTCACCGCCGCTGCAGTCGCCGCACTCGCTCACCTGATCTTTGGCTTCGGCTGGCAGGCCGCGCTTCTGCTCGGCACCGCCCTGGCCCCCACCGACCCGGCCGTGGTCTTCTCCGTGCTCGGCAAGCGGGAGGTCGCAGGTCGGTCGGGGGCCATCATCGAGGGCGAGTCCGGTGCCAACGACCCGGTCGGCGTCGCCCTCATGGCGAGCCTGCTCGTCGTGGCCGAGACGGGCAGCGGCGATACGGCTGCGATCGGTACGGGTGTGGCCGAATTCGTCCTGCAAATGGTGGTGGGAGCGGGGGTCGGCCTGATGCTGGGCGCCGGCCTGCTCTACGTCGTGCGACGCGTTCCGCTGCCGAGCGAGGCGCTCTATCCACTTCGTACGCTCGTGGGCGCAGCCCTTGTCTACGGGGTCGCCACCGTCGCGCACGGGTCAGGTTTCCTCGCCGTCTTCATCGCCGGCATCATGCTCGGCGATGTGCGGGCGCCGTACAAGGGAGAAGTCCGCCGCGTGCACGCCTCACTGGCCAGTTTGGGCGAGATCGTCGCCTTCGCCGTGCTCGGCCTCACGATCAACCTGAAGCAGCTCTTCACAAGCCACGCGTGGTGGATCGGGCTGTGCCTGGCGGTCATGCTCGCACTCGTCGTCCGGCCCGCGCTCGTCGGTCCGCTGCTGCTGCCCGTCCGGCTGCGTCTGGGCGAGAAGATCTTCGTACTTTGGGCCGGCCTCAAGGGAGCGGTGCCGATCCTGCTGGGAACCTTCGTCTTCGTCGCCGAAGTGCCCGACGCGACACTGATCTACCACGTCATCTTCGTCGTCGTACTCTTCTCCGTGGTCGTGCAGGGCGGCCTGGTCCCCTGGGTGGCGCGGCGATGCGGCGTGCCGATGCAGATGGTGGAGCCAGAGCCGTGGGCGCTGAGCATGCGTTTCCGCGAGGAGCCCCAGGGCCTGCGCCACTATCTGGTGGAGCCCGGCTCGCCGGCGGACGGCCGGTCCCTCGACAGTCTCGACCTCGGCGAGGGAGTCTGGATCAGCTTCGTCAGCCGGGACGGCTCCATGCTTCCTATCACCGGGGACACCGTGCTTCGCACGGGCGACGAAGTGCTCGTGCTGACCGACCCCGAACACGACCCCGATCCGGCCCCCCAGTTCAGGCGACCTCCCCCCGCACCGTCGATCTAGGCCATAGTCGCGTTAGTGGATCTCTAACCACGCGACTTGGCCCTAGATCGACGAAAGTTGAGGTCACGGGCCGGCCGGCTTACCCCGCGTTCACGTGATCGACACGAGGCGCTATCGCGTAGGCCACTAACTGGGCACCGGTACCGCGTACATCTGCGCACATGACCGCTTCGCACATCCTGGCCGCCACGGTCGCGACGGCTCCCACGCACGCCGCGCAGGACACCGCACCCAGTTACAGCATCCTGGTCGCCGCCACGACCGAGGAGATCCGCGACGCCCAGCGGCTTCGCCACCTGGTCTTCGCCGACGAGATGGGCGCCGAGCTACACACGCGCGTGCCCGGGCTGGACATCGACGAGTTCGACGAGCACTGCGACCACCTGATCGTGCGGGAGGACCACACCGGTGAGGTTGTCGGCACGTACCGCATGCTCCCTCCGCACCGTGCGGCGGGCGCGGGCAAGCTGTACGCCGACACGGAGTTCGATCTCACCGCGCTTGCTCCTCTCCGCGACGTCCTGGTCGAAACGGGGCGCTCCTGTGTGCACCCTGACCACCGCAGTGGTGCCGTGATCAATCTCATGTGGACGGGAATCGCCCGCTACCTTCACCTGCATGGACACCGGTGGCTCGCCGGGTGCGCGTCGGTCACCCTTGCCGATGGTGGCGCCGCCGCCAACTCCGTGTGGGAGGTCGTGCGCGCCAAGCACCTGTCTCCACCCCCAATGCGGGTCGCCCCCCGCCGCCCATACCCGTTGGGTCCCGCACTGACCACGGACAAGGGCAGACTGCTCGCGGCGGTGCCACCGCTGCTGCGTGGTTACCTGCGTCTGGGCGCGTGGATCTGCGGCGAACCCGCACACGACCCGGACTTCGGCGTGGCCGATTTCTTCGTCCTGCTCTCGCTAGACCGCGTCGACCCGCGCTACCTGAAGCACTTCCTCGGAGAGGAACAACGACGGCTCAGCTTGGGTGAATCGACGTGAGCACCCACGCACCGGCGCCTGGCTGCGGCCGTGGCTGCCTGCCGCGGCCGGAAGCGATCACCCGGGTGGCCCGGCCGATCCAGGTACTGCGGCTCGTGTGCCTCGCCGCGGTACTCCTCGCCGGGGTAGGGGTGGCGCTGCTCGTACCCGTGCTCACCGCAACTGGTCGCGCTCGCGCTACGCGCGGCTGGTTTCGGTACCTGCTGCGCGCCAGCGGTGTGCGACTCGTGATCCGGGGCGAGGCCCGGCTCTCGACTCGCCTCGGCGGACCCGGAACTCTGGTCGCCGCCAACCATGTGTCCTGGTTGGACATCCCGGCGGTGCTGGCCATCGAGCCGATGCGCGTCCTCGCCAAGTCCGATGTGCGAGCGTGGCCGGTCATCGGGCTGCTCGCGGCCCGTGGCGGAACGCTGTTCATCGATCGACGGAGGTTGCGGCGCCTGCCCGGGACAATCGCCGACATCGCCGCGGCGCTGCGGAGCGGGCAGAGCGTTCTGGTGTTTCCGGAGGGCACGACATGGTGCGGTCGAACACAGGGCCGCTTCTACGCCGCCACGTTCCAGGCGGCGATCGACGCCGACGTCGCGGTGCGCCCGGTGGCGCTGCGCTACTGGCTCGCCGACGGCTCGCCGACGACGGTGGCCGCTTTCGTCGGCGACGACACGCTCCTCGCCTCGGTGCGCCGGGTCGTGGCCACCCGCGGCCTGCTGGTTGAGGTCGACGTGGGTCCCGTCGCGGACGCACGACGCGCCGCTCGGCGGAGCATGGCGACCGCGACGGCCACCGTGATCAGAGGCGCCGCTCAGGTGGTGGCCCAGCCGCACCTTGTGTGACCCGGCCGCCACCCTACGATCGGGGAGTGGACAAAGACAATCGGCCGGTGCCCTTCGCGGTGGACGACTTCAGGCGGCGGATGGATCGGGCCGCGACTGAGGCCGCCTCCAAAGGGTTCTCGGGGGTACTCGTCACGCCGGGCCCCGACCTTGTTTACCTCACTGGATATGCGCCGACGGCGGTCACGGAACGCCTGACCATCCTTGTCCTCGCGCCCGGCCGACCGCCGACGATGGTCGTGCCCAAGCTCGAGCGGCCCGATGCCGAGAAGGCCACCGGAGCTTCGGCCGTCACCCTGGTCGACTGGCTTGACGGAGCCGATCCTTACGCGTCGACGGCGCCCTTGCTGAGTGCGGACGGCCGTTACGCCATCTCGGACGCGGCGTGGGCGATGCACCTGTTGGGGCTGCAGCGCACACTGCCCGGGACCACCTATGTCAGCCTCACCGATGGCATGCCGATGCTGCGTGCCGTCAAGGACCCGCACGAGCTGGACCGGCTGACCTCCGCCGGCGCGGGGGCCGACGCCGCGTTCGAGGAGATCCTCGGTGTGCGCTTCGCCGGCCGAAGGGAGATCGAGGTCGCGGCGGACCTCGCGGCGCTGCTGCGTAAGCACGGACACTCGCAGGTGGACTTCACGGTCGTCGGCTCCGGCCCGAATGGCGCCAACCCCCACCATGAGGCCGGCGATCGCATGATCCAGCAAGGCGACGCCGTCGTGCTCGACTTCGGTGGGCTGCGCGACGGCTATGGGTCGGACACCACGCGCACCGTCAGCGTCGGCGACCCCGGCGCCGAGGTGCGCGAGGTTCACGAGATCGTGCGCCGCGCCCAGCAGGCCGCCTTCGAGGATGTCCAACCCGGCGTGGAGTGCCAGGAGATCGACCGGGTCGCCCGCCGGGTCATCACCGAGGCGGGGTACGGGGACTACTTCATCCACCGGGTCGGCCACGGCATCGGCCTCACCACCCACGAGCCGCCGTACATGGTCGAGGGTGAGACCCAGCGACTGGTCCCGGGCATGTGCTTCTCAATCGAACCCGGTGTCTACCTGCCCGGCCGCTTCGGCGTGCGCATCGAGGACATCGTGACCGTCACGCCGGACGGAGCGCGGCGCCTGAACAACTCCACCCACGAGATGCAGGTCGTCGCCTAGTCCGCCGCGACCTCGGCCGGAAGGATGCACCGCCAGGCAGCGCTCCCGCCTCTTTCGTCGATCTAGGGCGAAGTCGCGTGAGTCGATCTCTAACCACGCGACTGCGCCCTAGATCGACAAGATGTACGGTGTCCGGGTGACGGCGACCGAACCGACCTGGCGGGCCATCTCCGAGCCAGACCTGCCGAGCCTCGTCGCGCTGACGAAGCGGGTCCTGACGGAGGATGGCGGGCTGCCGCTCGCGGGCGATGAGCCGTTCCTCCGCCGGCGCTACCTCGACGCCGTGATCGCCTCGACCGCGGCGTTCGTGGATGCGGATCTCGTGGCGGCGGCCGCGGTGAGGTCGGTCGGGGACGGCACGATCGCGGCGGCCGTCGGCATGGTCGACCCCGTGTGGCGGGGACGGGGACTCGGCGGCCAACTCCTCGACTGGGCGTTGACCCAGGCCGGCGACGTGCCCGTACGGATTGAGACCGAAACACTGACCCCAGCGGCCGATGCGCTGATGCGCGACCGGGGATTGCGCCGGACGTTCGCCGAAGACGTCATGCGGTTCGATCTCGCCCAAGAGCCGCCAACAGTCCGTCTGCCCGCGGACGTGACGCTCACCGAGTGGTCGAGTGAGCTCGGGGAGAGGTTCTTCGGCGTGTACGAGGCAGCCTTCCGCGAGCGCCCCGGGTTCCCCGGCTGGTCAGCGGGGCAGTGGATCGAATGGATCAGCGACGATGAGGACTTTGCTCCAGAATGGACGCTGCTGGCCACGCGTGAGGGGACGGACCTAGGCTTCGTGGCCTCCGCGCGCGGCGCCTGGATCGTCCAGGTCGGCACAACCCCGGGCGCCCGAGGTACCGGCATCGGCGCTGCCCTCACCGCGGAAGCCCTGCGGCGGATGCGCGCTGGAGGCGAGTCCGAGGCTCTCTTGGACGTCAACGTCGACAACCCGGGCGCGGCGCGTGTCTACGAGCGGCTGGGCTTCGCCCGCATCGGCCGCCGCGCGCGCTACGAGCGAGGAGACTGACTCACCAGCCCGGACGTGGACGGTGAGGCGAGCCAGCCGCACCGACACCATCCGGCTCGGGCGCGGGTCCGCGAGGGGGCAACCGCGGCCCCCTATGCTGTCGCGGGGAGGTATGCGCGGTGTTCGTGATCCATGCGGTGTGGCGGCAAGGCGCCACGCTCACGTTGTGGGCGGAGGACTCTCACGCGGTAGGTTCACCGCCACGCCGAGGCGGCCGGACACCGCGTACGGCCGCACACCCGTTCGCCGCGTCTCCCGAGGATCTCGCGGCCGCCGTCGGCGAGCTGGCCGCCAAGGCCGTGACCGGCACCGCCGCAATCTCGCTGCCGGGACGGGGTGGCGTGCCGGTGGACTCGCCCGAACTCGTGCGCGAGGAACTGGCCGGGCCGGCCAGGACTGGGGTCACCCTCTCGTCGTGGCAGGTGCCGACCCTGGAGTACGGGCCCGACGAGGCCTTGGACGTGCTGGGCGGTTTGGTCGCCGACGGGGCGACGTTGGGCGCCTCCGTACGGCACCTGGCAGACGTTGCCGCCTTCGCCGTCGATCTCATCGGCCGAGGCCGGACCCTGCCCACGGCCATCGTGGGCGCCGACGGGCCGCGAGCCGAGTGGCGACCCCTGCTCACCGGCGCGGATGCCCTGTGGGCACAGGCATTGACGCTGGCCGAGCCACCCGCCGGCCGGGCCGGCGGCGGATCTGCGCCGGAGGTGGTGGCCAGCGCCATCGACGCGCTGGTGGACGCCGCCGCGAGGGCAGCGCTGCCGCATCTGCCAGCCCGCCCGACGACCACCGACTCGCCGTGGCGGGTGTGGCTCGGCGCCCTCACCGGCCGGCAGCGCACCTTCACCGCCGACGCCGATGCCGTGGCCACGCTGGCCGAATCGCTGGCGGTCTGGCAGCGCGACGCCATGGCGGGCCGGGTCCGCGCGTGCTTCAAGCTGGTCGAGCCGACCGAGGACATCGACACACCGGCGGGCGACGCCTGGAAGCTGGAGTTCGCGCTGCAAGCGGCCAACGAGCCGAGCCTCGTGGTTGACGCGGCGCGGGTGTGGAGCTCGCGCGGCTCGCTTCGAGCGCTCGCCCGCTATCTCGACGCTCCGCAAGAGACACTGCTGACGGAGCTTGGCCGGGCCAGTCGGCTCTACCCGGGCCTGGACGACGCGCTGCGAACCGCGAAGCCGGCCGCGCTCGACCTCGACGGCACCGGCGCACACCGGTTCCTCCGGGAGGGTGCGCCGATGCTCGCCGGCGCCGGCTTCGGCGTCCTGCTGCCCGGCTGGTGGAGCAAGCCACGCGCACGTCTCGGCGCCCGCCTGAGCGCCACGTCGAAGACGGCTCCCGGCACCGTGGATGGAAAGAGCGGATTTGGCCTGAACTCCCTCGTGGACTACGAGTGGAAGCTTGCCCTCGGGGACGAACCGCTCAGCGAAGCGGAACTCAGGGCCCTGACCAAGCTGAAGACTCCCCTCGTACGCCTGCGCGGCCAGTGGGTCGAGCTGGACGCCAAACGCCTCGCCGCCGGGCTGAAGATGCTCACCAGCGGCGGGCAGATGAGCGTCGCGGACCTTCTGCACCTCGGAGGGTCCACAGGAGACGGTCCGGGTGGGCTGCCGGTGGTGTCAGTGACCGCCGATGGCCCCCTCGGGGACCTGCTCTCCGGCCAGGCAGAGCGCCGGCTTGAGCCGGTGCCGGCGCCGGCTGGCTTCGTGGGCACGCTGCGGCCGTACCAGGAGCGTGGCCTCGCCTGGCTCGCCTTTCTCGAATCACTCGGCTTTGGCCCGATCCTGGCGGACTCGATGGGGCTGGGTAAGACGATTCAGCTCCTCGCCCTCATGCAGAACGACCGCGAGGCTGTGGACCGGCCCGGCCCGACGCTGCTGGTCTGCCCGATGTCGCTGGTCGGCAACTGGCAGCGCGAGGCGGCGAAATTCGCCCCCGCCCTGCGGGTGCATGTGCACCACGGCGCGGAGCGGGCCAAGGGCAGGCAGTTCACGACGGCAGTCGCGGGATCGGACCTCGTCATCACCACCTATGCGTTGGCGGCCCGGGACTCGGCCGCGCTGGCGGAGATCGAGTGGCACCGGCTCGTCGTGGACGAAGCGCAGGCCATCAAGAACGCGGCGACCCGCCAGGCGGTCGCGGTACGGGGGTTGCCCGCGCGCCATCGCGTCGCGGTTACCGGCACCCCGGTGGAGAACCGGCTCGCAGATCTGTGGTCCATCATGGAGTTCGCCAACCCCGGGCTGCTCGGCAGTGCACTCAGTTTCAAAGCCCGCTATGCCGAGCCGGTGGAGCGGCGGGGCGACGAGGCGGCGGCCGAGCGCCTCAAGCGGCTCACCGGCCCGTTCATCCTCCGGCGTGAGAAGACAGACAAGTCGATCATCTCGGATCTTCCCGACAAGATTGAGATGGAGATCGTCTGCAACCTCACCGCCGAGCAGGCCTCGCTCTACCAGGCCGTCGTCGACGACATGATCGGCAAGATCGAACAGAGCGAGGGCATCGAGCGTCGCGGTCTCGTGCTCGCCACGATGACCAAGCTCAAGCAGGTCTGCAACCATCCGGCACACCTGTTGCGCGACGGCACCCGGCTGGCCGGACGATCCGGCAAACTGGCCCGCCTCGAGGAGATCCTCGACGAGGTGCTCGCCGAGGACGAGAGGGCGCTGCTCTTCACGCAGTACGCCGTGTTCGGTGGCATGCTGCGCGCGCACCTCGCCGCTCGGTTCGGACGTGAGGTCGCCTTCCTCCACGGTGGCGTGGCCAAGGCGGACCGCGACGCGATGGTGGCGCGTTTCCAGTCCGGCGAGCCGTCCGCGCCACCGCTGTTCGTCCTCTCACTCAAGGCCGGCGGCACCGGGCTCACGCTAACGGCGGCCAACCACGTCGTCCACGTCGACCGGTGGTGGAACCCTGCAGTGGAGGACCAGGCCACGGATCGCGCCTTCCGCATCGGTCAGAAACGCAACGTTCAGGTACGCAAGTTTGTGTGCGCCGGCACCGTCGAGGAGAAGATCTCGACGATGATCCAGGAGAAGCGCGGTCTCGCCGCGAAGATCGTCGGTACGGGCGAGCAATGGCTCACCGAACTATCCACATCGGAGCTTCGTGACCTCTTCGCGCTCGAGGCGGGGGCGGTGGTCGAATGAGCTGGCGGGGTGGATTCCAGCAGTACGGCAAGCCACGGCGGGTGGAGGGCGGCCTCAAGGCGCAGAGCACGCGTGGCGCCATCGGTGAGTCGTGGTGGTCGAAGCGTTTCCTCGCCGTGCTCGAGTCGTTGGCGATGGGGTCGCGGTTGACCCGGGGCCGCAACTACGCCCGTGCAGGTCAAGTGCTCTCCATCGACGTGCGGCCCGGGCAGGTGTCGTCCTCGGTGCAAGGATCGCGGCCCAAGCCGTACGGGGTGACCGTGGGCCTGGCCGCCTTCGACGACCAGACCTGGGAGAGGATCGAGACGGCGCTGGCCGCACAGGCGATCTTCAGCGCCCGGCTGCTCGCCGGTGAGATGCCGGCGCAGATCGAGGAGATCTTCGCCGAGGCCGGCGCGCCTCTGTTCCCCACGGGCGTGGAGCAGCTCGCGATGGCATGCTCCTGCCCCGACTGGGAGGTGCCGTGCAAGCACATCGCCGCCACGTTCTACCTGCTCGCCGAGGCCTTCGATGCCGATCCCTTCCAGATTCTGCATTGGCGCGGACGCGACAAGGATGCCCTGCTGGCGCGGTTGCGCCACCTGCGGGACGCCGACGACCAGGCACACGCCGGGTCCCGTACCGCGAAACGCCGACTGGCTAAGGCCGCGTCCGCGCCGCCAGCGCCGGTGGTGGTGGCCGGCGCGGCGATCGCGTTGGCCGATCTCGCCAGCCCAGAATTGGCGGAGACGGTCGACCGATTCTGGGTGGCGCCCGTGCCGCTGCCGGCCCGACCGCCCACACTGGACATCGACGTTGACTTGCTACTGCGTCAGCTCTCCACGCCACCAACGACGATAGGCGGCACCGAGCTGGTAGAACACCTGCGCACCTATTACACCGCGTTCGCCCCTCCCAGCCTCGAGCCCCCGCCGTGATGGGCCGAGCTGCTTGAGCGTGTTGGAGGGCACCCGGCGCGGCTTGCCCGAGCCGGCGGAATGCGTGAGCATGTCTCCATGTGGCTGATTCTGGTCGACCGAGCGGCGTCGATGGGCCAGCCGTTCCGACCCTCCACCAGCGACCCGGAGCCGGCCGGCATGAGCAAATTCGAGGTCCTGAGGCGCGAGCTGCCGCGTCGCCTAGGTCAGCTCCGTCCGGCCACCGATGTCGCGATAATGATGTTCGGCCCGGCCGACGAGACGTGGGCGTCTACCCGCTCGACCAGCGACGACAGCCAGCTCGGTCGCATTTTCGACGCTGGGCCGACGCAAGCCGAGAGCGACCTGGCGCCGGCGCTGTGGTGGGCGGAGCACACGATCGCCGACGAAGATCGCACGGAGGGGATCCGGCTCGTCGTCATCAGCGACCTCCGCACGACGCAGTTCAGCGATGCGATCGAGGCATCGGTGGGTCGGCTCCGGGAACGCTGTGCGATCGACGTGCTGCTGGTGGACCCATCTGGCGACGCCCTCTTTGTGGCCGACCGGATCGCCACCGGGCAGGTGATCCCGGTGACCGGTTCGGATGAGACGGCCCGCGGGCTGACGAAGCTGTTCGTTACACAGGACGAAGCCACCGGCGCCTACGGTCCAGTGGCGGCACCTCCACAATTCACAGGCGCGGCACCGCCGCTCGACCTGGCGAGGCAGCCCATCATGGCGTCGGAGCCCATCCTCGTTCAGGCACCGCCATATGGTGTGCCGCCGCCAAGGTCTGCGGGTGGATTCGGCGTGGTTGGGGGCGTGGTTGGCGGCGTGGTTGGCGGCGTTGTTGGCGCCGCGAGTGCGGTCGGCGGCGCGATCGGTTCCCTGTTCCGCCGCACCCGATCCAGCCCCGACCCCCACGAGCGACTCGCGTTCACCGCCGCGTACCCACCGGAGGTGGTCACCGGCCGCTCGTTCACCCTGCTGTTTGTTCTCTACCGGTCGGGGCTGAGTAAGAAGGCGGACAAGATCGTACGGGCTCTGGCGCATGAGATCGGCTCCGAGCCAGCTCAGTCGTCGATGGCTGCCCCCAGTCCAGTTGCGCGCGGCACGATCCTGACAGTAGTACCGGCCATCCCAGGCGTTGCATGCGATCCAGCACGCGTCGATGTCGCCTGGCATGGGACCCTTCAAAAGACTACGTTTCACCTGCGCGCGGAGTTGGGTGCCGGAGCGGCCCGCGTCGGGAGCATCGAGGTCTACGTCGGCCCGCTGCTGTTAGCAGTCGTCCCCGTGGCGTTGCGTGTGCTGACGGCGGATACGTCCACAGTGGCCCGACAGCGTAGCTCAGTAAGCCACGCCGAGAGCATCGATCGAGTATTCGCTTCCTACTCCCGCCGGGACGCAGGCATAGTGGAGGCCTGTACCGCCGCATACCTGGCCCTCGGTGTCGATGTCCTCATCGACCATCGTCACCTCCGCAGCGGCGAGGAGTGGCGATCTTCCCTGCACTCGCTGATCGCTCAGTCGGACCTGTTCCAGCTCTACTGGTCTGAGGCGTCGGCGTCCTCGGCGGAAGTGGAGAGCGAATGGCGCTACGCCCGTGGTCTCACCGAGAAGGGCCCGCGCTTCATCCGTCCGATGTTCTGGGAGATGCCGATGCCGGATCCCCCTGCGGAGCTGAGTCACCTGCACTTCAGCCGGATCGAGCTCGACCAGATCGCCCGGCTTCCACGCGGGACCTAGGCGAGTGAACCCACCAGGGTGCTACCACCATCGAGCACCATGGTGTGCCCGGTGATCCAGCTTGCCTCGTCGGAGAGCAGGAATGCTACCGCCGAGCCCACGTCCTCCGGCACACCGAGGCGACCGGCCGGATAAGTGGCCGCGACCTGAGCCTCGCGCCCCTCGTACAGGGCTTGGGCGAACTTCGTTTTGACTACGGCGGGAGCGACCGCGTTGACCCGAACGTCCGGCCCGAGCTCGACGGCGAGCTGCTGAGTGAGGTAGACCAGCGCGGCCTTGCTAACGCCGTAGATGCCCAGCCCCGGCGCGGGGCGCAGCGCCGCCACTGAGGCGACGTTGACGATCGCGCCGCCATGCTGGCTCATCCACGCGCGGTGCACCCGCTGGGTCCAGGCGAAGGCCGACACCACGTTGATGTCGAGAATCTTGCGGATCACGTCGGCGTCGAGGTCGAGCACCGGCCCGAACACGGGGTTGGTTCCCACGTTGTTGACGAGATAATCCACTCGGCCAAACGCCTCAAGAGTCTTCGCGACGGTCTCGTCCTGGTGGTCGGTGTCGTGCGCCCGTCCAGCCACGAAGATCGCCCGGTCCGAGCCGAGTCCCGCCGCCGCCTCGGCTAGCGGTTCGGCATTGCGGCCAGTGATGCAGACGCGGTCACCGCGGTCCACCAGCGCCTTCGCGATGGCCAGCCCGATCCCACGGCTCGCTCCCGTGACGACGGCGACCCTCGACTGGACTTCTGTCATGGACACTCCTGAGGACTCGTACGGACGAGTAACATGCACTCCCGGTGCAATGTACGCGCGACGCGGGTCGGGCGGAAGAACCGGGTGACAGCGAGGAGGCGCCGTGAGTGACGCGAACGTGCGTGCCGAACGGTCAGGTCCTGCGTACGGGCTGACCGTTCCCCTGACCGGGTTGCCGCTGCACGCGCACCGCGACCTGATCGCCTCCCTGCCCGACCTCGGCTACACCGACGTATGGTCGGCCGAGGCCGGCGGCACGGATGCGTTCACACCGCTCGCGCTCGCCGCCGCGTGGGCACCGACGCTGCGCCTCGGGACGGCGATCGTGCCGGCGTTCACCCGTGGGGCCGCGACGATCGCCCAGAGCGCCGCGTCGCTGGCCGATGCCGCGCCTGGGCGGGTTGCCATCGGCATCGGCTCCTCGTCAGACATCATTGTGCAGCGATGGAACGGGATTGCGTTCGAGAGACCCTACGAGCGGGTGCGCGATGTTGTGCGATTCCTTCGGGTGGCACTGACCGGGCAGAAGATAACCCAGGCGTACGAGACGTTCACTGTGGACAGTTTCCGACTGCTGCAGGTGCCAGAGATCCAGCCGCAGCTGCTCATCGCCGCGCTCCGCCCCGGGATGCTGCGCCTGGCTGGCCGGGAGGCCGACGGCGCCATCCTCAACCTGCTCTCGGCCGAGGATGTGCGCACCGTCGCGCCGTACGTTCATGAGGGCGGAGACGGCAAGGAGATAGTCGCGCGCCTCTTTGTCGTCCCGTCCACCAATGCCGGGGTGGCAAGCGCCGTCGCCCGTACGATCATCACCGGATACCTCACAGTGCGTGTCTACCGGGCGTTTCACGAATGGCTCGGGCGCACGGAGCTACTAAACCCGATGTGGCGCGCGTGGGAAGCCGGCGATCGGCGAGCGGCGCTGGCCGCGATTCCGGACGAGGTCGTCGACGGGCTCATCATCCACGGCACACCCGAGCAGTGCCGGGAGCATGTGGCCCGCTATGTGGCGGCGGGCGTGACGACACCCATGATCGCCCTCATTCCGGTCCCCGGCGAGGCGCCCGACGCGGCGCGGGACCACATTCGTGCCCTCGCCCCGCGCTGAGGCGGACCCGGCAGAATGTGGTCATGACTGAGGTGAAATCGGTGACCCTGGCCGGCGGGGTCGAGATGCCGCTGGTCGGCTTCGGGACCTGGCAGGTCACCGGCCGTCGAGGGTACGACGCGATCCGCTACGCACTCGAGGTCGGCTACCGCCACATCGACACGGCCACGATGTACGGCAATGAGTCCGAGGTGGGACGGGCCGTCCGCGACGTAGGTGTGCCGCGCGAGGACGTGTTCATCACGACGAAGCTGCCGCCGGAGCGGGCGGGCCGGGAGCGCGACACGCTGGCCGCGAGCCTGCGCGCGCTGGGCACGGAGTACGTCGACCTGTGGCTGATCCACTGGCCGCCGCGCGGTCGGATCAGTCTCCAGGCCTGGCAGGAGTTCATCGTCGCTCGCAACGAGGGCCGCGCTAGTGCCATCGGGGTCAGCAACTACAGCACGGCGCAGATCGACGAGCTGATCTCGGCCACCGGTGAGACGCCCGCGGTGAACCAGATCCCGTGGAGCCCCTGGATCCATGACCCGGTGCGATTGGCCGAGTCACGCGAGCGGGGCGTCGTCGTGGAGGGCTACAGCCCGTTCAAGCGCAGCGACCTTCGCTCGCCGGCGCTCTCCGCCATCGCGGCTGCGCACGGCGTCAGCCCCGCCCAGGTCGTGCTCCGCTGGCACATCGAGCACGGCATCGTCGTTATCCCGAAGTCATCCACGCCGGAGCGCATCACGTCCAACCTGGACATCTTCGGCTTCTCCCTCACCTCCGACGAGGTAGCCCGCATCGACGCCCTCGCCCGCTAACCGCCGCCCCGATCCACCCCAAGATCCGCGTGATCATGACCTGGAGGTCATGATCGACGCCATTTCGCGACGGTCAGCTCATGATCACGCGGATCTTGGGGGCGGGCGCCGGCTCACTCACCCCATGTGGCCCGGATCGACACTGTGCAGGGGTCGCCAGGAGTCGCCAGGGTTTGCCATCCGGGCAGGGGTTGACAGAACCCGATACCAGTACTTGTCTATCCCTCAGTTGACAACGTTGTCACTCGAAGGAGACCCCAAGGAGAAAGGTCATGTCCCCAAGCCCGTCCCCCGCTACCGGACATCCGACCAGCCGGCGCCGATGGCGCGCCCGAATCTAATCCACCTCCGCGGTCCTGCTCGTCGCCGCAGGCATCATCGCCACCTGGCAGAGTCGAGCCTGTACGCGTTCGGTGCCCGCAGCTTCGACACCACCGCGGCGCTGAACCTGATGAATGCCAGCTCCAACGGCGGCACTTCAACGACGGCTTCACTCCCCCGCCGACTGCCCCGAGTCTGGGCACCAACCTGGCGCAAGGCAAGCCGGCCACCGGATCGACGGCCTGCGCGGCATCGGAGGGTCCAAGCGAGGCCTTCGACGGCGAACTCGGCGTGAGCAGCAAGTGGTGCTCGACCGCCGCCGGAACCAAGTTCCTGCAGGTGGATCTCGGCGCCAACGCCAACGTCAGCTCGTTCGTCGTCAAGCACGCCGGTTTGGGTGGCGAGCAGACCGGCTGGAACACCGGCGCGTTCAACATCCAGACCAGTACGGACGGATCGAACTGGACCACCAGGGCGACGGTGTCGGGCAACCGCACCAGCCGTACGTACCATCCAATCTCGACCGTCTCGGCCCGCTACGTCCGGCTCAACGTCACCACACCGGCCAACGACGGCAACGGTGCCGCGCGGATCAACGAGCTCGAGGTGTACGGCGGTGGCGGCGGCGGCCCGACCAACGTGGCCCTGAACAAGGCCGCGACGGCCGACTCCTCCTGCAACGCCAACGAGGGTCCCGCGAAGGCGGTCAACGGAAGCGTGTCCGGCGGCAACTCCGACAAGTGGTGCTCGCTTGGCGCGACCAAGTTCTGGCAGGTGGACCTCGGTTCACCGTTCGCGATCCAGTCCTTCACGGTCCGTCACGCCGCCGCAGGTGGGGAGTCTGCGAGCTGGAATACGCGCGACTTCACCCTCCAGGTTTCCAGCAACGGCGCCACGTGGACCACGATGGTGACGGTCACGGGCAACACGGCGAGTGTCACCAACCATCCAATAGCGACAACAACCGCCCGGTACGTCCGGCTGAACATCACCGTTCCTACGCAGACGACCGACAACGCGGCCCGCATCTACGAGGTGTAGGTGTACGCGTAGGCTTGGCCGTCCACGCGGTCCCCGCGGTCCGCCGGCCCGAACGGTCGGCGGGCCGCGCGGTGGAGCATTGGGTTGATAACGTTGTCACGTGCTCAGAAAGGACTTGCGTACCCGCCGGCCCACGATGGTCGACGTGGCGCGCCACGCCGGGGTCAGCCTCAAGACCGTCTCGCGGGTCATCAACGACGCGCCGCACGTGCAGCAGTCGTTGATCGACAAGGTGCTGGCCTCGGCTGCCGAGTTGGGCTTCCGCCCCAACCGCTTGGCCAGCACGCTGCGTTCGGGCCAATCGACTGCCACCATCGGGTTGCTCATCGAGGAGATCGCGAACCCGTTCTATTCGACAATCGCCGCCGTCGCCGCCGAGGTCGCACGGGCACACGACACTCTCCTTATCACCGCGAGCTCTGAAGAGGATCCTGAGCGCGAGCAGCAACTGCTGCGCGATCTCTGCTCGCGGCGGGTGGATGGATTGCTCGTCGTGCCTGCCGGTGATGACCACTCCTTCCTCCGGGCGGAGGTGGAGATGGGGATCCCGGTGGTGTTTCTCGACCGGCCCGCGACGGGCCTGCTCGCCGACACCGTGCTGCTGGACAACCGCGGTGGCGCCCGCGCGGCGGTGCAGCGGCTGCTGGACGCCGGCCATCGGCGCATCGGCATCCTGCTCGACTCGATCGGTGTCTACACCATGCGCGAGCGGCTTTCCGGCGCGCAGGAGGCTCTCGCCCAGGCCGGAGTCGCCTACGACCTCACGCTGGTACGCGAGGGCGTGCGCGACCCCATGACCGCTGCGGTCGCGACGGCCGAGATGCTCGACCGATCGGATCCGCCCACGGCCCTGTTCACCCTGAACAACCGCATCACGGTCGGCGCGGTGCAGGAGCTGTGGCGGCGGGAGAGCGACGCCGCCCTCGTAGGCTTCGACGATTTCGAGCTCTCCCACCTCATGCCTCGGCCGCTGACCGTGGTCGCCTACGACGTACGCGAGTTTGCTCGCACGGCGGCTGAATTGCTCTTCGAGCGCGTCAATCGTGGGCAGACCTGGCCCCGTACCGTGGTCCTGCCCACCCAACTCCTCGAACGTGGGCTCAGTCTGGCCCCCGCACCTGCGACCAAAGCCCGTCGAACGAGGGCTCACTAGCGACGCGCCTAAGGCGGGTCCACCGATCGGTGGACACCGACGTTCCATCTCCCGGTCGTCCCGTCGCCCTGCCGGTGCACCGCACGATCGGAACATGACGACGCAGAGTGCGATATCCGTACGGGGACTGCGCAAACGCTACCGAAGCGTGACCGCCGTCGACGGCCTGGATCTGGAGATCGAGTTCGGCGAGGTGGTCGCCATGCTCGGTCCGAACGGTGCCGGCAAAACGACCACTGTGGAGATTCTCGAGGGGTTCCGCCCGCGCGACGGCGGGGAGATCAGCGTGCTCGGCGTGGACCCTCACCGGGCGGGCCGTGAGTGGCGCCAGCAGATCGGAATAGTGCTGCAGGACGCCGCCGACGCGGGCGAACTGACTGTGGCCGAGACGGTGACCCACTTCGCGCGGTACTACCCGGCCGCGCGCGATCCGGGCGAAGTAATAGCGATGGTCGGCCTCACCGACCACGCTCGCCGAAGGGTCCGGGTGCTCTCCGGCGGCCAGCGGCGCCGGCTCGATGTGGCCATCGGTGTGGTGGGTCGGCCACGCCTACTCTTCCTCGACGAGCCGACGACCGGATTCGACCCGCAGGCGCGCCGCCAGTTCTGGGATCTCATCAAGGGTCTCGCCGGCGACGGAACGACGATCCTGCTCACCACCCACTACCTCGACGAGGCGGGGGCCCTCGCCGACCGGGTAGCCGTCCTGGTCGCCGGCCGGGTCGTGGCCGAGGGGCCGCCGGCCAGCATCGCTGGCCGAAGTGCCACGGTCTCGACCGTGTGTTGGCTCGAGGGAGCGGAGCCTCGCGAGGTCGAGACCGACAACCCCGCCCAGGTCATCGCCGAGCTAACCGCCCGCTTCGGCGGCAGCGTGCCGGGGCTGAGCGTGTCCCGACCCAGCCTCGAAGACGTCTACCTCAACCTGATCGGGAGCACGTCGTGACGACCTCAATCCACCGACCAGCCGGCACTCTCGAACTGGGGCTCGCCCGAGGCGGCGTCGAGCTCAAGACCTTCTTTCGACAGAAGGAGGCCGTCGTATTCACCTTCTCCCTGCCGGTGGTGCTTCTCGTCATCCTGGGCACCCTGTTCAGCGGCGAGGTGGTCGGAACGGGCATCACCGTGGGCACTCTCTTCACCGCTGGCATGATCGCAGCTGGCATCGCGTCGACCTCATTTGTCAACCTGGGCATCAGCATCGCGACGGATCGGGACGACGGGACCCTCAAGCGGCTGCGCGGGGCGCCGATGCCTGCCGCGTCGTACTTCGTCGGCAAGGTGGTCCTCGTTCTCGTCGCGAGCCTTGCCGAGGCCGCCATCGTGGTCGGCATCGGTTGGCTTCTGTTCGACCTCGCACTCCCCGCTGAGCTCGGCCGATGGATAACGTTCGCGTGGGTGTTCGGATTGGGTGTCACCGCCTGCTCGCTGCTCGGCATCGCCGCGAGCAGTCTGGCGCGATCGGCCCGCAGCGCGCCGGCGGTGATGAACCTGCCCTACCTGGTGCTGATGTTCGTGTCGGGGATCTACTTCATCCCGCTCTCCAGCCTGCCCCAGCCGCTGATCCAGATCGGCTCGCTGTTCCCGTTTAAGTGGATGGCGCAGGGTTTCCGTTCGGTCTTCCTGCCGGACGCGCTGGTAGAGCAGGAGGTCGCCGGCGCGTGGGAGCATGGTCGGGTAGCCCTCGTCCTGGCCGCCTGGTGCATCGGAGGTCTGGTGCTGTGTCTGACGACTTTCCGCTGGCGCAGCCGCCGCGACTCCTGACGGAGGCGGCGGAGCGCCTGGCGGCCCAGCGCCTGACAGAGCAGGACGACACGGCCGAGTGGCGGCTGTGGGAGCTCTACTTCGGGGTGGCGTTCGTCGCGGTCGCCGGGTTCGTCCTCGGCGTCGACCAGCAGGAGCCGGTGGCGGAGCGCATCGCCGTCACCGGCCTGCTGATCGGCATGGCGGCCTGGTATGCGGGCTTCGGGCGCCGAATCATCCGGAGCGGCAGCCACGACTGGCGCAACTACGCCTACCAGGCCGGTCTGCTCACTCTGTACATCCCGGCCGTGGCCATGATCGACTCTACGTCGTTCATCCTCTTCGCGCTCTGCCCGATGGCGTACATGTCCTTGCCCATGGTTCCGGCGAGCGTGGTCGTGGTCGTGACGAGTCTGGCGCTGCCGGCGGCGCATCTCGCCCAGACCGGCGACGTGAGGCAGACCGCGACCGGCCCGCTCCCGATCTCGCTCGTCATCATCGCGTTCTCCTCCATCATCGCTGTGACGATCTCTCGTACGGAGCGGCGAAGTGCCGAGCGGGCCGCCCTGATCGAGGAGTTAGCGTCGACGCGCGCCGAGGTCGCCCGGCTGTCCCGGGAGGCCGGTATAGCCGAGGAGCGGCAACGGCTGGCGGGCGAGATCCACGACACCGTCGCTCAGGGACTGTCCAGTGTGGTCATGCTCGTGCAGGCTGCCGATGCTGCCCTCACGACGGATCCGGAGGCGGCCCGCGGGCACCTCACATTGGCCGCTCGCACTGCGCGGGAGAACCTGGATGAGGCCCGAGCGCTCGTGGGCGCACTGACGCCCGCACCGCTCGCCGATGCATCGCTCGTGGATGCGCTGCGTCGCCTCACGGACCGATTCAGCACCGAGACGGGGATCAAGCAGTCTTCACGGTCGAGGGTGAGCCGCGCGCGCTCCCGACCAGCGTCGAGGTGGTCCTGCTGAGAGTGGCGCAGGAGGCGTTGACGAACGTGCGCAAGCACTCCGGCGCCCGCGCGGCGTCAACCAAGCTGATCTTCACCGCCAACACTTCGGTAGTTGAGGTGCGCGACGACGGGTGTGGCTTCGACGTTGCCGCCCTGCCGACCGGGTACGGACTGGACGCGATGCGCAGCCGCGTGGAGCAGGTGGGCGGCCAGCTCACCGTCCACAGTGCTCCCGGTGCTGGCGCGACGATACGGACGGAGATCGACTCATGATCACGGTCCTGCTGGTGGACGACCACCCCGTTGTACGCGCGGGGCTCGCGGGCATACTGCACCCGGAGCGGGACATCGACGTGGTCGGCGAGGCCGGCTCTGCCGACGAGGCGGTCACGGTGGCCCGTTTATTGCTCCCCGACGTGGTGCTCATGGACCTGCGCATGCCCGGCGGCGACGGTGTCACGGCAACATCTGGTGTCCTCGCGGCGGCGCCGTCGGCCCGGGTCGTGGTGCTGACGACGTACGAGAGCGACAGCGACATCCTGCGGGCGGTCGAGGCGGGTGCCGCCGGCTACCTGCTCAAGGACGCGTCGCGGGCGGAGCTGGTCGTGGCGATCCGATCAGCGGCCCGTGGTGAGACGGTGCTCGCCCCGTCGGTCGCGACCCGTCTGGTGGACCGGATGCGCCGGCCGCACCCGGCGGACGGCCTGTCCCCACGGGAGGTGGAGGTGCTGCGACTCGTCGGGCATGGCCTGTCCAACGCGGAGATCGGGCGGGAGCTGTTCATCAGCGAGGCGACCGTGAAGACTCACCTGCTGCGCACGTTCGCGAAGCTGGGCGTCTCCGATCGCACGGCGGCGGTGACGTCAGCGATGGCGGCCGGCCAACTCCCGACGCCCTGACGTTAGTGGAGCACCTCGGCGAGGCGGTCGACCGCAAAGTTGATCTCGTCCTCGGTCACCACAAGCGGCGGGGCGAGCCGGATTGTCGACCCGTGGGTGTCCTTTGCGAGGACGCCGGCGACCATGAGTCGCTCACACGCCTCGCGCCCGGTCATGAGGGCAGGGTCGATGTCGACGCCGGCCCAGAGCCCGCGCCCGCGGACCGCGGTGATTCCCTTGCCGATTAACCCGTTCAGGCGCGAGTGGAGCACCGCCCCGACTTCGCGCGCCCGTTCCTGGAACTCGCCGGTACGCAGCAGGTCCACCACGGCGATGCCGACGGCGCACGCGAGCGGGTTCCCGCCGAAGGTCGAGCCGTGCTCGCCGGGGCGAAGCACGCCGAGCACGTCGGCGCGTGAGACCACGGCCGAGACGGGAATGATGCCCCCGCCGAGGGCCTTGCCGAGCACGTACATGTCCGGTACCGCGCCCTCGTGGTCGCATGCGAACGTCTCGCCGGTTCGGCCGAGCCCCGACTGGATCTCATCGGCGAGGAACAGGACGTTGCTCTGTGTGCAGAGCTCCCGTACGCCCGGCAGGTAACCCAGCGGCGGGACGAGGACACCGGCCTCGCCCTGGATCGGCTCAATGAGCACGGCCACGGTCGTCTCGTCGATGGCGGCGCGCATCGCGTCGAGATCGCCGTAAGGCACGATGCGGAAGCCCGGCGTGTAGGGGCCGTAGTCGGCCTTTGCGTCGGGGTCGGTGGAGAAGCTGATGATGGTCGTCGTGCGGCCGTGGAAGTTGTCGGCGGCGACGATGATAGTCGCCTGGCCGTCCGGCACACCCTTGACCTTGTAACCCCACTTGCGGGAGACCTTGATCGCTGTCTCGACCGCCTCGGCGCCGGTGTTCATGGGAAGGGTCATTGTCTTATCGAGTGGCTCAGTCATATTGCACAGTTCGGCGAGGGCCCGGCAGAACGGACCGAACTGGTCGTGCAGGAAGGCGCGGCTGGTGAGCGTGACGTGCTCAAGCTGCTTGCGCGCGGAGTCGACGAGCGCCGGGTGGCGGTGACCGAAGTTGAGCGCCGAGTAGCCGGCGAGGCAGTCCAGGTAGCGCTTACCGTCCACATCGGTCACCCAGGCGCCGTCGGCGTCGGCAACGACGACGGGGAGCGGGTGGTAGTTGTGCGCGGTCCAGCGCTCTGCCTCGGCTACGGCGGGCGCCGTCTGGTTCCTCATGACGCTCATGCTCCTCGTACCTCCAGAGTGCAACACTTCGGGCCGCCACCGGCCTTTAAGAGCTCAGAAAGATCGACCGGTACGGGATCATAGCCCTTCGCCGCGAGCTGGTCGGCCAGGCCGGACGCCTGCACCGGAAGCACGACGTGCGTGCCGTCACAGACCGCGTTGAGGCCGAGTACGGCGGCGTCGGCCGGCGCGGCGAGAATCGCGTCCGGGAAGAGCTGGGCCAGGACGCGCCGGCTTGACGCGGTGAAGGCCTCGGGCAGGTACGCGATGTTCGCACCGCCGAGCACCGTCAGCGCCGTGTCGAGGTGGTAGAAGTGCGGGTCGAGCAACTGGAGCGTGATGACCGGACGGCTGAAGAGCTCCTGGGCCTCGGCGTGCGCGCCCAGGTCGGTGCGGAAGCCGGTCCCGGCGAGCAGGAACCGGTCGGTCAGCAGCATGTCCCCTTCCCCCTCGTTGACCTGCTTCGCCTCGTGCGTCTCGAAGCCAGCCCTGGCGAACCAGTTCAGGTAGGCGGGCGCCTCGGCGGCGCGCTCGGGGTAGCGGAACTGGGATCCGTAGACGATGCCGTCGACAACCATGGCGCCGTTGGCGGCGAAGACCATGTCCGGCAGGCCGGAGATCGGTGTGATCTCATCGACTGTGTGGCCAAGGGAGACGTACGTGTCGCGCAGCGCGCTCCACTGACGGACCGCGAGGTCAACGTCGACCGGGGCGGACGGATCCATCCACGGGTTGATCGAGTAGTCGACGGCGAAGTACGTCGGTGGGCACATGAGATAGCGGCGCGGGGTCACTGGTCTTCTTCCGGTCGGGTTGGCTTGCCTGGCGATTGGACGACGTAGCGAGCGGGCCCCCTCGGACCCGCCCTAACTAAAGGCTAAACGTAGACTCAGCTGCGATCCATTGCCGGACGATGCGTCCCAGCAGCAAATTCTTGCGCGCTTGGTGTCCGTACCAGTGATTTATTGCGCAGAGTGTGCCAGGTCACCGTTCGCGAAACAATGGTCGGCGTGAGAATCGGTCTACAGATTCCAGACTTCACCTGGCCAGGCGGCCCGCAACGACTCGGCGCAGACCTGGCGGCGGTCGCGCGAACCGCGGATGATGTCGGCTTCGAGTTCGTCTCCGTGATGGACCACTTCTTCCAGATCGGCATGATTGGCCCGCCGGAACTGGAGATGCTCGAGGCCTATACGACGCTGGGTTATCTCGCGGCGCACACGTCGCGGGCGAGACTGGTCACACTGGTCACCGGTGTGGCTTACCGGCACCCGGGCATCCTGGCCAAGCAGGTGACGACCCTGGACGTACTGTCAGGCGGTCGGGCCTGGCTCGGTATCGGAGCGGCGTGGAACGAGGAGGAGGCGCGCGGGCTGGGCGTACCGTTCCCGCCGGTCGCGGAGCGCTTCGAGCGCCTGGAGGAGACGCTGCGGATCGTCCACCAGATGTTCCACGGCTCCGAGGCACCGATCGATGGCCAGCACTACCGGCTCGAACGGCCGATCAACTCGCCGGCGCCGCTCACCAAGCCGCACCCGCCGATCATGATCGGCGGGATGGGTGAGAGAAAGACGCTACGCCTGGTGGCGCGGTACGCCGACGCGTGCAACCTCTTCCCCACGCCCGAGCTGCCCCGCAAGCTCGAGGTGCTGCGCGAGCATTGTGAGGCCGCGGGGCGGGACTACGACTCGATCATGAAGACGTGCACGTCCAGGTTCGAGGTCGGTGAGGATGGAAGCGGGGTCGATGCGGTGCTTGGCCAGATGCAGTGGCTCGCCGGCCTGGGCATCGAGGCCGTTTTCGGCGGTGTGAAGGACGTCTGGAAGATCAAACCGCTGGAGATCATGGGTAGGGAGGTCATCCCGGCTGCGGCGGCCCTTTAGTCTCGCGTTGGTCGGAATAGTTGAGCCGTCAACTAAGTTGGATTACGATGCCGTAAGTTGAAGGTTCAAGGAAATGGAGGTCGCGGTGGGCATTCATCGGCTCAACCACGCCGTACTCTTTGTCAGCGACGTAAAGCGGAGCGTCGAGTTCTACACCCAGATGCTGGGTTTCCGCGTGATCAACATGACCCCAGAGGGGTTTCGCGGGGCCGCCTTCCTGCAGGCGCCGGACTCAACCAACGACCACGACCTCGGACTCTTCGAGATCGGCTCAGCAGCAGGACCGTCCGGTGCCGGTCGTACTACGGTCGGTCTCTACCACCTCGCGTGGGAGGTCGACACCCTGGATTCGCTGGAGGAGACGGCGAGGAAGCTCACCGAGGCTGGCGCGCTTGTCGGCACGTCGGACCACGGCACGACGAAGAGCCTCTATGGCAAGGATCCGGACGGGCTGGAGTTTGAGGTGGTCTGGCTGATCCCGGCCGACCTGCTCGACGAGCAGTCGCTGGCCGCACGCAAGCGCATCGGCCGGCTGGACCTGGCCAAGGAGAAGGAACGCTACGGCGGGCAGACCCGGGGCGGTGTCGGCATCTCGGTGCCGGTCTAAACCACGGTCCGCGGCGCTCAACCCCTCCCGCTGGGGGCCGTCAGCGGGTAGAACCTTATGTATGCCGTCGGCGCACGCGGCCGTGAAGCACGAGCTGCTCGTGCGATATCTGGACGCGTGGACGCCGGCGGCCTTGCACCGCCACAAGCGGGTGACCTATGTAGAGGCGTTCGCCGATCGTGAGGACACGGCGTACGCCTCGGCCGTTGCCGCGCTGCGGGTCTTCGGTGAGTTCGCCGACCTGCTGGAGCGGCACACGCTCACGATGGTGCTCGGCGGCACCAGGTCCGGCCGGCTCGACGCGCTGCGCCGGCGCCTGATCGAGGTCGCCGCGGAGTACGAGTCGCCAGCCGGCCTAGTCATTCGGGCCGGCATCGGGGCCCCGGTGGCGGCGTTGAGGGAGGCGCACGCTCTTGGCTCGCCGATATTCGGCTGGTTCGACGCGTCCGGTCCTGTCGCGACGGACGTCTTGTCCACAGTGGCCGGGAACAAGGCGAGCGAGGTACTGCTGGCGCTGCCGGCGGGGGCGGGAGGCCAAGCCTTGGGGGTCCTGCGGAAGGCGGGCCTACCACTGACGGCCCAAGTGGAGATCGTCAACGCGGCCGGAGTGGCCGAGTTGCTCGTGTTCGCGACGTCGTCGGAGAAGGCGCTGGAGAAGTTCAAGGATGAGCTGTGGGCACTCGATGAGTACGCGGGGATCCGCTTGCGAGACCCGGTCGACGAGGAGCACACGCTGCTGGACATATCAGTACAGCCCCATCTCGGGCCGCTGCGACGGGCGCTGGCGGCTCGGGTAGTCCACACCGGAGGGTCCACAATGGCCGAATTACGAGTATGGGCGGTCCACGAGACGGTGTTCCGGGCCGCGGACGCGACGAAGGCGGTGCAGACATTGGTCACCTCGGGCGCCGTGTCGCGAGATCCGGTCGGGGGCAGGCTCTCGCCCGACACCCTGATCCAACCCGCCGATCGTTTGGCGGACGTCGATGAGTGAGCCGATTATGGTCGACGGACTGGTTCTCGACCCGGAGCTACAGTTCGTCCTCGCTCTGCGGGACCAGCAGGGCTTGCCACCGATCACGGCGCTGCCGCCGGAGGAGATCCGGCTTGTCACGCGACAGGAGGCGGCGATCGCGGCTGGCGACCCAGAGCCCGTGGGGTCGGTCGAGGACCTGGTGGTGTCGGGCGCTGCTGGTTCGCTGGTCGGGCGGCTCTACGTACCCTTCGGCGTGGCGGAGCCGGGGCCGCTCCTGTTGTTCTTCCACGGCGGCGGGTTCGTGTTCGGGGACGTGGAGACACACGACGGCGCGTGCCGGTTGCTGTGTGCGGCCGGCGGGATCCGGGTGCTTTCGGTGGAGTACCGGCTGGCGCCGGAGCACCCCTATCCGGCGGCGATCGAGGACGCGCAGGCGGCCTTGGGATGGGTCTTCGCTAACGCGTCGGTGCTCGGAGCTTCCGGGATCGCGGTGGGCGGCGACAGCGCGGGCGCGAGCCTGTCGGCGGTGGTGTCGCAACTCGCGGCCCGGGACGGTGTACCGGCACTGGCTCTGCAGGTTCTGCTGTATCCGGCGATCGACCCCGACCAAGGGTACCCGTCGGTGGAGCTGTTCCGGGACGGGTTCTTCCTCACCAAGGCGGACATGGATTTCTTCGAAGAGATGTACGCCGGAGGGAAGGACAGGGATCCCGCCGACCCGTTGCGGTATCCCCTCGTGGGCAATTTGTCCGGTCTGGCGCCGGCGCTCGTCGTGACCGCCGGCTTCGACCCTCTGCGGGACGAGGGCGAGGCGTACGCGGCGGCCATGGAAGCGGCCGGAACCCCGGTGACGCTACGGCGGTACGACTCGCTGATCCACGGCTTCATCAACATGATCGGGCTGTCGTCTGCGTCGCGGGCCGCGCTTTTGGAGATCGCCGAACAGGTTGGGTCGATGCTCGCGGATACGCCTGCCGAGGAGCCGGTCGGGGCTACTGACCAGGCGTAAGTGGCCCTTGCTCGTCCTCGGCAATGCGTTGGGATCACGCTCCGGGCACATGCTATGGTTTTCGACGTTCCAGTGAGCGCCGCTAGCTCAACTGGCAGAGCAGCGGACTCTTAATCCGCGGGTTCGGGGTTCGAGTCCCTGGCGGCGCACAATTGATCAAGGCTCTGACCTGGGTATTCA
>JAHRHA010000304.1 GCA_020027875.1 Micromonosporaceae bacterium | reverse complement strand
TTCCATCTGGTTACCTTTGTCCAGTGGGCGCCGGCGTCTGTCGTGAGGTGCAGGTCGACGCCGCCGCACAGCACGTGGTCGGCATCAGTTGGATGCACGACGATCACGTTGTTGTACGACATCTGTTTCTCGTCGGTGAAATGCTGGCCACCGATTGCCTCCCAGGTATCGCCGCGATCCGCGCTGCGGAACGGCCCTCGCACTCGGCTTGGCTTGCCAGGAGTACCCATCAATGCGTACAGGATGTCGGGGTTGGACGGCGCGAGGGCTAGCGACGTGCGCAGGATCAGATCCGGTGATGGCAGACCGGCGGTGAGCTGCTGCCAGCTGCTTCCCCCGTTCGTGGATCGCCATATCCCGGTCTTCATGCCTAAGGCGGAGATCGTCACATAGATGAGGTCCTTGGTGGCGGGATGGAAGAGCACGTCGTGGCAGCGGTAGCGACTGGTGCCGATGATTGGTACCAGGGCCCAGGTGACGCCGCCATTTGTCGAGACAAACAGGCCGGTTAACCCTCCCGCGCTGTGGGTGAGACCTCCAGCCAGCAGATGGTTGGACTGGAAAGGGTCAACAGCCAGGGCTCCGATGCGCCGGGGCAAACCGCCAACACCTTCCGCCGGCGCGATCTGCCGCCATTGTTGCCCAGCGTCGAGCGACCGAAACAATCCCACCCCTGGATGTGAATCATTCGACAGATTCGCCTCCCCCGTCCCGCAAAAAATGATGATGTTGTTCGGATCGCGCGGATCCAGGGCCAGCGCGCCAATGTTAAGCGACGTCTCGCCATGCCACAGCGGCCGCCAAGTCGTCCCGGCGTCCGGCGAATGCCAGACGCCACCGCCGGCTGCTCCCACCCACAACCGCTCGGGCTCCGTCGGATGACATATGGCGCACGTCATGCGCCCGCCGATGTTCGCCGGCCCGACCGAAAGCCACTCGGCTTCGCCGGGTGCCGGTGGCAGCTCCGCGGTGACCCGCGCCCGCTCGACATTGACAACGTCGACCGGGGCCTCACGCCAGGGCCACGACTCCCGCGCCTGGAACCAACGGCTCCGGGCCTTGTGAGTACCCGGTGCAGGCACCGACGTATCCGCCGACTCGTCCTTACGAGCTGGCTCCCGTGTGACCAGCGCTGTCCGCTCATTCGGCGCCATAGCGGTATCTCCTCAACATCAATGCGCTCGTCAGGTCCCGGTCCCGTTAAGTTCACCAAAATCAACGCCGGTGCGGAGTCATCAAGCCGACAGCGCCAGACTGATCTGCCACTGATGATTGTTCGATGGCTCCCAGCGAACCGTCACCGATTTTCGCCGGGGCCGGGACCACCTGGCTGCGCGAGTCCATCGAGTCATCGGGACAGGAGAAGAAATGCCGGGGAAGCCGATACTGCGAAACAGGTACTGGGTAGAGGCGGCGCTGGCGTCAATGACGGCGATCCTCACCGTGGTCACGCTCGTCTGGCGTGAGTGGATCGAGATCATCTTCGGCGTCGAACCCGATCGCGGCAGCGGCGTACTCGAATGGGGCATCGTCATTGCCCTCGCCGCCGCTACCGCGCTGTTCGGCCTCCTGGCGCGGGCCGAATGGAGACAATCGGTGGCACGCCCGACCCAGTCTTAGCACGCAGTCGGTATCGCCGCCATGGCGTGGGCGTAGTGACGGCTGGCGTGCGTTGGGGATGCTGTGCGACCACGAAAGGCCCCTTGGGCGTGTACGGCCCGGAAACCCGGTTTGGCTATGCTGCCTGGGAAATATTCGCCGATGACTTCATTGAGGATCGTTCGTCGTCGTACCCGTGCACTTGCAAGATCTGTGATCGGCGGTGGGGCCGTGTCTGCGGTCGGCGGCAGCTGCTGTCGTGCCTGGTGCGGTCGATGCCCGTTGTAATGGACGACATACCCTGTGCCGTGCCAGAACCCGTCGCACGGGCTGTGAGCTGGCACTTCGTCGGCGCAGGGCACGATCACGTGGTGGTGATTCGGATGCTGTACCTGGCCATGGTTCAGGTGGTTGGGGTGGCTTGCGCGAAGCGACGCGGCCAAGACCGCGGAGTTGCTTGTTCTTCGTCACGAGGTCGCGGTGCTGCGGCGTCTGGTCGGCAAGCCGTGTCTGTCCTGGCCGGATCGGGCGGTGTTGTCCGCGCTGACCCGGCTGCTGCCGCGGTGGGTGCGCGAACATCGGATCGTCACCCCCGCCACTTTGTTGGCCTGACACCGTCGTCTGGTCATGCGGCGTTGGACCTATCCGAACCGGCCGGGCAGGCCACCGGTCAGCGACGAGATCCGAGACCTGGTCCTTCGGCTGGCCCGGGAAAATCCGGGCCGCCGTATCCGGGGTGAGCTGGTCGGCCTGGCTACCGGGTCGGTGCCGGTACGATCCGCAGGATCCTCGCCCACGCGGGCATTTGGCCCGGCACCCCGCCGGTTGGACACCAGCTGGCGAGACTTCCTGCGGGCTCAAGCGGCGGGCCTGCTCGCCGCGGACTTCTTCCACATCGACACGATCACCCTCAGGCGCATCTACGTCCTCGTCGTCATGGAGGTCGTCACCCGCCGAGTCCACATCCTGGGGGTCACCACGAACCCGACCGGCGAGTGGACCACCCAGCAGGCCCGCAATCTGGTCGTCGACCTCGGCGAACGGGCCGCGTCGTTCCGGTTTCTCATCCGCGACCGGGACACAAAAGTTGGCTCTCCCGGCATGAGTGTGGGTGGGAACTCGGGATGAGCGGCTGTTGTGGAGGGTGGGGTAAGGAGATCGGCGACACGCCGGTTTGGTGACAAGACGCGCACGGCCCGTGGCCCTAACTTCAAGGTCGACGAAGATCCATGAGGTTGGGGGTCACCGCGGCCGTGCGCGCCACTACATTACTGCGTCGCCTTCTCGATCTGCCCGGCATCGCGGTGCGGGGCGTGTCGCTGGCTGACGGTGAGCTGGTTGCCGATGTGGCGCTGCGCCGGCACCGGCTGGCCTGTCCGCTGTGTGACTACACGACCCGGGCCCGCTATGACACACGCTCGGTGTGGTCGTGGTGGCGCCACCTGGATTTCGGCTCGGCGGCCGTGGTGGTACGTGCTGGGCTTCGCCGCCTCGATTGCCCGCGCCATGGGGTGCTGGTCGAGGCGGTGCCGTTCGCCCGTCACCGCAGCGGGTTCACCCGTGACTTCGAGGATGTGGCCGCGTTCCTGGCGACGAAGACGGACAAGACCACGATCGCAAGGTTCCTGCGCATCGACTGGGACACGGTCGGGCGTATCTGCGAACGGGTCTCGGCGTGGACGAGGTGTCGTGGAAGAAGCACCACAACTACCTCACTCTGGTCACCAATCACGCCAGCGGGAAGATCGTGTGGGGTGCCGCGGGCAAGGACACCACCACCCTGGACGAGTTCTTCGACGAGCTCGGCGCCGACCGGGGCGCACGGATCGAGGCGGTCAGCATGGACATGGGGCCGGCGTTCGCGAAGTCGGTACGCGCCGAGGGGCACGCTCCGCAGGCGGTCATCTGCATCGATCCGTTCCACGCCGTGAAGCTCGTGGGCGAGGCACTCGACGTCGAGCAGCGCAAGGCGTGGAACGAGCTGCGCCACGGCGGCGACCCGCAGGCGGCGAAGAAGTTCAAGGGCGCCCGCTGGGCGCTGCTGAAGAACCCGACCAACCTCACCGACGAGCAGGCCGCCACCCTACGCAAGCTCAAACGCCGTGGCGGCGACGTATGGCGGGCCTACACCCTCAAGGAGGCCTTTCGCGCCATCTTCTCCGGCGACCTGGACGGCGAGCAGGTCGCCGAACTGATCGACCGGTGGATCTCCCGGGCCAGCCGGTCCCGCCTGCCGGCATTCGTCAAGGCCGCCAAGACGATCCGCAAGTTCCGCGATGGCCTGCTCGCCGCGATCCGGCTGAACATCAACAATGGGCGGGCGGAGGGCCTCAACAACGTCGTGCGCCTGATCATCCGCCGGGCGCGAGGCTTTCATACCGCCGACGCAGCGCTCGCCCTCGCCATGCTCTCCTGTGGACCGATCACCCTTCAACTACCCCACGAACACGCCAAGATTCGCCCAGGATGACCCACACTCATGCCGGGAGAGCCACAAAGTTCACCTCGGCCTTCGACGCTGTGTTCGCGGCCGAGGGTGTCGAGGTGGTCAAGATCCCGCCTCGGACGCCGAGGGCGAACTGTTGCGCGGAACGGTTGGTGGGTAGCGTCCGCCAGGAGTGCACCGACCATGTGCTGATCTACAACGATGAGCACACCCGACGGGTCCTGGCCGAGTACGCCCGGCATTTCAACGGCCACCGTCCCCACCAGAGCCTAAATCAACACCCGCCCGGCCACGACCCGGGCGTTGTCGTCGCGATCGACGCACCCGTACGGCGACGACGAGTCCTCGGCGGCGTGATCCACGAGTACCGCCGCGCGGCCTGACGCCAGCCGCGAAAGAGCAGCTCACGGCCGCGTTGCGGGATTCTGGCACGGCACAAGCCGCGAAGCGGGCGGCTGCCGACTGGCCGCACCGTCGGACCCCTGCTTGAGCGCGCATTGCAGTCGATCACATTTATCGACGATCATGCGTAAACTAGGCCCGGACTCTGGATGATCAGCGCGACCCTTTCAGACCAATCGACGTATGCAAGGATCCTCGCATCGCCCGTTACGGTTCTACCAACTCGACGTGTGAACTAGAAACGCCGAGCCGGAAGCCGGACTAGATCTTTGAGCCAGTCGTGGTGGCAACCGCTACACGCCCGGCACCGGTGCCAGCCCCAGCTGTTGGAGCATGCCAAGCCGGTCCTGCACGGCCCAGTGCTCGGCTAGCTTCCCGTTGCGGAACTTAGCGATGTGTATTTCTCCCCACGTCGCCGCCTTCCCGGTTGCGGGCATGCCGGCAAAGTCACCACTCATCGTTCCTGTGACCTGGACGTGGCCTACGTGCGTGTCGCCATCCTGCAGTTGCTGGACGACCTCGTACCGCAGGTCAGGAAATGCCGCTCTGAGTGCGGCGACGAGAACTCGCAGACCATCAATTCCGCTGGGCACGCCGGGTGGCGGCGCAACGTGCTCAATGTAGTCCGGCGCAAAGAACTCCTCAATGAGTTCCAGACGGCCGTCATTGAAGATCTCAAGCGGAATCCGTCTAAGGGTCTCCGCATCAGACATGACGACCTCCTGCAACGCTCGGTTTGGCACCGCATTGTGCACAATGAACGTACTCCGCGGGACACCGTCGAGCTCTTGCTGTCAGCAAACCGACAGTCGGCTTCCGCTCCCGCCTCGTCCACACAGAGCGCGCAATCGACGCGGAAGAAGTCGCAGGCCAGCATTGTGGACGCCTGGGTGCGCAGGAATCTACGCCGGTGCTGTGGTCACGGCGGACGGTGCGGGCGGTATGCCTGATCGCTTCAGGATCCTGCGGATGGTGGACGCACCGATGTGGTGTCCGAGGCCAAGCAGTTCGCCTTGAACACGCCGGTAGCCCAGCCCGGGTTGTCGCCGTGTACTGTGCCAGAACTGCTCGCACAGGGCGTGAGCTGGCGTTTTGTGGCTGGTCGGCAGGATCGGCGGCATGATTGTTCGGTTGCTGTACTTGGGCGCGGTTCGGGTGTTTGGCTGGCTGCCCCAGATGGTGCCGGGCGAGTCTGCGATGGTCGCCGAGTTGATGGTGCTGCGTCACGAGGTCGCGGTGCTGCGTCGCCAGGTCGGAGGGCCACGTCTATCGTGGCCGGACCGAGCGGTGCTGTCCCGCCCTCGTGCGCGCGCTTCCCCGGCCGTTGTGGAGGCATCGCATCGTCACCCCGGCCACGCTGTTGTCCTGGCACCGTCGCCTGATCCGCCGGCGTTGGGCCTATCCGGACCGGCCGGGCCGAGCGCGTATCAACGACGATCTGCGTGATCTTGTGCTCCGCCTGGCCGGGGAGAACCCAGGTTGGGCGGCATCGGCGCATCCACGGCGAACTGGTTGGCCTCGGCCACCGGGTCGGCGCCGGCACCATCGGCCGTATCCTCGCTGCCGGCCGGATCGGCCCTGCGC
>JAHRHA010000163.1 GCA_020027875.1 Micromonosporaceae bacterium | reverse complement strand
GTGCTCGCCGCTCTGGTGGACGCGGGATATGTCGGCGCCGCCCAGCGGGTGTCTTCCGCAGACTCGTACATTCCGCTCGGCAACGCCGCGAAACACCTGCTCGTGTCCGAAGAGATGATCGAGGAGGGTGTCCGCTCCCTTCTCGGTGTCTAACGCCGTATCTTCACAAGTGATCGGTGTGCCACTTGCGCGCGGCGCTCCGAATGTGTGAACTACCCGCAAACGCATGCGCGTGTCCGCCCGGTTACCGGACCGGCGGCGCGACAACCTAAGAGGAGGGCATCCAACAGTGAGCGCGACCGCGGGCCAGGCCGACGGGGTACGTAGCCTGGCGGACCGGCTCGGGATCGAGTCGGGAATGGTCGTCATGGAGATCGGCTACGACGATGACGTGGACGAAGATCTTCGGGACCTGCTGATGGACCGGGTTGGTGACTTCGTGGATGAGGACACCGACGAGGTCGTCGACACAGTGTTGCTGTGGTGGCGCGACGGCGACGGTGACCTCGTCGACACGCTGGTCGACGCGTTGAGTCCGCTGGCCGACAACGGCGTGGTCTGGTTGCTCACGCCGAAGGCGGGGCGCGAGGGGCACGTCGAGCCAAGTGAGATTACCGAGTCGGCGCCGACGGCCGGGCTACAGCAGACCTCGACCGTGAGCGTTGGCAAGGACTGGGCCGGCGCCCGCCTCGTCGCACCTCGGGCGGCCCAGAAGCGGCGCTGATCGCCACTACTCCGGCTCCGGGACCGCCCACGCGCGGAACCCGGTGATGGTCACGTCCGCCGCGTTGATGTCAGTGGGTGCGAAGGCGCCGACGCCGACCCGGCCGGACTCGATCGGGCTGTCGTCGACGAAGGCGGGTTGGCCGACTCCGTCGACGTACACCGTCAGGGTGGCTCCTTGGGCGAGGATGCCGATCACGACCATCTGCGGGTTGAAGCCCGGCTGCCATATGCCGCGCAGGGACTGCGGCCCGGCGGGATCGTTGGCCAGTTCGTGCAGTCGCACGGTGCCGTCGGCGCAGACCGCGACGAAGTAGCCCACGTTGGTGACGCGGATCCACATGCCGCCGCAGCCCTTGGCAACCTTGAACTCGGCCTCGACGGCCCCGTCTCGGACCGTGACCGCCTTGACGTACGGCTGGGTTTGGCAGCCGGAGACGTCGAAAGCGTTGCGCTGCACGCGCAGGATGCCGGGCCCTACGTACTCACACGTACCGCCGTTGGCCGCGGCACCGGGCACGACGGAACCGCCGGGGTCCGTCGCGTCATCGACGGTCTTGGGCCACTCGGCGGGAAGCCAGACCGGCTTGGGCTGTCGCACGTACGGTGCCGTGGGCGTGGTCCGGCCCGCAGCGGGTGGTGTCGTCGCGCCAGGAGTGCCGTCGCCGAGCAGGTAGGGGAGGCCGAATGCCGTGCCTGCGGCAACGACCGCGACCGCCACTGTGACGAGGACAACCGGGAGCCAGCGCGGTCGCCGACGCCGACGCGAGATCGTGCCCTGGTACGAGCGAGGCGGTGTCTGCTGGTCGTACGGCCCATACTGCTGGGGCGGAGCGACGGCCCTCGCCTGCGGGATGACCGGCACGGTGAGGGCGGCGTGGGGTGTCTGGGTCGGTGCCGGCAGGACCGGTGTCGGCTGCTCATTCCTCGCCCACGGATCGGCCGGCGGGCTCGTGGGGCTCACCACCGGCACCGGCCGCGGTGCGACGGGCACCGCCGACGAGGCGCGCGTCGTGCCCGTACCGCCGGATGCCAGGCGGACGCTGCCCTCGGCCACGACCGTCTCGGGTTGGTCGATCGTGGACGGTGCCAGGCCGGTCTGGCGGAGGAGGAGGTCGGCCACGAGGGGAATGCGGCTGGAGCCGCCGACGAGCAGTACCGCCGCGACGCGTTCCTTGGGCAGGTTGGCCGAGCGGATGACGTCGTTGGTGGTGTCGACCGTGCGGTCGAGCAGGGGGCGGGCCAGCGCGTCGAACTCCTCGCGGGTGATCCGGGCCTCGAGTTCGAGCAGCGGCACCGGCACGGTCGCCGACGCGGCACGGGAGAGCATCTCCTTGGCGGCGCGCACATCCTCGACGAGGTGACGGCGGTGCCGTCGGTCAGCCGGGGTCTGCGGCTCCTCCAGGCGATGCCAGGCGTCCGGGTCGGTGGCATGGTGGGCGCGGGCGACGTGCTCGAGCAGGGCGGCGTCGAGGTCCACCCCGCCGACGTCGTCGAGGCCGGCCACCGCCAGTACCTCGTACCCCGCCTGGGCGGGCGACACGACGCTGGCGTCGAAGGTGCCGCCGCCGAAGTCGTACACGACCAGGGCCGACCCAGCCGGGATGGTGCGGCCCAGTACTGCGACGAAGTAGCCCGCCGCGGCGACGGGCTCGGGCACCATCCTGGGGTCGGGGAGGCCTGCCCGGCGACACGCATCGGTCAGGATCTGCTTGCGCGTGGCGTCCCACCCGGCGGGGTGGGTCAGCGTGAGATCAAGGTTGTACGGCTGGGTGCCGCTGACGCGTACCGCCTCGTCGCGTACCCGTCCCAGGACGGCGGCGACCATGGCGACGACGCTGACGTCCTGATCGCCGAGGCGCACGGTGGCCTGGTCGATCCGGCGTTTCGGGGTGGGCTCGAACCGGGCCGGGTCGATGCGCGCGGCGTGGATAGCGTCGCGGCCTACGAGAAGACGTTCGTCCGGCTCCACGTAGACGGCGCTGGGAAGAAGCGGCGAGCCGTCGAAGAGCAGCGGCCGCGCGTGCCCGTCCGGCCACCGCAGGATGGCGGTGGTGTGAGACGTGCCGAAATCGATGCCGAGCCGGAAGCTTGTGTCTGGGGTGGCCATCGCCATGGCGGCGAGTGTAAGCGGGGCGCGCCCGACACGCTGTCGCCACGACGCCACCGCGCTGTCGGTTCCGCGGCGATAGCATGCTCTTCTATGGTGTTGTCGTCGTTCGCTGCGGGGTGGTCGTATGCCCATCGAAGTGGGTGTTGAGGCGCCGAACTTCGTGTTGAAGGACCAGAACAACCAGGAGGTACGCCTGTCGGACTTCCGCGGCTCTCGCAACGTCTTGCTGGTCTTCTACCCGCTCGCGTTCACCGGCACCTGCCAAGGTGAGCTCTGTTCGGTGCGGGACAACCTCAATGACTTCGTGAACGACTCGGTCCAGGTGCTGACGGTCAGCGTCGACTCGTCGCCTTCGCACAAGGTGTGGGCGGAGCGGGAGGGCTACCGGTTCCCCCTGCTCGCGGACTTCTGGCCGCACGGGGCGATCGCGCAGGCGTACGGGGTCTTCAACGCCGAGCGCGGGTACGCAAACCGGGGCACATTCATCATCGACAAAGCTGGCGTGGTTCGCTTCGCTGAGGAGTACCCGCCGGGCCAGGCGCGCGACCAGGACGCTTGGCGGAAGGCCCTCGCCGCGCTGCCCTCATGATTCTTTGGGCCTGCTTGCGGGAAAGTGGTCCCTCGCGCCACAGCAATCGCCCACGTACCCCACATCTGGTCCATGCCAGCCCGCCGTGGGCGGATCCTGCCCCGGGTGGGGTAATCTGGCCGCCGCGACGTCCATCGCGGTGGTTCACCTGCCGTCAATGGATGCCGGGCGCGTAGCTCAGCGGAAGAGCACTCGCCTTACAAGCGAGGGGTCGCTGGTTCGAACCCAGCCGTGCCCACAAATTCAATTGTACCAACGGAAACAGCTTGGGCCTACCACGAACCCGTGCTGCTCCAGCGCCTTGACGACCCGCCCGCCGGGTACGGACGGGACAGCCATCAGGCGGCGGACACAGCCACGGCCAGCTCGTCCGGTGCGCCGAACTCGGCGATGAGGGCGGTAACCGCCTCTCGCAGGTCGGCGATCGCGGCCGCCTCGTCCTCGCCCTGCCCGTGGGCTCCCACGCCCGGGCGGATCTGCGCATGAGCGCACCACACCCCATCTTCGTCGCGCTCGACGACGTAGGGTACGTGGACAATCCGCGGGGTGCGACGGTGGGCCGAGGCGGGCGTCATGGTGTCCACGGTACCCTGAGCGCTGTGCTACGCGCGACAGCGTGCGAGGGGTGACAAGAAGTGGCTCGCCGCGTCAGCGCTGAGCTGGAGGTCTTGGTCGCGCAGTACGCGGCCGAGCCAGGGCGAACCAAGCTCTCGTCGATGGGTGTACGGCACTTCAGGACGCCGTTGCCCCGTATGCAGCCGAGGACGCAGCCGCCCGGGCGAGACAGCAGCGCCAAGCGGAACTCATGACGCGGGATATGAATGACTCGGCCACCTCGTCGGCCCGGGTGGATCAAGAGCTGGCTGCGGCCGGACTGACGGCCCGCGCCCTCAGGGAGCAGGCCGTGCTCATGATCCGGTGCGACGACTGCGAGGGAAACGGCAAGGTTGTGGGTCTCGCCATTGCACACGTGACCTATGTCCGGGACGGGTCCGGGTGCGTGCGCGCCATGCGCTGCACACGGCAGGCCGACTCGTCTTGGTGGCGTGGCTTCCTCGACGATCCGTCGGCAACGGAGAGAGAGCGAAAGTCGGGCGCCGTGATGCCCTTCGTCCAGCCCGTGCGCGCAGCGAGCGGCGGTTCAGGGTTCGATCAGGCCGGCTCGGATGGCGTAGCGGGTGAGTTCTAGCCGGTCTCGGAGGCCGAGTTTCTGCAGCAGGTTTGCCCGGTGGCGTTCGACGGTTTTGAAGCTGATGAACAGCATGTCGGCGATTTGTTTGGATGAGTGGCCCTCGGCGACGAGCTTGAGAATCTCCTCTTCGCGGTCGGTGATGGCCTTGGCGGGGATGTTGTCGCCCTCTCTGGCCCATTCGAGGTAGTTGCGGATGAGGGCGGTGACCGCGCCGGGGTAGATGAACGGCTCGCCGCGCATGGCCGCGCGGCAGGCTTCCACGAGGTCGCGGTCGGCGACGGATTTGAGGACGTAGCCGGAGGCGCCGGCTTTGAGGGATTCGAAGAAGTACTGCTCGCTGTCGTACATGGTCAGGATGAGGATGCGCAGGTCCGGTAGCAGGCGAGACAGCTCACGGGCGGCTTGAAGGCCGGTCATGCGGGGCATGGCGATGTCGAGGATGGCCAGGTCGGGCTGGTCGGTTCGAGCCTTGTCGATGGCCTCGGCGCCGTCGGCGGCTTCGGCGACGACGGTCAGGTCGGACTCGTTGTCTAGGATGTGCCGGACCCCTCGGCGTACCAGTGCGTGGTCGTCGGCGAGCAGGATACGGGTTTGTCGCGCCTCGGGCATGGTCAGCTGCTCCCGGTTCGGATGGGCACGCGCAGGCGGACTTCGGTGCCGCCGGCGGGCCCCTGGCCGAGGGTGAGGTCGGCGCCGACGAGCAGGGCGCGTTCGCGCATGCCGCGGATGCCGGCGCCTTCCGGGGCTCGGCGTAGCCCTCGCCCGTCGTCGCCGATGCACAGCTCCACTCCGTTCTGGCAGCCGCGCAGGGTGAGGTGGACGTGCCGGGCGTAGGCGTGGCGCGCGGCGTTGGTGAGGCTCTCCTGCGCGACGCGATAGAGGACTAGCTCGGTCTCCGTTCCCAGGTCCGGCACGTCGTTGTCGAGGCTGCGGTGCACGGTGAGCCCGGTGGTGGAGAACTCCGTGGCCAGGGCCTTGAGCGCGCTGATCAAGCCGAGTTCTTCCAGCACGCCGGGGCGTAGCCGGCGGGCGATGCGGCGGATCTCGTCCAGGCTGTTGCGGGTGGTCTCTTGCACCTGGTGCAGCTGTTCGCGCAACGGTTGGGGTGCGCGGTCGGCCACCCGTTTGAGTTCGAGCAGGACCGCGGTGAGGGTCTGCCCGATCTCGTCGTGCAGCTCCTGGGCGATGCGCTGTCGTTCGGCTTCCTGGGCGGACAAGGCGCGGACCGCACTGGCGGCGCGTTCGGCTTCGAGGCGGTCGAGCATGGTGTTGAAGGCCCTGATCAGGTCGGCGATGTGGGCGTGGCCGGTGGCGGCCAGCCGCTGGCCGGGGCGAAGCAGGTCAACGATGGACATGGAGCCGGTGAGCCGGGCAAGCGGGGCCAGACCGATACGCAAGAGAACGGCGTTCGTCACGAGCATGGCAGCGACTCCGGCGGCCAGGATCAGCGCCTCGGTGGGCAGGACCGGGGTGGAGACGGTGGCGGGTCCGAGCATGAGCAGGACAGTGGCGGCGATGAGCACCGCCGTGTTGAGCAAGAAGATCCGCCAGAACAGGGACACGCCGGGTGGCCTCCTCAGTATTGATGTCCCCACTATCCGCCCACCCACCGCCTGTGTCGTATCCGCCAAGCGCGCTTCGCCCGCGGCGTGCTATCGCCCGCGGCGATCACAGCCAGCCTGACCAGCGGTTCGGGTCTTGTCCATCGGGGCGGACACCCAATCCCCCGAGCACGGGTGATCGTAAGGGCACGATGTCTGTCGAGCGTCCAGCCCACATCACCATCACATCCAGTCTCCCGCGACGGCACTGTCCACGGCCGCCTTCCGCGGGCAGCGATGCGCGTCGACGGTGCCGGGCAGGTTCCATTACGAACGTCGTGCCAAGATCTGGAGGCGTGGGGACCCGGCGTCCGACCGGGGGCCGCGGCGGCGGCCCCACTCCGTCGACGCCAGCAAGGGGGAGACAGCGATGGAGATTTGCCCTACCCCGCTGCCTGGCGTCGGACTGCGGCTCGAGTTCGTCACCGAACGGGGCCTGCGCGTCGGTATCGTGTCGCACCGCACCGGCCGAAGGGAGGTCGTGGTCTACGACCGCGAAGACCCAGACACCGCGGCGGTCACGCTGACGCTGACCGCTGATGAGGCCAACGGGATGGCCGGACTGCTCGCCACCACCCGTCTGGTAGAGCGGCTCGGTGAGCTGCACCGCCAAGGAGGGCTTGGTCAGCGAGCAGAACCCCATCCCGGCCGGCTCCCCACGACCGGCGCAGCCTCGGCGACACCCGGGCACGCACCCGCACCGGCGCCTCCATCGTCGCCGTCGTATGCGGCAGCCAGGTGATCGCCAGCCCCGACTGGACTTCGTGTTCCAGGCCGGCGATGTCGTTGTCGGCACAGCCGACGGCGCCGCCGCGGTCGCCAACCTGCTGGCCGAAGGCTGCGCCTGCGTGCACGGTTCGCTGCTCCTAGTGGAGCTTGGCGCGATCATCCTCGGCCTGGGCCCACTCGGCGCGGTCTCCATCAGATTCGGCATTTCGCCCATCCCGCTTTACCTGCTCGCCGGACTGGCCTTCGGCCAGGGCGGACTGTTGCCGCTGGCCACCAGTGAGGAGTTCATCGCCACCGGCGCCGAGATCGGGGTGATCCTGCTTCTGTTCACTCTCGGGCTGGCATACACCTCGTCCGAACTCGTCGACACACTGCGCACCTCCGCCGTGAGTGGAAATCTGGACCTGGGACTCAGCGCCGCCCCCGGTGTCATCATCGCCTTGGCCCTGGGTTGGGGGCCCGTAGCCGCCCTTGTGCTCGGCGGCATCACCATCGTCACCTCCTCCGGCATCACCGCGAAACTCCTCAGCGACCTGGACTGGATCGGAAACCGCGAGCCCCGGTGGTCCTGTCGCTGCTGGTGATGGAAGACCTGGCTATGGCGAGGCACCTGCCTATCCTCACCGCGGTGCTGGCCGGCACCGGCCTGCTCGGCGGATCCGCCGCCCTGGCCATCGCGGCCGTCACCGTCGCCGTGGTCCTTTTCGTCGCGCTGCGCTACGGGCGGGCGATTGAGGCGTTCATCGGTTCGCCCAGTCAAGAAGTGCTGCTGCTGAAGGTGCTGGGCCTGACCGTGCTGATGGCCGGGGGGTCGCCCAACAACTGCAGGTCTCCGCCGCGGTCGAAGCGTTTCTGGCCGGCATCGCCCTGTCCGGGCCACCCGCCCACGCTGCGCGCGTGCTGCTCACCCCCCTGCGGGATCTGTTCGGCGCTGTATTCTTCGTCTTCTTGGGCCTACGAACCGACCCGGCCGCCCTCCCCCTGTCGCCGGCGTCGCTTTCCTGCTCGTCGTGGGCGTCGTCACCAAATACACCACCGGATGGCTGGCGCCCGCCGCGCCGGCATCGGCCGCACCGGGCGAGAACGTTCCGGCGCCGTATTGATTCCTCGGGGAGTTCAACATCGTCATCGCCGGCCTCGCCGCCGGCGCCCACGCCGGCCTAGGCCCACTGGCCGCCGCATACGTTCTCATCCTGGCCGTCACGGCACCCTTAGCCGCCCGCGCCGTCGAACCGCTGCTGAGACCCCGCCGTACGCGAACCGTCATCTAGCTGACACCCGCCGAGCGCTGCAACCACCACTTGGCCATCCATTAGCACCCGCGGAACGCCGCCGCAATCCGTGCTGACACCCATTTGGCCCGGTGGCGAACCTGTAGGGGTGACCCGCAAGGCCGGCCGGCCCAGAGCCAGATGTGGGTGTCGTCACGGATGGACGGGACCCGGAACCGCCGACAGGCTGGCCATGAAGACACGCCTTGGTCGAAGGGTCAACCCGTCGAAACGACACGAGGGAACATGCTGCAAGCTTGGCCTGCAGGACCGGCTGGAATTCACTCGGTATCCGCACCGGCCTAGTCGAAACCATATCCGTTACCCCGTAAGGCCCATGCCCATCTGCCGGAGGTGGAAACATATGATATTCATCGCGGATGATGTCCTCGGTCGCCGTCTAAACGATAGCAGCGGCCGTGCGATCGGCCGTATCACCGCGTTCTACCGCTATCCGACCGACCTGCAAGCCCCGTGGGGGGTCGCGGCGGTCACGCGCGGGAAGGTCTTCAAATCCACTCACCTTGTCGACCTGTGCGACGCCCAGATCGACGACGAGGTCCTAGTCGTGTCCTATCGTGGCGAGAAGATTGAGGCCGTACCCGATTACCGGCCCGTGATCGGCGACACTCTCGCGCGCTATCACGCCGTTGAGGTCCTGGACCATTACCGGGGTCCCGCCCGGCCCGTCTGACCGCTTATCGCTTGTTCCGAGCAGCCGGAGCACCTGAGCCGTACCGGGTCTGATGGAGGCCCGGTTATCAGGCGGCGGTTGTCGCCTGTGTGTTGAGCGAATCGTAGTAGTTTGCTTCGTACTCCGCTGGCGAAACATCGCCCACGGAGGTGTGGATCCTGGCTTGGTTGTACCAGGAGATCCACTCGTAGATGGCGACCTCGGCGTCGGCCCGGGTCTTCCACGGTCCGAACCGGTGGATCAATTCGGCCTTGAACGTCCCGTTCAGCGCCTCCGCCATCGCGTTGTCGTAACTGTCCCCTATGGACCCAATCGACGGCAGGACTCCGAAGGTGGAAAGCCGTTCGCTGTAGCGGATCGCGGTGTACTGCGAGCCGGCGTCCGAGTGGTGCACGGTCTGTCCGTAGTGGACTCTCCGGTTGAACAGGGCCATCTCCAAAGCGTCGAGCGGCAGGTCGGTGCGCAGGTTGTCCGCGGTCTGCCAGCCCACGATCAGGCGGGAGAAGCAGTCCAGCACGAATGCGACGTAGACAAAGCCCTGCCAGGTAGGTACGTAGGTGATGTCGGCCAGCCACAACCGGTTCGGCGCTGGGGCGGTGAAGTTCCGGTTGACCAAGTCGGCCACACGGGCAGCGGCCGGATCCGCTGTCGTGGTGCGGGTCCGCTTGCCTCGTCGCACGCTGACCATGCCATGTTCGCGCATGATCCGCTCCACCGTGCACCGGGCCACGTGAACTCCGCGGCGGCGCAATTCGATCCAGCTGCGTCGGGCACCGTAGACGGCG